>CANFZA010000108.1 GCA_947451235.1 Methylophilaceae bacterium | reverse complement strand
TAATTATTGTTACAATAATCACATGTATGGAAATATCATCAAACAAAATGGCGGAAAACGCGCAGGCGCAGGACGCAAAGAAGGCACGGGTAAATTTCGTGAACCAACCTCCGTCCTTCGCATTCCTACCAGCCAAGCGCCTGTGATTCAAGATTTCCTTGTTGCTTTTCAGCGCAGGAAAGTAGTTTCGACTATTGATGCTTTGACCGAATTTGCATTGCCCGCGCTAAATACACTAGCCATCAAACTGCCGCTCTATACCTCCAAAGTTTCCGCAGGCTTCCCTAGTCCCGCCGAAGATCACATGGAGACGCGACTAGACCCAAGTGAATTTCTGATTGACCAAAAAGATGCGACTTTCTTTGTCACTATTCAAGGTTTTTCAATGATTGACGTTGGATTGCTGCCAAACGATAAGGCCGTGGTAGATCGGAGTAAGAAACCTTCAATAGGCAATATTGTTTTGGCGGTCGTGGATGGTGAATTCACCATCAAAATACTCAGCCGCAATAAAGCAGGTGTGGTTAGGCTAATGCCGGCCAATGTTCACGGAGATTTTTCACCCATTGAAATTACTGAAGGTATGAACTTTGAGATTTGGGGTGTGGTGACGGGTTCGTTCAGGCGGTTTTAATCAGTTAACAATAGATACAAAAAAGCCTAGCGATTAAGCTAGGCTTGGTGTTCTTGCTAATGAAACAGATTACTTGTTCATTACGTACATTGTAACTTCAAACCCAAAACGCATTTCTGTAGCTGCTGGTGTAGTCCACATAATAATTCTCCAAAGTTTTTAACTGGTTGAACCGACAACATGTCTTGTTCGTATGACTGCATTATGCGCCGACCCCAACACCTAGCACTATTGCTGTTCATGAATAACATCTCAGTAAAATCATGAAAGAAAATGCCATGCCTGCAAAACCAATTCGTCATATTGCCTTGATTGACGTGAATAACTTTTACGTCAGTTGTGAGCGTGTGTTTAATCCTAAGCTGGCAGGTAAGCCCGTGGTGGTGTTATCTAACAACGATGGTTGTGCTGTGGCACGTAGCAATGAAGTAAAAGCCTTGGGCGTGGCAATGGGTGCCCCTTGGTTTAAGCTAAAAGACTTAGCTCAACAACATGGCATCATAGGCTTATCTAGCAACTATGCACTATATGCGGACATGAGTAATCGTGTCATGAGTATCTTGCGTGAGTACAGCCCTGACCAAGAGGTGTATTCCATTGATGAATCATTTTTAGATTTAACAGCATTTCAAAGACTCGATTTGGTGAATTATGGTCAGCACATGCGTAAGCGCATTTTTAAGTGGACCGGCCTACCAGTGTGTGTTGGTATAGCTTCAACAAAAACGCTGGCAAAATTAGCCAATCGCTGCGCCAAGAAAATACCAGCTTTCAATAGCGTCTGCAATTTCAACACCATGCCGCCTGATGTACTCGATGAACTTCTAGGGCAATTGGACGTAGGTGATATTTGGGGTGTTGGTCGTAATCTTGCGCCAAAGCTACAGGCTTTAGGATTTAATACGGTGCTTGATTTGAAGCGCGCAAACCCAGAAAGGCTGCGCCAGCAATTTAGTGTTGTGATGGAAAAGACCGTGCGTGAATTAAACGGTACCGTCTGTATCGAGCTAGAAGACATCACCCCAGCCAAGAAGCAAATCATCAGTTCTAGAAGCTTCGGTCATACGGTAAGTGATTACAACAGTCTGGCGCAATCTATTACCCTTTACATGAGCACAGCTGCAGAAAAGTTACGTAAACAAAAATCTTACGCAGGTTCAGTACATGTGAACATCAGAACCAGCCCATTCAAGCCTGACGACCCATTTTACAGCAACGCCATCACGATTCCGGTATTAAGTCCTACTGACGATACCAGGCGCTTGGTAAACATCGCGCTATGGGCCTTAAAGAAGATCTACAAGCCAAATTACAACTATGCCAAAGCCGGTGTCATGCTGAGTGAAATTGTATCTATCGATGGCGTGCAGATCGACTTGTTTAGTGCGAGTCAGCCGTCACCAAAGTCATCGGCGTTGATGTCAGCCATGGACAATATCAATCGCAAGATGGGCAAGGAGTCCATTAAACTTGCAAGTGAAGGATTTAGCCGACCATGGAAAATGAAGCAGGGGAATAAAAGTCCTAGCTATACAACTAAATGGAGCGAAATCCCCTCAGTTTTATAATCTTGGTTTACGTAATCATTGTCTACGCACCAAAAATGCCATCATCCAAGTTTGCTTGGGACTTACAGTTTTATTGAGGCGTGTATCAAACAATGCTTTTCATTTCCACCCGCTTTATTTAGTAAATTTTGGTACTTCAAATTTGAGCGCGCCCACAAAAGTAAATAATTATTAAATTTTAAACATTTAAGTACTCGTGTTCTCACTATATCAATTAGACGTGCTGAAAACTTTATAACCAATGGAGTACTAAAATGAATGAAATCAAAATTATTTTTACAAGCGGCAAAGAAAAAACCGAGATTATCTGGCGAGTTATTGATCATAAAGGTGGTAGGAATCACTTATCCACTCAATTTGGTGGCTTTTATGCGCAGGATGATTATTGTCTTTTTAAAAACGGCGAGGTCGTAATAGATATAACTGATCAAGGGTGTAATAAATTTGAAGAACTTTTGAAGTGGATAAATTATCAATTTTTGGGAACAGCTAATTTATTTATCCCCGTTCAATTATTTGTAGATCCTGATGGAAAGTTAGTAGAGAAAGCCAAAACTAACCATTATCAATTCAAATATATTCAAAAAGATTGGTGCGATGAAACGAATGAATGGAAAGATGTGGCAGTGAGAGAAAAAATATCTAATCTGGCTAAATCTCAAATTCAGTTATTACCTTCTGGAAAAAGTGTGGCCCCAATTTGGCTCATCAGTAAGTTTATGCCAAATTGTTTTTCTAAAAGTATTGAATGTATCAGAATTGTCAAAAAATCAGACTTGATAAATTTGATGCATGAACATCGCAATAAACTGTTATCAACCTTAATTTAACGTTTCTGTTAGAACAAAACCTCATATATGAAAATATATGGGGTTTTGTTCTTTCTACAAGAGGCAAATATATCAATGCCGACCGAGGTCGTTAGAATAATTGTTGGTTGCAGTTTAGTATTTGTTACTATAAAAAAATATGTTTTATTCAACCTCCAGCTTGGGCAGATTTACTTTGGCTCCTGATTTAAGTACATCTAAATAGTCGGCCCATATTTGCATCATTTCAGTTCTTTGAGCAATGAATTTTGTTCGATTGTAGGCCGTTCCAAGCGCATCTGGTACAGCATGTGATAGTTGGTGTTCAATATGGTGAGGATCTATATCCAATCGTTCGTGTAGCATCGTTCTAGCCATAGCTCTGAATCCATGGCCAGTAATCTCCGATTGGGTGTCATATCCAAGGCGTTTTAGTGCAGCATTTACTGCACTTTCACTCATAGGCCGTCTAGGGTCACGCGCACCTTTAAAAACGTAGGGCAAATTACCTGAAATTGGAAGTAACTCAAGTATTAATGCTAGAGCTTGCTCTGAAAGTGGTACAAGGTGATTTTTATTAACTTTTCCTACGAGATATTTCCATTGGCAATTTTCAAAATCTATTTCTTCCCATTTCATCTTTCTTAATTCACAAGGGCGACAAAATAACAGTGGGGCGAGCCTAACCGCAGTTTGTACTGTTACGCCACCTGTTAAAGCATCTAAAGAACGCAAAAAATTAGCAACCTGATCAGGCTCAGTAAAGGCCGCGAAGTGTTTAACGTTTCTGGATGGAAGTGCGCCCTTGAGATCAAGAGCTGGACTGCGCTCTAGCCTTCCAGTTTGTACACCATACCTAAACACTTGACTGATGGTTTGAAGTGTTCTGTGAGCTGTTTCTAAAATGTTAAGTTTTTCAATACGCTTAATAATCTGAAGTACATCAAGTGGTTTAAGGTCAGTAATAGGCGTTTTACCGATATACGGAAATACGTAATTTTCAAACCGCCTAATAACTTTATCTGAATGACTTTCAGCTTTGCCCTTCATGTAGCTTAAGTGCCATTCTCGAGCAACCACTTCGAATGAATTGACCAACTCTTCGTTACGTTCATTTTTGTCTGATTTTTTTTGTTCGCCTGGATCAATGCCATCAGCTAATAGCTTTCTTGCAATGTCTCGTCGATCACGAGCTTGAGCTAATGAAATGTCTGGATAAATACCAAGAGAAAGTGTTTTTTGTTTGCCATCATGGCGATAACCCACACGCCAGAGCTTAGAGTCACTGGGTTTTACAAGCAAATAAAGTGATTTCTCATCAGAAAGTTTATAGTCTTTCTCTCTGCCTTTAGCCGCTCTAATCTTTGTTTCTGTAAGCATTTGATGGTATCGAGTTCTTGAAAAGTGACGATACCATCTAGAATACCATCAAAAAACCTCGTGTGCAAAAATATTGATAACGATAGAAAAATATGAATATCGATAAATGAATTTCACTTAATATAAAACTACATATTTTCAACTCATTGATTTATATATTTTATTTTTATAAAAAACAGCTTAAAACTACAAATAACGATAGATAACGATAGATAACGATGTGAAATAAAAAAGGCCACATCCGAGGATGTGGCCTTAAAATGGTGGTGAAAGAGGGACTTGAACCCTCGACCCCAGGATTATGAATCCTGTGCTCTAACCAGCTGAGCTACATCACCATGTAAACTTGTTTGCTTAAATTTCAGCAAGGGCGCAATTTTAGTGTTTTAAGGCTAGTTTGTCAAAATAAGTTTGTGTTATTTCATACACAATCCTATTTTTTAATCAGCCTCAAAATTAAGCACTGCGCTTATTTTATAATAAAACCTTAAACGTTAAAGCGGAAGTGCATTACATCGCCATCTTGCACGATGTATTCTTTGCCTTCTAGGCGCATTTTTCCGGCTTCTTTTGCGCCTTGCTCGCCTTTGTTTTTAACGAACTCTGCGTAGGCAATCACTTCGGCACGAATAAAGCCGCGCTCGAAGTCCGTATGAATCACACCGGCGGCTTGTGGTGCTGTGGCACCTTTTTTAACAGTCCAAGCACGCACTTCTTGCACGCCAGCGGTGAAGTAAGTTTGCAGGCCTAGCAAATCATAGGTGGCGCGAATTACGCGGTCTAAGCCCGGTTCTGTTAAACCTAATTCAGCTAAAAATAATGATTTATCTTCGTCTTCTAGTTCTGAGATTTCAGATTCAATTTTTGCGCAAATAGCGACTACTGGTGCGCTTTCTTTAATGCCTAAATCCAATACTTTTTGCAATAGTGGGTTATTTTCAAAACCGGTTTCATCTACGTTAGCCAAATACATCACTGGCTTAACCGTAATTAAGCATAAAGGCTTAAGAATTTGCAACTCATCATCGTCTAAACCTAACATACGCACTGCTTTGGCTTCGTTCAACCATGGCAATACTTTTTCTAACACCGCCATTAAGGCAATGGCGTCTTTATCGCCACTTTTTGCTTTTTTGCTTTCACGGTGCATGGTTTTTTCAACCGTTTCCATGTCAGCAAGCGCTAGTTCGGTATTAATCACTTCAATGTCAGACATTGGGTCAATTTTATTGGCCACATGGATAACATTGCTATCTTCAAAACAACGCACCACGTGGGCAATCGCGTCTGTTTCGCGAATATTGGCTAAAAATTTATTACCCAAACCTTCACCTTTTGATGCGCCTGCCACCAAACCAGCAATATCGACGAACTCAACAATCGCTGGTTGTGTTTTTTGCGGTTTAACAATATCAATTAATGGTTGCATGCGCGTATCAGGCACTTCAACGATGCCCACATTTGGTTCAATAGTACAAAACGGATAGTTTTCAGCCGCAATGCCGGCCTTAGTAATCGCATTAAATAGCGTAGATTTTCCTACGTTTGGTAGGCCAACAATTCCGCATTTCATCTTTTTTCTCTATTCAATTCTTTATGTGGGTTTTTTAGTATGCAATTTTAACATTGCCGTATCAAAGTCACCGTTTAATAAGTGCGGCACTATTTGTATGCTGTTATCAATACTCTGGTTGATTGCAGTTTGCTCATCTTTTAATGGCGCTTTTAATACAAAATTGATGACTTCATTGCGATCCCCCGGATGACCTATGCCTAAACGTAAACGCCAAAAATCAGCGGTTCCAAGTGCGGCAGTAATATCTTTTAAACCATTGTGCCCGCCATGACCGCCGCCTTTTTTAAGCTTGACGGTTTCGGGCGGTAAATCTAATTCATCATGCACGACTAGAACTTCTTCAGGCAAAATTTTGTAATAATTAGCTAAGGCTGCTACGGCTTTACCACTCGCGTTCATAAAAGTGGTGGGTTTAAGTAACCAGGTGTCTGTGCCTGAATATTTACCGGCTATGCCAAAAAACTTTGCGTCCATCGCCAATTTACTGTTTGTGGAAGCCGCCAGTTGATCTATCCACCAAAAACCCGCGTTATGTCGCGTGGCTTGGTATTTATCACCAGGATTACCTAGGCCCACTAATAGTTTGATGCTCATATATATTTTATTTATATTACTTTGGCTTTTTATTGCGCTCAATGTCGCTTTGTTTAAATGTTACTCAGTTTAAATACGGCCTAGATTAAATAAAAAACGCGCACTTTTTAATAAAAGCGCGCGTCTTTATTTTGCTAAACCAATGTGACTTAAACTACAGTTAGTGAAACTACAGCGACTAAAACTTAAGCTGCTGGTGTTTCTGCAGCGGCTGCAGCAGATGCGCCGCCACGTGTTTTAGCAATTGAAGCAACAGCAGCATCGTTGTCATGTGCAAGCTGAACAAATGTAACGCCTTTTGGCAATTTAATTTGTGACAAGTGAATTGAGTGACCCATTTCAAGTGTAGCTACATCAACTTCGATAAACTCTGGCAAATCTTTTGCTAGGCAGCTAACGTCAGCTTCAGTAAGAATGTGCGCAACAATACCGCCGCCTAATTTAACACCTGGTGCAACATCAGCGTTAATGAAGTGTAAAGGCACTTTAACGTGGATTTTTTCTGTAGTACTTACACGTTGAAAGTCAATGTGTTGAATAGTGTTACGTACTGGGTGCATTTGAAAGTCACGTAATAACACGCTTTCTTTTTTGCC
>CANFZA010000107.1 GCA_947451235.1 Methylophilaceae bacterium | reverse complement strand
GCAAAAGTGGTCGATCCGGATCAAACTAATATCAATCAAGCTTATGTGGATTGGACTGGTATTAAAAATACCAAGTTTCGCTTAGGCCGCCAGCAAGCTAATTTAGACAATGTGCGCTTCATTGGTGATATTGGTTTTAGACAAGTGATGCAAGTATTTGACGGCGTTTCAGTAACAAACAAAACCATTCCAGATACCAGTGTTTATTTAGCGCACTTTGAATCACTCAATCAAATTAACACTAGATATCGCACGGCTGGCGCTTTAGATATTGCCAATGCCAAATACAGTATTTCAGCCACAGAAAGCGTAACTGGCTATGGTTACTTTTCAAGATTTGATGATTTAGGTTTTGGTAATGCTTGGTTTGGTAAAGACGCGCCGAATTCCAATATTAATGCCAATGCCAACCAATCTAACAAAACAATAGGTGCACGTTTAGATGGCATACATCCGTTTAACCCAAATTTAAGAGCGCTTTATACCGCTGAATATGCGAAACAAACGGATTATTCCGGAGGCGATGCACGGATTGATGCGCATTATTACAAGCTAGGCGGCGGTGTTGGTATTGATGCTTTTAATATTCGTATCGATCAGGAAAAGCTATCAAGCAATAATGGCCTGTACGCATTTCAAACACCATTTGGCACCAATCATTTGTTTCAGGGCTGGGTGGATAAGTTTCTAGCTACGCCAAGAGATGGTATTAAAGATACGTTTGTCACAGCCACATATCGCCTAGATGACTTCTTATTCTTTGCTGATTATCACCTTATTAATTCTGATGTTGACTTTGCTAAATCTACAGGCGGTACTGGCAATAAATACGGTAAAGAGTGGAACGCAGCTGTCACTTATAACGTGAACAGCAACATCATGACAAAATTAGAGTATGGAAAATTCACCGAAAGTGACCAATACAAAGCGGGCCGCATTCGTGACACTGAAAAACTTTGGTTAACAGCAATGTACACTTTTTAAAAACTCACAATCAATTAAACGCCACAAATGTTGGCGATCAATTAATGCACCAACATGGATTCCCATCTTGGTGCATTAGCACTAATGTAAGCTTAATTAATTCGGGTTTAATTAATAAAAAAACGTAAGTTAATGATATTAAAAGTAATTATTTAAATTTTACTGTTGGTATGTAACTTGCTTATTAGTAATAGAAGTCTGAATTAACGCACTAAATAATCTAACCTAAAAGATGATTGAATTATGCAGAAAATGAAATTAGTAGTGGTGGGTAACGGCATGGCTGGTATGCGCACCGTTGAAGAATTGCTGAAAATTGCACCGGATATTTATGATATTACCGTGTTTGGTGATGAGCCATACCCTAACTACAACCGCATTATGTTATCGCCTGTGCTGGCGAATGAGCAAACGATTGAGGGCATTATTTTAAATAGTCGTGAATGGTATACCGAGCACAATATTACGCTTTATACCAATGCACGCATTAATAAAATTGATCGTAAAAATCGCGTGGTTTATGCAGAAGATGGTACTAGCGCAGAGTATGACCGCCTGCTAATTGCCACAGGCTCAAAACCATTTATGCCGCCGATTCCGGGTAAGGAATTAGAAGGCGTGCTGGGTTATCGAGATATTAAAGATACCAATGACATGATAGATGCAGCTAAAGTGCATAAACATGCGGTGGTGATTGGTGGTGGTTTGCTCGGTTTAGAAGCTGCCAATGGCCTGAAAATTCAGGGCATGGATGTGACTGTGGTGCATAGAAACGAGTGGTTATTAGAAAAACAACTAGATAAAACCGCAGGCAAAATGCTACAAAAAAGTTTAGAGGCAAAAGGCTTAAACTTTTTACTGAACAAAAATACCGAGTTATTAATCGGCAATGCGCTTGGCCGTGTTCAAGCGGTGCGCTTCACGGATGGCTTGGAAATTCCAGCAGATTTAGTGGTGATGACGGTTGGCATACGCCCCAATTTTGCGCTAGCTGAATCTGCCGGTATTTACTGTAATAAAGGCATCGTGGTGAACGACACCATGCAAACTTACGACCCGCGCGTGTATGCCGTGGGCGAGTGCGTGGCGCATCGAGGTGTTTCTTATGGGCTAGTGGCACCTTTGTTTGAAATGGCCAAAGTATGCGCAACACACTTGGCTAATTTCGGCATTGGTATTTATAAAGGCTCAGTCACTTCGACTAAATTAAAAGTCACAGGCATCGATTTATTCAGTGCCGGTGATTTTGCCAGTAGCGAAACGGCCGATGACGGGCGAGAAGAAATTGTTTTGCACGATGCCGTTGGCGGGGTTTACAAAAAGCTCGTCATCAAAAATGACAAAATCATTGGTAGCGTGCTTTATGGGGATACCGCGGATGGTTCGTGGTATTTTCAAATGTTGCGGGATGGTAAAGCGATTCATGAGATTCGCGACCATTTAATGTTTGGCCAAGATTCTTTGGGCAATACCGGCCATCAAGGCCAGGATAAAGCCGCCGCTATGACCAATGAAATGGAAGTGTGCGGTTGTAATGGCGTGTGCAAAGGCACGATTGTAAAAGCCATTCAAGACCAAGGTTTGTTCACCATTGATGATGTAAAAAAACAAACTAAAGCCGGTTCAAGCTGCGGTTCGTGCGTAGGTTTGGTTGAGCAGATTTTAGCGTCTACTTTAGGCGGCGGTTATGCACCACCATCAACCAGCAAAGCGATTTGCGGTTGCTCCGATAAAAATCATGAAGAAGTGCGCGCCGAGATTCGAACGCATAAATATTTAAATATTCCAGATGCCATGAAAGGCATGAACTGGCGCACACCCAATGGTTGCGCAAGCTGTAGGCCGGCGCTTAATTATTACTTGCTTTCAACTTGGCCGCATGAAGCGGTAGATGATCCGCAATCAAGATTTATTAATGAACGTGTGCATGCCAATATTCAAAAAGATGGCACTTATTCGGTGATTCCGCGCATGTATGGCGGCGTGACTACGCCAGACCAATTGCGCAAAATTGCCGATGTTGCTGACAAATACGCAGTGCCTATGGTGAAAGTGACTGGCGGTCAGCGGATTGACTTGTTAGGTGTGAAAAAAGAAGATTTAGTCGGCATGTGGAAAGATTTGGACATGCCTTCTGGTTACGCTTACGCCAAAGGGATTCGTACTGTAAAAACTTGCGTAGGTTCAGAGTTTTGCCGTTTTGGTACGCAAAATTCTACGCAAATGGGCATTGATATTGAAAAAGCCTTTGACCACATGTGGGCGCCACATAAAGTTAAATTTGCCGTGTCTGGTTGCCCACGTAATTGTGCGGAATCTGGCATTAAAGACGTCGGTATTATTGGCGTAGATTCAGGCTGGGAAATTTACGTAGGCGGCAACGGCGGTATTAAAACCGAAGCGGCGCAGTTTTTATGTAAAGTAAAAGGTCACGATGATGTTCTGGAATATTCAGGCGCGTTCATTCAAATTTATCGTGAAGAAGCGCGTTATTTAGACCGCACTGTGCATTGGATAGAGCGTGTTGGTTTGGAATATGTAAAACAACGCGTGTTAGAAGACGCTGAAGGCCGCAAAGCGGCTTATGAACGCTTGTTATATGCGTTACAAGGCGCGGTAGAGCCTTGGGCTGAGCGGGTAAAAAGCAGTGAATTGCAAAAGCAATTTGAGATTATTGCGGTATAAGCCCTATTTACTTAGACCATTGTAGTTTTTGATAATTATTAAAAAATCGAAAAGGCATTTTTATGCAAAAAAGTTTTTGGCAAGCTGGGCACAAACCCACGTTATTTTCAGCGTTCTTGTATTTTGATTTGAGCTTTATGGTGTGGGTGTTACTTGGCCCATTAGCCGTACAAATGGCGACAGATTTAACATTAACGGCCTCACAAAAAGGTTTAATGGTGGCCACGCCAGTATTAGCCGGCGCATTATTGCGCATAGTGATGGGCGTTTTGGTCGATCAAATCAAACCGAAAATGGCGGGTTTAATTGGTCAAATCATCGTCATTTTAAGTTTACTTACTGCTTGGTTGCACGGCATACAAACTTTTCAGCAAGCCTTATTGTTAGGCTTAGGCCTTGGTTTTGCTGGCGCAGCGTTTGCGGTAGCTTTGCCATTGGCGTCACGCTGGTATCCACCTGAGCATCAAGGCACAGCTTTAGGCATTGCTGGTGCGGGCAATTCTGGCACCGTTTTCGCGGCATTATTTGCGCCTAGTTTGGCCGTCGCTTATGGTTGGAATAATGTGTTTGGTTTAGCCTTAATACCGCTAGGTATTGCTTTAGCGGTGTATATGATTTTTGCAAAAGATAGCCCAGATACGCCGCCAGCCAAATCATTAAGCCAATATCTAGCTATTTTGAAAGATAAAGATGCTTGGTGGTTTATGTTTTTTTACAGCGTTACCTTTGGCGGTTTTGTGGGTTTAGCCTCATCTTTAACCATTTACTTTAACGATTTATATAGCTTAGGCCCAGTGATGGCAGGCTATTGCACCGCTGCTTGTGTGTTTGCCGGTTCTTTAGTGCGCCCAATCGGCGGCATGATTGCAGATCGTATTGGCGGTATTCGCACCTTGCTCGCCATGTATGGTGTAGCCGCAGTGTTACTATTCGTCATGAGTTTTGGTCAACCTACCTATCAATTAGCATTAGCGATTATCATCCCGGTGATGGCGGTATTAGGTATGGGCAATGGCGCGGTGTTTCAATTAGTGCCGCAACGCTTTCGTAAAGAAATCGGCGTCATGACTGGTTTAGTGGGCATGGCTGGCGGAGTAGGTGGTTTTTATCTGGCGGCAAGTTTGGGCTACTTTAAACAAACTTCCGGTAGCTATCAAACTGGTTTATTGATTTTCGCAGGTTTGGCTGTGCTAGCCATGATAGGTTTAGCTGGCGTTAAAAACAGATGGCGCACCACTTGGGGTACGGCGACGACTGCTAAAGTATAATTTAATTGTCGCTATTTTAAATGTCATTAGAATTCACCATAGGTCAAGCCAGCTTAACCGGCCCACGCGCACGTAATGAAGATTACGTAGGTGTGGTGACGCCAGCCAAAGCGCAGCTCAACATTAAAGGCGCATTAATTGCAGTGGCTGATGGTGTTAGCGGCAATGCTGGTGGCGGCGAAGCTTCTGAAATGACAGTCCGCACGGTCACTTCAGATTATTACGCCACGCCAGACACTTGGGAGCCGTTGGCTTCTTTAGATAAAGTACTTACCGCGGCTAATCGCTGGCTGATTGCGCAAGCCAACGCCAACCGTGATATGGCAGGCATGGCAACTACGCTGTCTTTATTATTGCTACGCGGTCAGCGTTATTACACGGCGCATGTGGGCGATACGCGCATTTACTTATTGCGCGATGGCGTGCTTAAGCAAATTACCACCGACCATGTTTGGGATAGGCCAGATATGCGCCACGTATTAAAGCGTGCCGTAGGTTTAGATCAGCATTTAGCGGTAGATTTTGGCGAAGGCCAATTGCAAGTCGGCGATGTATTTGCGCTCATGAGCGATGGCGTTTGGGATATCTTAGGTGAAAAAAATATTCATCATGCAATGGGGCTTTATGACAGCCCGCAACTGATCTGCGAGCATTTAACTAAAACCGCTATAGAAAAAGGTAGCACAGACAATAGCACTGCCGTTGCCGTTAAAATCGCCCAGTTAGGCGAAGATACGCTCACTGAATTATTGGCCGGCGGCAAGCATTTAACTTTACCGAATAAGTTGAAAGTAGGCGAAATTCTTGACGGCTTCGAAGTCGTTGAAGTATTGCACGAATCACGCGCAAGTTTGTTGTATCAAGTACGTAACATCAATACCAAGCAATTATTTGTGTTAAAAACCTTGCAGCCATTATTAGCCACCGATGTTGAAAGCTGTAACGGCTTATTAAACGAAGAGTGGCTGGCCAAGCGGGTGGTTTCACAATATGTGCCGCAAGTGTTTCCGGTTTCGGTAGAAAAACGCAGCAAACTTTACTACATTATGAGCTGGCATGAAGGCGCAACATTGCAGCAGCGCCTAGATAGCGGCCACCATTTTACCGTCGCTGGCACGGCTAAAATCGGCCTCGATATGCTACGCGGCATAGGCGCTTTGCATAGGCTTAACATTGTGCATCGCGATATTAAACCGGCCAATGTGCATCAAGCCAGCGACCAACGACTGCGTATTTTAGATTTGGGTGTTGCACTGAGCAGTGGCGTAAGTGCGCTGGTGGAGTCCGGCACAAACATACAAAATCCCGGCACGCCTAGTTTTATGGCGCCAGAATTGTTTGATGGCAAACCCGCCACGCCGCAAAGTGACATTTATGCCGCCGGCGTTACGCTATATCATCTGCTGACGCGAAAATATCCTTATGGCGAAATAGAGCCTTTTCAGCGGCCAAAATTTGGTCAACCAATACCGCCAACGCGTTATCGGCCAGATGTGCCATATTGGCTAGAAAACATCATTCTGAAAGCCATTGCGCATGATGCAAAGCTAAGGTTTGAAACTGCAGAAGAAATGATATTAGCGCTTGAACATGGCGAGTTAAAGCCCATTTTAGCGCCTGCACGAACACCATTAATTGCCCGCGCCAGGTTAGTTAAATGGCAATGGATAGCGATTTTTTCGTTTATTTTGAATATTTTATTGATTTATTTGCTAGTGGTTTCGTAGGCTGAGTATTAAAAATCAGAGAACAATCCGTCAATAAGAAGTCAGACATAACAAACAAAGCATTACAGCGTTCACACTGCTCGTCATTCCGTGTCAAGCACGGAATGACGGTAACTGAGATTATAGATTTTTTGCAATGAATTTAGGACACGAAAATATGAGTACTTGGGTAAAAGTAGCACCACTAACAGATATTCCTAAATTAGGCGCACGCGTCGTGCGTACTAAAGATATTGAAGTCGGCGTATTTCGTCTAGAAGACGACCGCATCTACGCGATCAATAATAAATGCCCACACAAAGGTGGCCCTTTATCAGAAGGTATCGTCTATGGCGATAAAATCGCCTGCCCTATGCATAGCTGGAAAATTAGTTTAGTTGATGGTAAAGCAGAAGAGCCAGATGTGGGCGAGACGGCCTGTTTTAATACTAAAGTTGAAGACGGCATTGTGTATTTAGAATTAGAGGCCTCTGAACTATACTCAGCTTAGTTAGCGCAGGAAACTCCAAGCATAGCCATTTTCTGTAGGAGCGGCGCCTCGCCGCGATAGCGACGGTGAAAGTTGCGCCATTTTTCGCGGCGAGGCGCCGCTCCTACATACGACTTTTCAAGCGCTTTAGCGCTTAGAAAATCGGAGTGCCCGTGGTACATACGACTTTTCAAGCGCTTTAGCGCTTAGAAAATCGGAG
>CANFZA010000106.1 GCA_947451235.1 Methylophilaceae bacterium | reverse complement strand
CTGTTAATTTCAGTGCAAAAATGCACCAGATCTCTTAGGGATTTGCGTGTAGAAGTGCACCACCCTAGGAGTTGTTAAACTCTCGCAATTTTGCGAGGCTCACCTAGGATGATCTGTATGGAAACCATAGCCAAGATAAGGCGTCTTTATCACAAAGACGCCCTCTCAATTCGCTCCATCGCATTAAAACTCAATATCAATCGTAGAACCGTTAAGAAACACATAGAACAAACGGCGATTCCGGTTTACCAGAAACCAATTAAGCGCTACCCGATGCTGGGGGATTTTTTAACAGAACTTAATCAACGCCTCACAGAAGCACAAACGCAGCCTAAAATTAAACGTATGACTGCATGCCGTCATTACGAATGGCTTAAGTCTTGTGGTTATCAAGGGAGCTACAGCTCAGTATCGGCTTATATTCGGCAATTTACAGCACAAAGTTCCGTGTCATCAGTCACCTTTATTCCTCAGCATTTCCCCATAGGCGATGCTTATCAGTTTGACTGGAGTACTGAATCCATCAAGATTGCTGGCGTCGTGCAAAAAGCACAGGTCGCACACTTCCGTTTATGCCACAGTCGCGCCTTCTTTGTCCGCGCTTATCCTAACCAAAAGATGGAGATGCTCATGGATGCGCATAATCACGCATTTACCTACTTTGGTGGCGTCCCTAATCGTGGCATATACGACAACATGAAGACCGCTGTTAAAAGCATCGGTGTTGGTAAAGAGCGTGAATTTAATGCACAGTTTTTAGCCCTCATGAACCATTATATGATTGAACCCGTAGCATGTACGCCAGCTTCTGGCTGGGAGAAAGGTCAAATCGAGCGACAAGTGCGTACTTTGCGTAAGCAAGTCTTTGAGCCGATGTTAGCCTTTAACACATGGCAAGAATTTAATGCATTCTTGTTGCAACAGTGTGAGAATCGCATTCTTACGGCATTGCATCCAGAGGACAGGACCGTTACCGTCGCTGTTCGTTTTACTCAAGAGCAACGTGCGCTCACACCATGCAAGCCTTATCAAGGCTACCGCGTTGAATGGGTGCGAGTTAACTCACTGTCACTAGTACTCTTTGATGCGCATAGATACAGCGTGCCTTGCAATTACGTGCTGTGCAATGTGGAGTTACATATCAGCGCTACTGAAGTAAAAGTAATTGCCGAAGGCCGTGAAGTGGCTAAACACCCACGCAGTTTTGATAAGCAAAAGACGACTTATAATCCTTGGCATTATCTCTCGGCACTCGAACGCAAACCAGGGGCGTTGCGCAATGGCGAGCCGTTCTTACATTGGCCATTGCCACAACCCGTTAAAACGCTTCAAAGTCACTTGCTAAAACAACCCAAGGGAGATCGCGCCATGGTCAAGTTGTTAAGTTTGATTGCTGATTATGGTGAGGAAATTGGTGTCAAGGCAGCCGCGATTGCATTGGACAATGAAATACCAACGGTAGAAGCAGTACTTAATATCATCCATCGCCTCACAGAGCCTGTGATTCCCTCAATCATCAGCTACGATGTACCACTGCGTATGCCACCACAAGCACAGCTATCACGTTATGACAGCTTGCTCAGCTTAGGAGTGCAGTATGCAGCGGCATGAATGTATTGCCTTACTAGAACAGCTTAAGCTAGGCGCCATGGCAGAAGCTTGGGATGAGATTGTGACTGATGGCATTGCGCGCAAACGCTCCACGCCAGATATTATTGGCCGATTATTACAAACAGAATTGACAGATCGTCAGCGTCGGAGTGTGCAATATCGCATTGTGCAAGCCAAGTTTCCACAACACAAATCGCTCACGACATTTAAGTTTGAGCAGTCACCTGTGCATCAACCCAGCATTGATTTACTGCTCGATGGTGACTATATCAAACAAAAGCGCAACATCATCTTTGTGGGTGGCCCAGGGACAGGTAAAACGCACTTAGCCAGCGCATTGGGAATTGATGCAGCGACTAAGGGCGCTAGAGTACGTTTCTACAATGTGTTGGATTTAGTCAATCAGTTAGAGTTAGACAAAGATCAGCAGAAGCACAAACTGGCGCAGCAACTGACTAAATACGACTTGGTGATTCTAGATGAATTGGGCTACTTGCCATTTAGCCAAAAAGGCGGTGCCTTGCTATTTCATCTCATCAGTCAATTGCATGAGCAGACCAGTATCATCATGACGACTAATTTGGCATTCTCTGAATGGGGCAAGTTATTTGCAGATGAAAAAATGACTTCGGCATTACTGGATAGACTGGTACATCACTGCGATATTGTTGAAACAGGTAATGATTCTTATCGGTTTAAAAACAGGTCTTAAACTGGTGCACTTTTGCACGCAAACTGTGGTGCACTTCTAAGCAAGCATTGACACTCAGGTAAGAATGAGAAATCTAAAATTGTAAAAAATGAAGTGGTTGCCATGCGCTATTTAGTGAGTCGTGGACAAAAAAAGCAAGAAGAAGTGCGTATGTTTGAAATATCGCCTGCATTGGCAGATGCAGTGAAAAGTAAAGGCATACCATTGTTTGGTTGGTGGTAAATATTAAGATCAATATGAAAAACTCACCCCACAGTAACGACGTGCCTTCAGAGCCAGTAATTCCGTTTCTATCGGTTTGCGGAGGATTGGGAACTCCTTACTCGCCAATGGGATTGCCAAGGACTTCCAAGAAAAAGGATCAACAAGCCTTATCGGTAAACAAATCCAATCCCCCAGAAGATTTAGCAATTGCTGCACAGGTAAAGGCTGTCGAGATATATACCTTCCTTATTTGATAATTCTGGCAAGGCGAATATATCTCTGTTACCAGTAGAGCTGGATATAGTGTAATGATTACAAAGGGATCTATTAAGCGTGGAGATTGCCAGTTTATTCGGTTGGACTTAGTGAAATGATAAATCAGTTATTATCTCTAAGAACATAATCATAGCCGTATTGGGTAAATATGATTTAATCTAGCGACTAATATAAAAAACATTGGTTTAAAAATGACGGATTCTTATATCGCACTTCAATTACAAACAACAGGCTCTAAACTTGAGCCAAATGTTCTTCAACTACTTCGTGATAGCAAGCTTTCTGATCTTTGCTATGCATATAAAATTAGAACTAAGTCTGAAAGCAAGTTGCTTAGTAAAGTTGAAATTAAGAGAGTTGAAAAACATGCATATTCTCTCACTGACATAACCGATGTTATTGGAATTAGACTTGTAGCATTATTCAAAAATGATATGGTCGATTTATTAGAGGGCATACTATCCGCTATTAATCATTCAAATGGAGTTCATCCTAACCCTTTTATACAAGATAAAATTGAAGAAATAATCATTTATAAAGGCACTTCAGCATTTGATGATCTAACGCCAAAGTTACTTGAGGTAATTAAGAGATTATCTCCTTCTGCCATCCTTTCTGAGAAACATTCAAAAGAGGGTTATTCAAGCATTCATATTGTTTCAAGACTAGATACTCCTGTTCCAAAACTAACAGATTATTTTATGCCAATTGAAATACAGATTAGAACTGTATTTGAGGATGCTTGGGGTGAAATTGATCATAAATACGGTTACGTAATTAGATCAGGTAAAGATACAGGTAAACCAATAAATAATCCTGAATCAGTCCTTGCTCATTTAAAAGTACTAAAAAAATTCGCTGATGCTTGCAATGAATATGCTGATTGCATCCGTACGGAAGCGGTTGGCTCCACCGTAACTGTAGTTTCTCCAAGAAAAGTTATTTCAGTAGCATCAGATACATACATTCTTACTAGGTTTGCGCAATTACATGTAGCTGATAATTTAATTGATAAATACAAAGCGGCACGTGATTTAAAAGATAAAGCCATAGCCAGTGGCCAGAGTAGTCAAACATTATTTTTAGATGCAGCTGAAGCGTTTAGAGAATTGGCTGAATCTTTTTCTCTTGACCAAAGCAAGAACGATCGTGGTGAAATTCTCGGCTATTACTATGTGCGAATGAATGAGGCCATTTGCTTAATGTCCACAAATGATAGAGAGCATGTAATTGCAGCGAGGAATATTTATAAAAATCTAGAAGATCATACTCATTATTCCAATTTTCCACTATTGAAAATGCGGCATGCTCAGGCATTAGGTAAGTTAGGTGTTGTGGACGAGGCTATTAGCTTAATGGATTCGTCGGGTAAACTTTTGCAATCAATTTTTGAACCTTACATCAATAAGCAAGAAGGTGATTGGCCTGATAATCTTCCTTACACTGATTATCTACATATGGCCAAAACCCAGCCAAAATTACTGGGTTATTACCTCTGGTCTAAAATTAAATCCTTGGATGAAGGCAATGAGCAAGTTAAATGTAATTTATTTTTACAAGCTTATAATGTAACGATTGATGCTCTAGCTCATGTTGAAACTGATTCTCCAGAAGAATTGTCACTTCATAACAATCTGCTCTATTACGCCATGGGCTGTTTATCTAGGGCTGAATTGCCTAAGATGATCACTTCCATTTCAACTGAAGTTTTAAGGCAATATGTTGATTCACATCTTGGTTATATTGAGACTCACTTAGGTAAGGTGACAATTTTTACTGCGGATACTTTAATGAAGGCTTATTGGCTCCTCAATAGGAAAGTTGATGCTACTAAATATGCAAAATTTGTAATCGATAATTGTGTTCAGGAAAGTTTGGCTGATTTAGATAATGCGGAAAAACTGTCATTAATTCGCATAGCGAACCGCGTTATAAACAATCATGATATTGGCGTTATAAATTAATTTCAATTTTCACCTTTTAGGTATCTAGCCATTGACATTGGCAAGTTGATAATGTATTTTGAATATACACATGTAAGGAGATTTAAAATGATTGTACTTATCCCAGAAGGCGATGGTTAGATACACAGTTGTGTAGGATGGGTTGTGTAGCTCCTTAGCATCTAAAGGCAGCTGCTAGATTGGTAGGAGTATTCTTATATTTATATTTATCGAAATATAAGGACTTATTAATTTGACTATTTTTACTCATTATTTTTTAAATCGTATCCTGTAGGATGCTGTGAAAAACGGTAGGATGGTTGCTATACCATGATGCCTAATTAACTCAGTCAACAAAGTAGCATTTTTTATTGCATACTTACTCAGGCAAGTTTATTTGAATAATTTATCTTGCTGATTAGCATTTAGAATATCCCACGCATCATTAAAAAATGAGTCTGAACCTTTATTGACCATCGTTTTATCTATTGCAACCAATAAGTCCTCTTTTGTTAGAACTAATACCCCAGCTTGAATAGCTGATTCAATTCCTGTTACAGAGGTTTTCGAAAGGGCTGTAATAATTACGGGTATTACTTGAAGATGTCCATGGGCAGAGTTCTTTAGTTGTTCTTTTAATAATTGGCTTCTGTGAACCAATTTACCAATCTTTCCATCATTCTCAATTTGGCCAATAGTACACTCAACTACGACAACGTTTCCTTTAGACGTTGTAGCTAATAAGTCTGGGCCATTTTCATTTCTTTTACCCTTGATAGGGTCTACAGAAAATCCCAGCATAAAAAATAGATTTGCCACTCCAGTTTCAAAGTCTCTAGAGTTAGATTTGACGTATGAGTCATCAAACAAATATTTATTTAAGTTCTCAAGATTTGAGTCGATGCTATTATGCAGAACACGGAATACATTTGGAAAAGTACTAGGATCAACAATCCAACCTTGAAATTGAAACTCACCAGCATAAGAAGCAAAGCATTGTATTAGTGCGCCTTCTGGTACATTTATTTGTTTAGTGCCGTACTGGTGTAGCTCTGAGTTCGTCCAATTAAATTCATTTCCCATTATTCGGTTTCTTTCGAATACTTTACCTTGCACTATTATTTTGTAGCCCAGAGAACAGTCATCGTGATTTAACCCTTTAGCAAGAAAAATACCAATATCCACAGCTTTGTTATTAATTTCCTTGCTAAGGTCAACTGCAACTACATTAGCGGCAAGTACGTGAATAATTGCCATATCTTTTCGATATTCAAGTATTGAAACTTCTGATGCAACTTCCGAAATAGATTCATATGGAGCTTCAGCGGAGCGTAATTCGATTACTGCCTTTTCAATTGATGGTAAGTGCTGCCCTTGCGCACCAGTCAAGGAAAGCCGAGTGTCTCTTACTTGATGGTTTTCAAAGCCTGATGGAAAAGAAGTGAAATATGCTGATATGGAATTGCTAGTATCTGTAAGTAATTTCACTTTTCCGTATGGTGTATTAAGTTCGCCCTCAGTAAGGGCTTTTAATACTTCTGAATATGTTTGATTAAACTCATTTAATCTGTAAAGTCCCCCAACAAACGATTTTGTTTCAATGAATTTATTGATTAGTGATGAATTTCCATTTGGAAGAATAATTTGTCCCTGCAATAATTCAATTACTGAGCCATTTTTAATCCCTACAAAACCAAATGAAGCATCACTATATGCTGATGACCACGGTTCAATTGCACTTTGAAATTTTTGCAATTGATCGCTATGTATCTCATTAAATAATGCCAATTTTAATTTTCCCTTGAATATTGCTTTAATTTAATCTGGGTATCAATACAATAATGAATTTTTAGGAAGCAACCTTACATTAGTATTTCTGAAAAATAAAAAATTATTTTATTAGTCGGTCAATATACCTTAATCTTTATATTCATGCCTGCGGCTAATTGTTTGAGGTGAGGGTATGTGTGAGGTTCATTGATTTGTGTTGATGAAATTGGGTTACAAACTGGTTACAACGTACTAAAACCAATAGACGTAAAAAAAGCCCACATCACTGTGAGCCTTATTTTATATGGTGGCCGAGACTGGAATCGAACCAGTGACACGCGGATTTTCAATCCGCTGCTCTACCGACTGAGCTACTCGGCCGTACTTAACAATTTAAGTATTACTACTTTGCAAACTACTGTAAACGTTTGCAAGCCGCGCATTATAGCAAACTTACAAAAAAACTAGCAAATGTTATTTGCTTAGAATGCAATTATTTTTAATTGCCGCTTTAATGTACTGATTTTAATGCGCAAGGAGAATATAGGCTTGCGCAAAAGCCTAGTCACTCATGTAAAATATCACTTGTAAATCAACGTGTAGAAAACTGAAATCATCGTGTCAACATTCAATATTCCCCAGACTGACCAATCACTCAAAAACGCGCTTGTCGATAAAATTAATCATAAAACTAAGCCGCTAGGTGCGCTGGGTATGTTGGAGGCTGTTGCCTTGCAGATTGGTTTGATTCAGCAAACGCTTACGCCGCAATTATCTGAGCCGACTATGCTGATATTTGCTGGAGATCACGGCATTGTTGAGGCTGGCGTTAGCCCTTTTCCGCAAGCAGTGACTGCGCAAATGGTGTTGAATTTTTTGCAAGGTGGTGCAGCCATTAACGTGTTTACCAAGCAAAATAATATGCGTTTGTGCGTGGTAGATAGCGGCGTTAATCATACTTTTGAAGCTAGCCCCGATTTAATCGATGCCAAAATTGCCTTGGGTACACGTAGCTTTTTGAATGAGCCGGCAATGACAGCCGCGCAATGTAATTTAG
>CANFZA010000105.1 GCA_947451235.1 Methylophilaceae bacterium | reverse complement strand
GGGGTTACAGGTTCGATTCCTGTCGGGCAGACCAGTAATTTAAAGTTTCAATGGTGGTTGTAGCTCAGTTGGTAGAGTCCAGGATTGTGATTCCTGTTGTCGTGGGTTCGAGCCCCATCAGCCACCCCAGTTTTTATAAGCCTCACAGCATAGTGGGGCTTTTTTGTTTGTGCTTTTTGTCCTTCTCTTGTCCTTTTGTATAAATTCATGGCGACCTTGCGCAAGGGTTCTAACGCATGGTAACTAAGAATTCAATAATGGTATCCTGCAATCAAAGCACTTTAAAAACTGTTTTGAAGTCCTCGTATGGACAAGGAAAATAGATTTAATGACTTCTTTTATTGTCTGAAGAATTAAAATTTCAGAACAATTAAATATTATCCGTATGGTTATATTTATATTAAAGAATAGGTAGATATATATTATAAAAAATATTATATTGAAAACATATGGTTACAAACCCAGCTAGACGTCTATTTTTTGTTCTCCTTGGCTCTGTTTTTGCTGGGGAGTTGTTTCTTATGTTTGCACTTGATCGTTGGCTATCCTCACTGCCTGCAGAGTTGTATTCGTTATTTGATGCTACATTGCTTGCATTAATAACAGCACCTTTCCTCTATTATTTTTTAGTCAAGCCAATTTCAGATTTAGTCCTTAGTCTGCAGAGCGCAAAAGATGAATTGAAAATTATGGCCCAAGCTTTCAGGACGGGCGAGGCCATAATCATCACAGATTCAAAGCTGAATATTCTTCGAATCAACAAAGCGTTTGAAGGGATTACAGGCTTCGAAGAGCTCAGTTTAATTGGAAAACCGCTCAGTAAGATTACGTCAGAACGGCATACCCAAAACTTTAAAGACGTTATTTCGCCTGCGCTCTTAATTAACGGCAGCTGGTTTGGCGAAAGTGTCGGGCTTAAAAAAAATGGTATTGAATTCCCTATGCAGATGTCAGCATCCTTAATTAAGGATGCAAACGAAAATTTAACTCAGTATGTTTTCATTTTTACTGACATTACTGACAGAAAAGAAAACGAATACAAAGTCTTCCAATTAGCCTATTTTGATTTGGTGACAAGCTTACCTAACCGGCAGATGTTACTCATAGATATTGATAAGGGAGCTGCTAAATCTGAACTCTCCCAAGAATATGGCGCGCTATTGGTGTTGGAGTCAGATAACTTTGAATTTTTAACCGAGTCAGGAACATTTTTAGAAAATGATGTGTTTCTTGAAAAAATAGCTTTGGAATTATCAGCTGAACTTCCTGAGGGTTGTGCGGTGTACAAAACTCGAGGTAATGAATTTGCAGTGCTAGTTACCGGCCTTGGTAAAGATTCTAAAATTGCACACGACAATATTAATAAAATTGTAGATATTATTAATGTAGTGTTCTCATCGCCGTTTGTCATTGCCAATCGCAGGCACTATTCATCAGTTAGTATTGGAATTACGATGTTTTTAGGGCGCCAGTTTTTAGCCCAAGATTTACTAGAGTCAACCAATATAGCCTTACATGGCGCCTTGCATCTCGATGGTAATAGCGTTATTTTTTATGATGTAAAATATGCCGATGAAATCAAAGAAAAGTTAGCGCTTGAACAGCAACTTCATGATGCGCCAAGTAATGGTGAGCTAGAGTTTTATTACCAATTACAAGTAGACGGACAGCAAAAGCCTGTTGGTGCTGAAGCTTTAGTTCGATGGAATCATAGGGAATTAGGGTTAGTCTCTCCACTTACTTTTATTCCTATTGCTGAAAAAGGCCAGCTCATTGAAGAGATTGGTAATCATTTACTCGAGTTAGCATTTAAAGAGCTCATTGAGTGGAGTCAGTATGATGAAACTAGAGAGCTAACACTTTCGGTGAATGTGACTGCAAAGCAGTTTTATAGACCTCAATTTGCGCTAACAATTAATGACTTATTTGAAAAATATCCTATAGACCCATCAAAACTAACCCTTGAACTAACTGAAAGCATTAGTGCGGCTAATTTGTCGTATATTTCAAAAACAATGTTTAGTTTAAAGCAGGATTTTCACATCAAACTTTCTCTCGATGACTATGGAACAGGATACTCGTCATTGGGGTATTTACAAAAAATGCCGTTTGATGAAATTAAAATAGACCAGCGATTTGTTGAAAATATAACAAACAACAAAAATGATGCAAGTCTTGTGGATTCAATTATAGCTTTGGCAAACATCTATAACTTTGAAGTAGTAGCGGAAGGCGTTGAAACAGTGGAGCAGTTTAATTATCTTAAAACGATTGGGTGCCAGATTTTTCAAGGATATTTATTTTCAAAACCGCTACCTTCAGCTCAATTCAGAAGCTTATTGAATGTTAAAGAGCATTCAAAGTGATAATTAACAGTTAGGCGCTGATACAAACATAATCTGTAAAGCGTTCCGCTCTTAATGCACCAATTGATTAATCATCAATAATAGGTAGCATCACACCCACTACAATCAGCAATTGAATGAAACTCAATAATCTTTTATTTATAAAACAGATACTTATTATTTGTAAGGCTGTACATATTTACATCACTCGGTTTCACATGCATTGTTATGGTCAATGATGTCACCTGCGTAGCTAGAGTGGCTTTAGCATTTACAGTGAAAATTTTAATTGTATAAACATATTTATATAGTGATTTTTATTTACAAGCGAGATGTCACGTGTAAATAAAATACGATTAAAAAAAACGTTTATAAGTAGTAATTCACCAAAATTAATAGAACCCGATATGAATAAACTTATTACTTATTTAACATGTCGAGCTATTTTAATTCGCGAGCATAGCGTTTAAAGCAATAATTTGCTGCTGATGAGTAAAGTCGGGTTGAAGGTTTTCTGCTGTGGCGATTGATTTTTTTGCTTCTGTTTTTTGCCCAGAAAGAACATCGTAATATGCATCAAGTATCCATACATCAAGATTACGAGGGAAATTTTTCTTCAGTGTGATAAGTGAGGTTTCAACTTCTAGACGATTCTCCTTGTAGTGATTCGTATCCAAAAGATATTGCAATCGGTTAATGAGAAGCAGAGGTTGCGGGCCAGTCGTGCTAGAGATTGCATATATTGAATCATATTCTTTAGGTGCAAACGGAGGATTTCCTGACGTTCGATTCCAATGAATAAGTGATTGAAACAATTGAACGCGAATATGAAAATCAAATGGATTTAGACGATTGGCCTCGGCATTGTGTTCAAAAGCTAACATTGGGTTATCCCCATAGTGATTGGCCATTTTTAGATACTCACGTTGAGCGCCGTCTAGGCGAAATGCAGCAAATATTAAAAATACAGCTATAACGAATAGGCACAATGAGGTCATCAGAGCCGTTAGAGAACCTTTAATATGAACAATGACTGGTATCTTTAATGAGCTGCAAATCAAACCAAGTGATATCGTAGCTAACAGAGTCGTCGCAGGGTTTAGCAACGGGAATTCTAATACGGCATTGGACAAAACAATAGCAATGCCAAAAATACCAACCCGAGTATTAAGATTTAAATCAGTGAACTTTAACAACTGATAAATTTTATCAAAAGATAGCGCAACTATTATTGCGCCAAATAAACCAAAATCATTAAGAAACTGCAGGTAATCATTATGTGCTGCGCCAACTAAATTAAATTGACCAACGACATAATCTAAATTATGAAAATACTCATAATGCCTTTCTTGAAAATTAGGTATCAGATAGCTAAAACTCCCTACACCGTTACCTTGCAGTGGGTGTTGCAACCACATTAATATTACATCGAAGTAAATGCTCAGCCTCGGCACTATAGAGCTGCCATATCCATTATCACCGCTCCATTTTACCCAGACCAAAATGAAGAAAACTGCCACACCCAAAGCCACTAAGATTAATGAGGATTTACGCGAGAAATTCCATAAACGAACTAAACCCCAGCCACCTAATACAATGGGCAAAACAAAAAACTCAATTTTGCTTGGATTCTGCCAAAACAAATAAACTGCAATCCATATGAGTAACCCAACACCAACAATGCGAATTACCCATGAGTCTCTATATGAAAATATTGCACCAACTATAAAAGGCAAAGTAAGAAGCAAAAATTCAGTAACAAAATTTTCGTTATAAAAGCCACTCCACTTACCAGGCACAATATAGTGAAGCATCATTACAAGTAGCGCTGCACTTGAGGTGGCCAGATATATTGATGCATAGGCATCATCTTCCTTATATTTATTTTTAATGATTGTCAGAACACTCCACATTGATAACCAGCAGAGAATAAAAACAAAACCATTATGAGGATCAGGAGTCCACATTAAAGATAAGGCAGCATACCCAGTAAATAAAGTAAGGCTCAAATCAATGGAGTCTAAGGTTAACTCTCTTGTTCTCAGTATATGCCAAGCACCAGTTAACATTATTATTGCGCTCATACATGCAACCAACACCCACTTAAAGTCAGTAGGCATCATATAAGCCGTGTTGAAAGAAGCTAAAGTTAGAAAAACCAAAGCAGGTATAACAAATTTATAGAATCGAATCATTTTTTATTTTATTGTAAGTGAATTAAATTTTTTAATAATTAAATCGCATCAATCGGGTAAGCATTTATGTAAGAGGAAAAAATCCTGAGTATTGCAGGTTCAGTGATCCTATAATTCTCAGTCAGCCTATTTAGTAGCCATCCAGCAGCTTGAATCAAACTTAGCGTTACTGGTATAGATGTAGGCGTTGTTGCTTGCGTAAAGCCTAGTTATGCTCGATTACACAGGAATTTTTTCGCAGATTGCCTGTGTAATTACTCAACACTCCAGTTGCATGACGCAAATTGTGCCGCTCTTAATGCACCAATTGATTAATTTCAATAATAGGCAACATCACCGCCAGCACTATCAGCAATACCATGCCTCCCATCGCTAGAATCAATAGCGGTTCTAGCACGCCGGTCAAAATAGTCAGTTTATTATTCACTTCATTTTCTTGCTGAATGGCTGCACTTTCTAGCATTTTACCTAATTGTCCAGTAGCTTCGGCGTTGGCAATTAAGTGGATTAAAATCGGCGGAAACTGGCCGCTATCGCGCAAGGCGCGGCTTAGGGCGCCACCGTCATGCACAACGTTAATCGCCTCTTTAATAGCCGCTTGCATGGGCAGTAGCGATACGATTTTAGCTGCGGCTTTGAGTGAGAGCATGAGCGGTACGCCGCTACCGACTAAAATAGCCAAGGTGCTGGCTAAACGGGCGGTATTGAGGCTGCGTAGCAATTTACCCAGCACTGGTATGCTTAATAAAAATTGATGCCAGCGGTAGCGTGCGGCTTCATTTTTGAGTGATTGATTAAATAGCCAAATGGCGGCGGCAATTGCCGCGATTAAATATAGCCAAGTGGCACGTAGAAAATCGCTGATAAAAATCATAATCTGCGTGAGCATAGGCAGGGTTTGTTTGGACTGCTGAAACACGCCAACCACTTGCGGCACCACGTAAATTAATAGGCTACCCACCACCAAAACAGCGGTTAAAGTGACTAAAGCTGGGTAAATTAAAGCCGCAACTACTTTTTGCTTCATGGCATGGCGAGATTCTGTATAAGTCGCAAGGCGTTCTAATACTTTTGAAAGCTCGCCAGATTCTTCGCCGGCATGAATAAGCGCGCGGTAAATATCAGGAAAAATAGTCGGGTACGCCGCCATCGACACAGATAAAGGGCTACCAGCGACCACGCCGGCACGCACGCCTAGCAATACTTCACGAATAAGCGGTTTTTCCATTTGCTCAGCAATGGCGGCTAGCGATTGTTCGATATTCAGGCCGGCAATGAGTAGGGTAGAAAATTGCCTAGTCAGCAAGCCTAATTCATAGCTGGAAATTGAACCGCTCAAGCTAACACCGCCATTAGCAGCAGTCGCTTGATCGTCTTGTAGCGCATCCACGTTCAGTGGCGTGAGTTGCATATCACGCAATTTGCCACGCGCTAGGCGAACGGTGTCGGCCTCAACCACGCCGCGCGTGACTTTGCCAAATCCATCTACCGCTTCAAAACGAAATGCCGCCATCAATCGCCCTTATTCTTTGGTAATGCTTAATAATTCTTCTAGCGAGGTGACGCCAGATTCTACCCAACGCACGCCATCCTGACGTAAATCTAGCATGCCGTTTGCGTTGGCATGCGCGCGAATAAGTTGCTCGGAGTTCCTGTCATGTACTAAGCGGCGAATTTCATCGTCAATCACCAATAATTCATACACGCCAATTCGGCCTTTATAGCCTGTGCCACCGCAGTTTGCACAACCCACTGCGCGATAGATATTTTTAGGTGGGTGTGCAGATTTCAGCAAAGCCAATTCTGCATTATCGGGTGCGTAAGCCACGCGACAATCGGTACATAAGCAGCGTACTAAACGTTGTGCCAGCACGCCAGAAAGTGAAGAAGCTAGCAGGAATGGTTCTACGCCCATATCAACCAAGCGAGTCACCGCGCTGACGGCATCGTTGGTATGCAATGTCGCCAACACCAAATGCCCAGTTAGGCTAGATTGCACGGCAATTTGTGCGGTTTCTACATCACGAATTTCACCTATCATGATGGCGTCTGGGTCTTGTCGCAAAATTGAGCGCAATGCCTTGGAAAAAGTCATGTCAATTTTGGCGTTTACTTGCGTTTGTGAAATGTTCGGCAAGTCATATTCAATCGGGTCTTCCACCGTCATGATGTTCAGCACGCTAGCATCTAGCCTAGCAATGGCAGAATATAGCGTGGTGGTTTTGCCTGAACCGGTTGGGCCAGTCACCAGAAAAATACCGTGCGGTTGGTGCACCAGCGCATCAATTTGTTGCAGGGTTTTTTCAGACATACCCAAGCGCGACAAATTAAGCCGTTTGGCATCTTTTTCTAAAATACGCAGCACTACGCGCTCGCCGTGTCCAGTGGGTAAAGTTGAAACGCGAATATCCACCACTTTGCCTGCCACTTTAAGGGTAATTCTGCCATCTTGCGGCAAGCGTTTTTCGGCAATATCCATCTGCGCCATGACTTTAATGCGCGAAATTAACGCCACATGCAAAGCGCGATGCGGCTCTACAATATTACGCAAAGTGCCATCTATACGAAAACGCACGACAGATTTTGTCTCGTAAGGCTCAATATGAATATCCGACGCCCCTTCACGCAACGCTTGCGTAAAAATGGCATTAATCATGCGGATAATAGGTGCGTCGCCCTCGGCTTCGAGTAAATCTTCAACTTTTGGCAGCTCTTGAATCAAGCGTGAAAGATCAATATTATTTTCTATATCTTCAGCAAAAGCGCTAGATGCGCCTTCTTGTGCGTAAGTTTCGGTTAATAATTGGTCATATTCAACCGCAGAAACCTGCTGGCTGGTAAATTTACCCTGCCACACGCGCAGAATCTCGGTCACTGCATCTAAGCTCGCGCCTTCGCGCATATAAAGCTCGGCGATGCCATCGCTGGCGGATTTAACAAAAGCGCCCTGCGTTTTTGCATAGCTATAGGGCACAAATTTGGACGGTGAAAAGTTTTCGATTTCGGTCATAGTAATCGTATGCTACAGCATAAACTGCCGCATTTCTTTAGCCTTTTTGTGTAAGGTGTTGAGTATGATAATATTTGTGACAAAATTGTGTGTTATTTTAGTGAAATG
>CANFZA010000104.1 GCA_947451235.1 Methylophilaceae bacterium | reverse complement strand
GTAGCTACCAATGAAAATGACGTTTTGGATGAGTTTTTCAAAACCGGTGCTTATCGTCCGCGCGGTTCTGCCAATACTTATCACACCAGCAGCCCTTCTATGGATATTAGTAAAGCCTCTAACTTTGAGCGTTTTGTGTTTGATTTAGTCGGGCGCGATAGTGCAAAAGTACGCGAACTTTGGGGTAGCGTAGACCAAGGTGGTGCTTTTGATATTAAACCGTTATTACCGAAACTGGCTGATTATGGTTTTGTATCGGGTAGTAGTAATCACAATAATCGTATGCATACGATACGTGAAGCGTATGCCAAATATGGTGTAACGATAGATACGCACACGGCTGATGGCTTAAAAGTAGCGCTAGAGTACCGTGAAAAAAATGTGCCTATGATAGTGTTGGAAACGGCACTGCCAGCTAAGTTTGAAGAGGCGATTATCGAAGCCTTGGGCCACGTGCCGGAGCGTCCGGCAGCCTTAAATGGCATAGAAAATTTGCCACAAAAGCATACAGTAATGGACATTGATGTAGCGGCGATTAAAGGCTTTATTGAAAAAAATACTAAGTAAAGTTGTAGCGCTCAAATAATCTTTAGTCTCTGAAATAAATTTTTTTGAGGGCTGAATTTTGTTATGGAGCAATCAATAGATCAGCAACAGAGTTGGTCGCTGAAGTGAAGTTAATAACTCCTTAAAGTTGATTTCGCCTCATAGGAGTTTTATTGAAAAATAACGCCGAATTTTTTAATAAAACCAATCACCTTAATCTCTTTTCAAGTTATTTCTTAATGCAGTATGTTGCTAAAGATATAAGTGCTGTAGTGATCAAAGTTAGTATATTATGACAATAACATTAATGATAATAATAATAATGATATATTAGTTAATTAATGGTTATTTTTTAGCCTAAAGTACTCAATAAAAAGACCGTAATAAGGTAATAAGGCTATCTAAGCATAAGGACGTTAAATGAGCGTAAATAATCGGACAATTAAAAAGATATTGGTGATTGAAGATCAGCCAGATATTCGTATGCTTATTAGAATGACCTTGAATTTTGATCATTATGAACTGCACGAAGCTTCAGATGCACAAATGGGTTTAAAGATGGTTCATGCTATTAAACCAGATTTGGTATTGCTAGACATTATGATGCCTGTACGTATTGAAGTCAGTTCACCAGCCATTGAAGATGGCTTAGATCTTTGTAAGCACTTGAAAAATGATCCTGAATATTGTGCTATTCCTATTGTTTTTTTAACGGCAAAAGGTCAGTCTGTTGATAAAGCATTAGGATTAGATGCAGGAGCCGATGAATATATGGTAAAGCCATTTAGTCCACTTTATTTAATCAATGTAGTTGATCGCCTCATATCGAGAGAAAGTTTTTCATGAGCACTTCAATCAATTTAGATATTGATACGGCAGAAGTTAATCATGCGGAGCCAGATGCACTTCCATATTTAGGCTTTAGTGATAGCAATATGGCGTTAAATCAAATGCTAAAAATCACTGAAGATTTAAGGCATGTTTATCAGGAAAAAAAAGAGGCATTATTAGCCACTAATGCGGCGCACCATGAAGTTTTAATGCGTTTAGCCATGGCTGCTGAATTTAGAGATGAGGATACTGGTGTTCACATTATTCGAATCGGCTATATGGCTGAGAAGTTAAGCTTACTATTAGGACAGTCAGAAGAGTTTGGTTTTATGATTCGTTTGGCCGCACCTATGCACGATGTCGGAAAAATTGGTATTCCAGATTCAATACTAAAAAAACCTGGCAAGTTAGATCCTGATGAAAGAGTCATCATGGATACGCATTCTGAAATTGGCTACAAGATTCTTGCAAACTCAAGTGTGCCGCTATTTCAGCTTGCAGCCACTGTTGCACTTACGCACCATGAGAAATTTGATGGTACTGGCTATCCGAATAAATCTGTAGGCAAAAATATTGCTGTTGCTGGGCGCATTGTGGCGCTGATAGATTTTTTTGATGCACTAACGATGGATAGATGTTATCGAAAATCTTTTTCTGATGATGTGGCCATGGAAATGGTGCTCGAACAAAAAAGCAAGCATTTTGACCCTGAAATAGTCGATGTATTTCTTGCTAATATTGATGAGTTTATTGCTTTACGTCAGCGTATTAACTTAAACCCAATTAATTATGCTCAGTTGATTAATTACTCATTAGAAACTTTTAATGCTGAATTACGTACTCAACCGGCTGTGTAAGCTAAAACGAAAAAATGCTTTAAATGCATTGATAGCGGAACTTAGTACCATTCAATTCAAGTACATTATTTTTTTATACACACGTGCTTGTATGAATGAGCCTAGATAAATTGAACCCCATAAAATAACAATATAATGACGCTAATAAAATGATCCTTACTTACACAAAGACCATTGCTAGTCATGCTATTGGCTTTGCTGAGTTAGATTACGTCTTGATTAGGCGTTTTTATGTTTGTGTAAGTCATATTAATAATGTATTTTCGCGATGAGTGTAGCGCGTAAATTATTACTAAGTGTTATTGCTAGTGTTGCTTTAGTAACACTACCATCAGCCGCAGCAATATATCATTATGCTAAGCAAAATTTGTTAGAAAGCGAGGCTGTAACGTTGGTGGCTGAAACGAAAAGTTTAGTTACAGCTAATTCCTTACGGCTCAGCGAGGCCGAACCCAGCCTTAAATCCATAGCACGTATATTATCCGCGTCACTATCTGAAAAGCCTCAAGCCGGCGAGTCTTTGGCATTTAATCAACTACTGCAGCGCGGTGCTGATCATGCTTGGCGTAGCAAGCGCCAAACCTTTAATGGCAATGTTGAGGCCGGTATATTTTTACCTCCCGATGCCACACTTGATGCCGAGCAAATCTCACTACATTTACGTAGCAAGCGCATTTTGGATGTGTTTGGTGCTTCTATTCACTCGCCGTTTAGCAACGTATGGTTAATCACTCCTGAAAAGACTGAGATTATTTACGATCACAGCGTGCCGGATTTTGTGCTGATGATGTCTGCCGATACTGACTACACTAAAACACCTTGGTTAAGTTTGGGTAGTTTGGCTGAAAATCCTGATCGAGGCATGCGTTGGACGCCGCCGCTGTTTGATCCCGTGCCTAAAAGCTGGATGGTAAGTGCAGTGATGCCGATAGACGTAAATGGGAAATTTATTGGCACCATAGGGCACGATATGTACTTTAATAATGTGTTGCCAGCACTATTTCAGCAAGGGCAGCGTTATTTGGGTGAAGAGCATTTTTTACTTGATACGAAAGGTAATTACATAGAATCAGGGCCATGGCAAAAAGTGCTGGAAGCTAACCCCGACAACTTTAAACCCGATTTAAGTCATGAGCCAGCGCTTGAAAAAGTGCTAGCCGCAAAGCTTGATATAACACCAAGAGCATTTCAGCAAGAAGTGACATTTAAAGGGCGTCAGTATTTGGTGGTAGGTGTAGTTATGCAGCCCGTTGGATGGCGCTACTTTAGATTAGTACCGATTGATGAGATTTTAGCGCCTATGCGTCTTTTATTTTACTCGCTAGTCGCTATGGTGCTATTGATTGGCGTGCTTATCGGTGTCTTGGTAGAGGCTTCGGTGAAGCGTAATATCGTCGATCGTTTAGAAACCCTAGCGCGTGCTGTGCGTAGATATGGCTTGGGTGAATTAGATGCACGTGCAAACCTGATTGGTAAAGATGAAATTGCCAGGACAGCGCAAGAGTTTGATGCCATGGCAGACCAATTAAAGGCGACACTAGAGGCGATTCCTGACCTATTGTTCGACGTTGATCTAGAAGGCCGTTATTATGCGGCGCATTCTCCTAATCTTGGTTTGTTAGCAGCGCCCAAGGAAGATTTAATAGGTAGAAATTTGCGAGATGTACTTCCTCCAGCCGCCGTACTGGTGTCTATGAGTGCGCTTGAGCAGGCGAATGAAAGTGGCTTTTCACACGGTAAACATCTGAAAATTAAAGTACCTGAAGGTGATTTGTGGTTTGAACTTTCGGTAGCTAAAAAATATACAAAATATGGCGAAATTCCTAGGTTTATCGTGTTGTCCCGTAATGTCACTGAGCGTAAACAATCTGAAAATGCCTTAAGTGAAAGTGAATTGCGCTGGAAATTTGCTATAGAAGGTTCTGGCGATGGCCTTTGGGATTGGAATGTGGTAACTAACGCGCTATTTTTATCTAAAAAATGGAAAGAAATTCTTGGCTACGCTGAGGATGAAATTGGCAATACTTTGCAGGAATGGGAGAGTAGGCTGCACCCCGATGATAAAGAGGCCGCACTTTTAGCTGTGCAATGTGCGATGGATAACAAAGTGCAATCATATAGTAGCGAACATCGTTTGTTATGTAAAGATGGCCATTACAAGTGGATGCTTGACCGTGGCATGGTCATTAGCCGCAATACTGGCGGCGAACCACTACGAATGATAGGAACAATTGCCGACATTACTAGCCGCAAGTTGATAGAGCAACAGCTAAAGCAGAATGAAGAAGACTTGCAGACTATTTTTATACACAGTCCAGATGGCATTGTAATTTTTGATCATAATCATGTGATTTCGCATGTAAATGAGCTGTTTTGCAAAATGACGGGCTATTCTGAGCAAAGATTGCTCGGTTGTACCGAAAGTCAGTTCAACATCAAGCTACAAAAGCTATGTGATCAGCGACTCGCATCAAAATCTATCGCTAACTTACCACGTAACTCAGCCGATATTTTCCCAATATTACACCTTGATGAAAGCCTAGCTAATAAAGCTACCGCACCGCAAATCATTGAAATTATTAAACCTAACTACAGAATACTTCAGCATACTTTGATTGAATTTAATCAACAGCGCATTAGTAGTTTTATTCGATTTCGTGACATTACCGGTGAAGCTTTGGTAGACAGAATGAAGTCTGAATTTTTAATGACAGCGGCACATGAGTTGCGCACACCAATGACCATTATTCTTGGTTATGTTGAATTGCTTAAAAGTAGAGAGTTCGACAAGCAAGCCCAAGCGGGTATGATCGATTGTATTCACGATCAATCTCAGAGTATTGTTGGATTATTAGATGAGTTATTAGACTTAGCTAGAATTGAAGCCTGTGCAGGTAATGCTTTTAAAATGGCGATGTTGCCCTTAGCGCCCATTATTGAAAGTATAGCCAATAATTTTAGAGTGCTAGACGACCCACGCCACGTGGTATTGGCACCCATACCACCATTACCAGATTTACTGATAGACCAAGAAAAAATTGCCCATGCCCTAAGAAACTGTCTGAGTAACGCCTTTAAGTATTCTCGGAATCATGGTGAAGTCAGTGTTGATGTCACCATCGTTCAAGCCGCTCTAAATTCAGTCGTGGCAATTTGTATTAAAGATCACGGCATTGGCATGACACCTGAGCAATTGGCTCACGTTTTTGAAAAGTTTTATCGTGCAGATACCTCAGGCAAAATTCCCGGCACTGGCTTGGGTCTTTCATTAGTGAAAGAGATAATGGAGCACCATGGTGGACAAGTGCAGGTTGAAAGTCATGCTACCGGAACCTTGGTCACGCTCACATTACCTATCCCCAATATTGGTGGCTTAGCGCAAAATGCTTAGTAAAGCATCATTAATCGCCAAGGCAACTTTAACTGCCATAGACACTAGTTATATTGCTGATTTTGCACCAAATATATTTCTCTGCAGTTTAGTTTTAACCCTCTTAACTACACCGAACATAGTCAATAAGTTCTTCGCCTTAGCTTTGATAGCCATTTAAATATGAAATTAACTTCACTACTCACTACTAAATTTTCTAAAGATAAAAATATTCCATTGGTGTTGTGGATTTGGCGATCTTATTTCAGAACTTCGCTAATACCGTTGCTCTGCGTGGAGGTTGCTCTTGTTGTCATATATTTTTTGAGTAACTCCATTTCAAATAGTGCAAATGTAGAAGCACTTCGTCAACTAGCTGAAGATGAAGCTAAACAAGTTTCTATTTTGGAAGCTAAAGGCATTGGTCGGCAATTAGAAAGTATTTCTCAAGCCACTACTTTTTTACAGATTCAAACTGGGCAAATAATGGGCGCTGACAAAGCCCTGCAAATGGATGATCCCACACGCTTCGCCTATTCAAAAGAGGGTGTTTTTTATACAAGCAGAGATAATGGCGGCGGTGCGGTCTTTTATAGCGGTGTTTTTCCTGTGGGAGAGGCCGAACGTCAAAAAGCTTATCGCAGTGCTGGTTTAGACCCAGCATACATGGGAATTAAACAATCTAACGCACTGATTGTTCAGGTCTATTACAACACATTTGACTCCTTAAATCGTATTTATCCTTATATTGATGTGATTAGTGCGTACACGCCAAAAATGGACATTCCAACGTTCAATTTCTATTACGAGGCGGATGCCAAACATAACCCAAAACGAAAAGTAGTATGGACTGATGTGTATAAAGATCCTGCCGGGCAGGGTTGGATGACTTCAGCAATTGCGCCAGTGTACAGTGGTAAAAAGCTAGAAGGCGTAGTGGGGGTAGATGTGACTGTAGACACGATTGTGTCTGAAGTACTGGACTTGAAAATTCCTTGGCAAGGTTACGGTTTATTGATAAGCCGTGAGGGGAATATCATCGCTATGCCTAAGGTAGGCACGCAGGATTGGGGCAAAAAAGAGCTAGTCACAAAAAAAATAGTTGGTGAAAATACTAAAGATACCTTAGCGCCCGTGGATTTTAATATTTATAAAAGTGCTACTAAGGGCAGTAGTGCGCAAGCGTTAGCTGAAGAAATTCGTAAACAAGATTCTGGCGTAATGAGTGCCAATCTGGGGGGTAAGCGTCTTGTTTCATGGTCACTGATTCCAGAAACTGGCTGGAAGTTAATTATTACGATTCCAGAAGATAACATCTTTAGTTCAGTACAAACGCTTTCACAACGTCTAGATCGCTTTGCATGGTTGATGGTATTTGGTTTGTTAATTTTCTACTTCATTTTCTTTTCAGTACTTTATCGTCAAGCTAGAAAAATGAGTAAATCAATTTCAGAGCCATTAGAGCAGATCGATGCAATGGTAGAAACGGTCGCCGCAGGCAAAGAGTTGCAAAAAGTTCCTGAGTTTAGCGTGTCTGAACTCAGTAGCACTGCGCAGGGCGTTAAACACATGGGCTTGCTGCTTGATAAAGCGAGTAACTTACGTCAGCAAGCTGAAGCCGAACTAAAATCGCGCAGCCAACAACTACAATCAGTATTTGATTTAAGTCCAGACGGCTTAATCTTAACTGATGAAGGTGGGCGAGTTGTGCTAGTTAACCCGGCTTTGTGCAGTATGACGGGAATTAAAGCGGATGAATGGCTGTTAAATGAATCTGCTGTCATCTGGCAAAAGCTAGCGCACCTAACTGCAACTCCTGAGCAACTATTACTAGGCACAGAACAGAACTTTAGGCTAGAGCTAGAAAGGCCACGTAAACGCGTGTTAAGTTGCCAAATTCTAAACGTCACTGACAACATCGCCAATGACCCAAATGGCAAAGAAGATGCAGGCACCATACATTTAATCTACCTACGCGACATCACCCGTGACGATGAAGTGGATCAGATGAAGAGTGAATTCATCACCACTGCCGCACATGAACTACGCACACCCTTAACCAGCGTATTGGGTTACTCAGAACTGTTAATGAAAGACATGATTCCGCAAGCGCTGCGAGAAGGTGCTTTTGAACTGGTGATAGGCAAAACCAAACTACTCATCAACATCATCAATGAAATGCT
>CANFZA010000103.1 GCA_947451235.1 Methylophilaceae bacterium | reverse complement strand
CAGTGTCTAAAAGTGCTTTCCTTCTAGTCTCTCGTTACGCTTTGCGTTAACGAGGAGCGCATTATACAGAGCTTTTTATCGCCGTCAATCATAATTTTGAAACATTTTTTATTTATGATTTACTGTAAAAATTGCCGTTAAATCTTTGGTTGCGGGAACAGGATTTGAACCTGTGACCTTCGGGTTATGAGCCCGACGAGCTGCCAGACTGCTCCATCCCGCGTCCGATTCGACATATGTTGCGTCGAGAGGTGAGACTATAGCAAGGCTTGCTATTTCCTGCAAGGACTATCGTGCTTTTAATTGTAAATTAACGCAATTAATTGCTCTTGGTGGCAGTTTTTAGCCCATCTGTTTACGCACATAAGCTAGGTCATCAGCCGTATCTACGCCAGTTGCTGGTGATTTTTTACAGATAGCCACTGCGATTTTGTATCCTTGATGTAATACACGTAATTGCTCTAAACTTTCCAACTGCTCTATTGCCGCAGGTTTAATATTTGCATATTGCTGTAGAAAACTAGCGCGGTATGCATAGATGCCTATATGCCGATAAGCTAACATATTCATTGGTAATTCTAAGTCTGCCGCAAAAGCATCTCTTGGGTATGGTATTGGTGCGCGACTAAAGTAAAGTGCATGATCACTTCCATCTAAGACTACTTTGACTACATTTGGATTGAGGAAATCTGCTTTTGATTGAATGGCAAAACAGGCTGTAGCCATGACAGCGCTTTTACTTTCGGCTAACTTTCTTGCTACATCTACGATTAGCTCTGGCTCTATCATAGGTTCGTCACCCTGAACATTCACAACAATTGCGTCATCTGGCCATTGCTGATTAATCGCAACTTCGGCAATTCTATCGGTACCACTTACATGATCCGCTTTGGTCATAAGTGCTTGATAACCGTAATTTGTTACAACCTCGTAGATACGCTGATCATCCGTTGCAACGATGACTTGTTTTGCGCCACTTTCAACCGCGCGCTCTGCCACCCAAACCACCATAGGTTTGCCGGCGATATCTAACAAGGGCTTGCCTGGCAACCTTGTGCTGGCATAACGCGCTGGAATAACCACATAAAAGTCTGGGAAATCCTGCTTAAGATTATCCAACACTTTCATCTTCCGCCAATTTTCGCGCTTCATCTTCTAGCATCACCGGAATACCGTCTTTAATTGGATATGCCAATCTAGCAGATTTTGAGATTAACTCGTTTGTGTCTTTATTGTAGGTTAACGGCCCTTTTGTTACAGGACAAACCAATATTTGCAAAAGCTTTGCATCCATTTCATCACCTCTATTATTTTCGTAGTATTTGTATTTTTTGTAACTTATTTAGTACGACTTGAATGAGTTCACTACTGATCACTGCGACCACTGGCAATACCCAATAGTTTGGCTGTGCGATAGAAACACATTTTACGGCATCTTTTTCCGTCATCACAATAATGTCAGCGTTGACTTTATTAAAATCTGACGATTGAAATTTATAATGATCAGGCAAGGCTAGACTTTTAAAATTCAATCCCAATCTTCGCAGTTGTTGAAAAAATCGTTCAGGGTTACCAATGCCAGCGATTGCTAATACTTGCTGATTGACAAAAGATTGCGCATCGCATTTAAGATTATTATCGATTAAGTTATAAAAGAAACCGGATTCCAATTGCATTTCGCTACCAGATATTTTAGTACTATTTTTGGCTATTGATATATGTGTAGGTTTACCGTTGCTGACTACAGCATCTACGGTGCTTAATCTAGAGATTGGCTCTCGCAAAGGACCTGCCGGCAATAATGTGCCATTACCAAAACCTTTTGCGCCATCGAATACAGCGATTTCAACATCGCGTTGTAAACGATAATGTTGCAAGCCGTCATCACTAATCACAATATTACATTCTGGGTGCGCTTTTAAAAGTGCTTGGCCTGCAGCAACGCGATTTGGGCTAACAAATACGGGGCAATTGCTGTGTTTGGCAATTAATACGGGTTCATCGCCGACTTCTTGCGGATTACTATTAGGCAACACGGAACGAATATCCTTGGCGGTTCCGCCATAACCTCGGCTGATAATGCCCGGTTTATAGCCGGCTATTTTGAGTTGTTCTGCTAACCAAATCACCAACGGTGTTTTACCGGTGCCACCTACATTGATATTTCCAACAATGATGACCGGCACATCTAGACGGTAACTCCTAAGCCAACCATATTTATAAAGTGATTTTCGTACCAAGCTAATTAAGCCGAATAACCATGAAAGCGGCATCAGCAAAATATGCCAACAAGTGAAGCCAAGCCATTGCTTTTGTAGCCAGTGAGCCATTTTTATCGGCCGTATAGATTAGCTAAATTGCTTTTGGTACAACTTAGCATAATGACCATTCTGCTGCATTAACGCATCATGCGTGCCGCATTCAACAATTTTGCCTTGCTCCATCACCATAATACGATCCGCATTTTCAATGGTGCTGAGTCTGTGCGCAATCACAATGCTGGTTCTGTTTTGCATGAGCGTATCTAGCGCGGCTTGAACATGTTGCTCAGATTCGGTATCTAGCGCTGAGGTGGCTTCATCTAGCAATAATATAGGCGCGTTTTTCAAAATTGCTCTAGCAATAGCAATTCGCTGACGCTGACCGCCAGATAAACGCACACCTCTATCACCGATTTCATTTTGCAAGCCGTTGGGTAATTGCTGAATAAACTCCCAAGCATGTGCGGCTTTTGCGGCTTCAATGACTTGCGCTTCGGTGGCGCCACGTAACACGCCGTAAGCAATATTATTGAACACAGTATCGTTAAACAAGATCACATCTTGGCTGACTAATGAAAACTGTTGGCGTAAATTAGCCAGCGGTAGCTCGCGCATATCTACGCCATCTAGCAGCACTTGACCTTGTTGTAGCTCATAAAACCTAGGTAATAAATTCACTAGCGTAGTTTTACCGCCACCAGAACGACCCACTAAAGCCAGTTTTTCACCCGGCTTAATATTGAAACTAATATCATTCAGCGCAGGACGCTTGGCGCTGTTATAACTGAGCGTGACATGCTTAAACTCAATTTCGCCTTTGCTGGTTGGCAAAATTTTAGCGCCCTCATCTAACTCCGGCTCGATGTCGATGACACCAAATACACTTTGAGCGGCGGCAATGGCAACCTGCACTTCTTCGTTCATGGCGGTTAAATGTTTGATAGGCGCGATTAGCATTAATAATGCCGCTACAAAAGCAGCAAATTCGCCCGCGCTAAAATGACCAACCGCATAGTAGACTACCAAACCTAGCGAAGTGGCGGCCAACAACTCAACTACCATACTATTGATGCCAGACATACGTGCCAAACGGATTTGCATGTGCCGATTTCTGCCCGCCACTTTTGCAAAACGCTCGTTTTCGTAATCTTTAGCACCAAATATTTTGACTATTCGCTGACCAGAAATAGCTTCTTCTGCCACTTTAGTCATTTCGCCTATGGATTCTTGCACTTGTTTGCCGGCATTGCGCAATTTTGGCGTCATTCTTTTTAAAAAGAATGCCATCAAAGGCGCAACCAAGACAAATATAAGTGTGAGTCGCCAGTCTAAATACAGCATATAACCAACAATGCCGATGGCCGTTAAGGTGTCGGTGACGACAGCCGTGGCTGATCGCGTGGCGGCGTTCGCCATTTGTTCTACATCGTAGGTAATTTTAGCAACGATAATGCCAGCCGATTGCTCGTCGAAGTAACTGATTGGTAACAGCATTAATTTACGAAACACGCTTAATCGCAAATCTTCGACCACGCGACGTGAAACCCAGCGCATGGCAAAACTTGATATAAAGCCAGAAAATGCGCGGACTGCCATAAGGCCGAATAGCATTAAAGGTAGGTATGCGACTTTGTCTGGCGATTGCTTAACGAAACCTTCGTCTGTGACTTGCTTGATGGTGGCTAAAAAGGCGGTATTGGTGGCAGATAAAACCACCAAGCCTAATAAGCCGCCTAAAAATACGGCTTTGTATTTCCAAGCATAAGCAAACAGGCGTAAGTACAGCGTTTTAGTATCCGGAATAAGGCTGGCGCTTGCTAAGGTTTCTTTAGTGGTATTTTTTGACATTATTAACTTCTGGCACGATTTAATTGAGCATTGAGCAGAAGCAATTTTCTAGCTACTTTTAAGTGAATGGCTTGTAATTGATGGGTTGGAATGATTTAAGAGCCCGATTTAGCTTGCGTAGCAAACGTAATGTGCGTGTACCCAGCAACCCGCGACGCTTCCATGACATTAACCACAGACTGGTGCGTGGTATTGGCATCAGCATTAATGATCACTGTTGGTTCTTTGCCACCATTGGCGGCAGCTTGCAATGCGGCGCCAATTGCATCCACAGTAATATCAGTCAAAGCTTTATTATTGACGGTATATTTACCGCTGGCATCAATGCCAACTTCAATGGTCAATGGCTTTTCTTGTGTGGCATTAGCAACTGCGGTTGGCAAATTAATTTGCAACTCACTGGTGCGCGAAAATGTTGCGCTGACCACCAAGAAAATAATGATAACTAACAATACGTCAATCAAAGGGACGAGATTCATCTCGAGGTCTTCATGGCGCTTTCCACGTTGAAAATTCATAGTAATCCTTTTTATCGACTGGTATTTATTGAGTTTTTTTAATTAATTAAAAACCCAATTACTTACGCTCACCGTGAATAATTTCAACCAATTTAATCGCTTGCTGTTCCATTTCGACTAATAAACCATCAACTTTTGAACGGAAATAACGGTAGGCAATCATGGCAGGTACAGCCACTACAATACCAGCAGCGGTGTTATAAAGCGCCACTGAAATACCGCGTGCAAACTGTGCAATATCGTGGCCAGTGCTGGTAAAGGCACCGAACAATTCGACCATACCGATAACCGTACCTAGTAGGCCAAGTAATGGCGCAACCGTGGCAATAGTGCCTAGCGTTGATAAGTATTTTTCTAAATTATGCGCCACGGCACGACCCGTTTCTTCGATGGCTTCTTTAGTAACTTCGCGTGAGTTTTTAGAATTAGCTAAGGCGCTAGCAAATACTTGGCCTAATAAAGAATGTTGCTCTAGGCGGCTAATGGTTTCTTTAGTAATGCCGCCTTTGGCTAGCCAAGTTTGCACTTCTGGCAATAAATTTTGAGGCGCTACGGTTTCTGCACGTAAAGCCATAAAACGTTCACCGATGATTGCTAAGGCAACCACTGACGCAATAAGAAGAGGCCAAATTGGCCAACCTGCCGCTACAATTATTTGCCACACAATACAACTCCTAAAATTAAACGGCTTTAAGCCTACTGAAAACTGCGCTAGCCAAACTACGCTTGTGACGTATTTTTGACTAACTTTATATCTGCGATACTTTAGCTGTAAGTGAGCTTTTGGGCAAGCGACTACTGTAGTGAGATGTAAATTTGAAGTAATAAGGTTTATATTTAACACGCAATTAAATTACTTTTCTATTTAACAGCCCCTTAATCTCGGACAAGTGCATCTTGCCAATAACGTGGATGCTGACTTCGCCAACTTGCTGCAGAAATCTTATGGCTTGCGCCTACCTTATTCATAAAGTTAACTACTAGCGCGCCATCATAATCTGAACGATACAGCAGGCCTCCAAAGGTTTTATAGCGCGCTACGATTAAAGGTTTGGGATGGCCGAAGCGATTTAAGTAGCCGGCGGTAAATATGGCAATGTTAGGCGCAACGGCCTCAATAAAACCTGACGTTGACGATGTTTTGCTGCCGTGATGCGGCACTGTGAGTAAATCACTTTTTAATTTTCCCGGAATTCTATTTAATAACGCCAGCTCGGTTTCTTTTTCTATATCACCGGTCAATAATATACTGCCGACTTGGCTGGTCACTTTAACTACGCAACTACGATTATTGTCTGTTAATTTAGCGTCGCCATAGCTTTCAGCCGTGGGATGTAACACCTCAAACTTTACCTTATCCCAAACCCAGATTTGCCCAGCAAAACAAGAAATGTTCTTTGTGGTTTGAGGCGCTTCAACTTTTTCTGAAAATGAACTTGCCAACCAAGCTACTGGCATTAAGGCCAGCACTGACGCCATACCGCCGCTATGGTCAAGATCATTGTGGCTAACAATAAATCCATCAATTTTCACTATGCCTTCGCCATGCAAGAATGGTACGACAATACGACTTCCGGCATCACTTTGTTCATTAAATTTCGGCCCGGCGTCATACAGTAAAGTATGATTTTGCGTTTGCACCACCACACTTAAGCCCTGCCCCACGTCTAAAATCGTGACTTTCATATTGCCAATATCCGTTTTAGGTGGCGCAATAAATAACATGGGGAAAAACCCAGCAAGCCCAATCCAGCGCATAGGGAATCCGCGCGGCAATAGCAACCACAACATACCGAGCATGGCGGGCAATAATGTCCAAATAGGTGGCGCGTGTTGTTGCCAAATGGCCATAGGCAATTGATTGAGCCATTTCAGCGCGATCATGCCGATATCTAAGGCTTGATATGACCAATTCAGTGGCGCATCAATCGGTAAAAAGCTGCCTAACAAAGCCAGTGGCGTGACCACAAAACTAATCAGTGGAATGGCGAAAGCATTCGCAATAGGTGAAATTAGTGAGGTTTGATTAAACATCACTAGCAATAAGGGCAGCATGCCGATAGTGACTGCCCACTGCGTTTGTAGCGCGACTTTGAACCAGTGAATTTGTCCGACACGCGCACCTAAAGCATAAGCCAGCATCGCCACTGCGCCAAAAGACAACCAAAAGCCAGGCGCGTTGACTGCCCAAGGATCGAGCAAAACCACAACAAATAGCGCAATGGCTAACACTTGAGCAATCACCAGTTGGCGGTTAGACCACAAGGCAACGGCAAACACTAATAGCATATAAAAAGTACGCTGTGATGGCACCGCAAAACCAGCGATTAGCGCATAGGCCAGCGCTGTAAGCGTACCAGCAATTACGGCGGCTTTACGCGTAGGTAAACGCATCATTAAACTAGGACTGCGGCGCCAAATAAAGCTGACGAAACCAAAGGCCAACCCAGCCAACATGGTGATATGCAAACCAGAGATTGAAACTAGATGACTGATGCCTGTGCGCAAAAACACTTGCCAATCATCTACATTAATTTGACTATCGTCTCCCATCACCAAAGCTTGGATGATGCCTAAATAAGGTTTGCCATTTAACACATGGGCGATACGTGCTTTGATATTTTCGCGCAAATGCTCAATGACATAACTAGGTCGCCAAACAAAATTACTTAACTTTTTGTTTTCCGTGTGGCTTTTAATGGTGCCCATCGCGCGTATATTTTCACTAAGTGCCCATGATTCAAAATCAAAACCATGCGGATTAGCGGTGCCATGCGGACGCTTTAAACGCACTAGCAATTGCCAGCGCTCGCCAGCTTTAAATTGACTTAATACTTTGGAAGGTGCTTCTGCAATTGGCTTTTGACTCGATTGATTGCCGAAACTTTGATAAGCGCCATATTGGTTCAGGCTAATATGCCGCGGCACTACCGCGTCTTTTGTGATGGTTTTTTCTACGTCAAACTTAAACCGCACGCCGCGCGCGGTGAGTTCTGGCACGCTGGCAACCACGCCTATCAATTGGATATTTTTTTGCTCCCACGCATGAGGCAATTCGTCGCTCATGCGCAACAAAGCAAAACCGCTAGCCCAGCAGAAGCCTAAAAGACACGCGGCTAAGCCAGCCAAACAGCGGTATAAAAGACGTTTTGAAAGTGTTGGGCGATAAAGGTAACGCGAAAAGCGCGGGTGATATTGACTTAAGAATATGGCCAGTAAAACTGCCAAAGCACACAATAGCCAATAAACACTTGGCAGTTGCGCCAATTGTTGCACGCACCATGCGCCAAACACAAACATTAGCGCGGCAATAATCATGGTTTATATTGTCGAAAAACTACAAAGCTTATTCAACATAAT
>CANFZA010000102.1 GCA_947451235.1 Methylophilaceae bacterium | reverse complement strand
TAGATTGATCTTGATGCACAATTGCCACACTTCTATCACCCAACATGGCACGCATCGTGTTAACAACATCATTGGCAAGTCTGCTTTCACGATTCACATGATTGATTAAGAATAAATACTCAACAAATTCTTTTCTATTAACACAATATTTATCAATTAAGCCAATAATAATTGGCAAGGTTGCGCACGCAGCCGGTGTTGCTTGTAAAACCACCACCACCACATTAGCCACCATCAAAGCTTGTTTAAGATACGCGGTTGAACCTGTGGGCGTATCTATAACGACTAATGCATCATCGGCTAAACCCAATGAACTTAACCCATTTGCCAAAAGTTTGGGATTATCTCTAAGTGATTGTTCGAATAACTCACGGTCATCTTCGTTTAAACGTCCAAACGGTAATACGTGACAAGACTCATGAGATTCAATGACTGAGCTACGCCAATTTCCACCATACAAACTATTACGTGCAAGACCATCTTGATGCGCTGGTGACATGCCAAAATGTAGCGCCAATGAATTTTGTGGGTCAAAATCTACAGCTAATATATCCTTGGTTTTAAGTCGCAACGCAGCACTTAAATTTGCACTAATGGTTGTCTTTCCCACACCACCTTTAGCGGATACTACGGCAATAACTTTCATGAAATTTGCGACCTTTCAAAAAATGATTGCTTATAAGTTGGTTTTTCTTGATGCTTACTTTGTGTAAGGCGTTGCATTAAGTCGGCCATTTCAGAGTTGCTAATATTGCTACTTAATATTGTTGAATCACTCGTTTCTTTAGGTACTGTCAAAGTTACATTTACCTCGGAATCAGTAGGAAAGATATGGAATGAGTCCTCAACAAGCAAATCGTCTAAAGTATCAGACATCTCAATAACCGGCTTAATTGATACGTTTTCTGGCTCTGTGACTGGATGCACATTTAAAAAAGAATCATTGCTGACGCTGTCTAAAGGTTCGTCTAATTTAAAGTTAATACCAATTGAATCAACATTTATCGGCTTAATGCTATTTGCCGTGATGTCTAATATTTCAGTAACACCAACGTTAGTAACACCAACTTCAGTAACACCAACGTTAGGATTTGCTTGATGCACTAAACTACGCTCAGCTCTTTCTGTAGCACTTACTGTTTTAATCTCTACATTAGAGATATCTATTAAGGACAACAGTGGCCACAAAGTTAAAGATAACGACCTAGATTCATTCAGCTTTATCTCACGATAAGGCACATGACTAGCACCAATTAAATCGTACAAAATACCAACATCAGACAACTGGTTCATAAACAGACCTTCAAATATAGAGTGATTAATTAATTACCATGCAAAGTTTTTGTTGTTAATTAATTCGCATCCAATTAAGCCGCGCTTAATTCGTATTCAACAGAACCAAAGTCATCAACTTCAGAAATTTGCTTCACATTTAAATGTCCCGCAGCACTCATATCACCTAACCATTTTTGATACACACCTTCTAGAAATGCTGCAGCCCACAATGGAGTAGACCCGTTAAAAGCATTAATGAATAAATGACCATTATCTAAGTTGTGATGCACAATCCTTAAAGTGTCGCCATGCTCTTCAAGTAATACTGTTCCCCAATCCATTTCATCCCAAACCTTGCCAATAGCCAGTTGAGTTTCATCGATTGTTTTACATTGCGGCAAAGGAACAACCTCAGCAAAAGTGATACCAATAGTTTTGAATAATATTTTTGTATTGTTGATCTCAGATTGACCCACTAAAACCTTAGCCATGGCGCTTAACAAACTTCGCCATTTTTTTGAACTCTCACGTCTTAATCTGTAATCAATTTTTCTCATATCGTTCATATGCGCTCTCCCTTTAGTGAAAAGATAAACTTCAGAATAAATACTGCTAACTATTAAGATACTTCAACAAATATATATTTGAGTATCAACTTATATTCTAAAAAGTATATTTAAGTATCAAATTTAACGCTGATAGTATATTTGAGTATCTATTTAAAAACAAATAATATATTTAGGTATCATTTTAACTTACAATAACCATACCTGTGTACAATATACCTAAGTATATTTATGTTAATTATTTGAATCGATGTATTGTTTGACTTTAGATTTCATCAAATATATCCACATGCACTAACTAGCTTTACAGCGCTATACCAAGCTATAAAAAAGGGATAAAAGAAATTGAAAAAAAATCTTAAGGGAATGATTCTTGCCGCAGGGCAAGGCACTAGGGTCAGACCATTAACAAAGAATCTACCAAAACCAATGATTCCGGTACTTGGTAAGCCTGTGATGGAATATTTAATTGAGCATTTAGTTAGGCATGGTGTAACGGAAATTATGGTCAACGTTGGCCACCATCACCACATGATTGAAAATTATTTTGGTGATGGTCATCGCTGGGGAGCGCAAATAGGCTACTCATATGAAGGCGTATACGATCACGGTGACATTAAACCCAGCCCTTTTGGCTCGGCTGGCGGCATGCGACACATTCAAGATTTTAGTGGATTTTTTGATCAAACCACGATTGTAATTTGTGGTGATGCTCTTATTGATCTAGATATTACAACCGCATTGTTTGAGCATATTAATAAAAATGCATTGGTGAGTATCGTCGCAAAAGAAGTGCCTAATCATGAGGTTGTGCAATATGGAATTGTACAAACTGATGATAATGGCCGTATTACTGGCTTTCAAGAGAAACCTAAGCAAGAAGAAGCTCTTTCTAATTTAGCCAGTACTGGCATTTATTTTTTCGAACCTGAAGCATTAAAACTTATTCCAAAAAACACATTTTTTGACATAGGCAGTCAGTTATTTCCTATGTTGGTAGAAAAAAATTACCCATTTTTTGCACAAAAAAGATTTTATAACTGGGTTGATATCGGCCAAATAGCTGATTATTGGTTAGTCATGCAACGTATTCTTCAGGGCGAAGTTAGTTATATTGAAATGCCCGGAGTTGAAGTTAAACCTGGCATTTGGGTGGGTATTAATACGCGAATAGATTGGGACAATATCACCATAGAAGGCCCTGTATATATTGGTTCAGGCACACACATTGAGAGCGGCGCTAAAATTGTTGGGCCTTGCTGGATCTCGCACGGCTGTCAGATCAAAAAAAATAGCCAGATTATTCGATCTATTTTGTTTGAGTACACCAGAGTAAGTAAAAACATGTTGGTTGATGAATTAGTTATTTCTGCTACGTATTGTGTAAATCGAAAAAGCGAAACCTTCTATGTTGGCGACGATAGATGCACTCTTAAATGGGGCGATGCTAGAGTTAAAACATGATTAAAGATAATGTGTTAATTAGTATTATTAACAAAACTTACGACCTGTATAGCCATATTAATCGTTAAATTTTTTGTAAGGAAAGTTAATGGAACTGAAATTAGCAAAATGTGACAATGGCCTAACGTTGCGCCTGCCTTTGCTTGTCACTAGTACCTTACGTCTTGAGCATGGAGACGCATTAAAAATTAATATTAATCAGCTAAGAGAAATTGTTTTAGCGCCGGCTAATAATTTTAATAAGTCTGAATTTTTACTAAACATTCAAGATATTAATAGTAATAACTCATATTACCAAATACCTGTAACTCAAAGGCACATTGACTCATCTAGCATTATTTATGTGGATTCCAGTGTAATGGTAAGTATGTTTTCTAATAATGCGACATCAGGCAATTGTATAAGCTGGTTTAGTACATTAAAAACCACACCTATTTGCAGTGAATGTTTAATTACAGAATTTAATAGCACTATTGCATTGATGCAGATATCAAATCATCTTACTGATGAAAAATTAAAGCTAATATTAACGAGTTTTGAAGCCTTAATTAAGGGTGGCGTTAAGCTGTTAACTATCAGTAGGGATGTATCTAAACATTTTAGCCAAGTAATGCTTAAAGAACCTGACATTTCAGTCCACACAGCGCTACATTTAAGTTTCGCATTAGCAAGTAAGGCCACTGAATTTGTCACTGTGGATATTAGCCAATATCAATATGCAAAAAAACTTGGGCTATCGTGTAGATTAATTAATTAATATCAACCGGACAAATCATCGTACTTGATGACTTGAATAGACAAACGACTATACAACACGATACTTACCCAACCTAAATACTCTGAGTCATTAACTTGAATCGAGATATTGACGTCAATTAGCCGTATTTTTAGCAATCAATTGCCTTATTCCCGCCTCATTAAATAAATAGGCAGGTGTTTCATTTTTTCTAGGCAGACCAGCAACAAAAGTAACCCCATCAACATCGTTATTAAAATAACCGACATCGCCATGATTTCTTTTAAGAATAGACTTAATAATGGATAATCCTAAACCTAACCCTAAACCGACACCCAATCCCTTATGTAATTCATTATTTGAGAATGACCTGAATGGGGCAAAAATTGCGTTAGTATCTGAATGTTTAATGCCACATCCATTGTCGATTAAAACCAAAAATACATAATTATCGTCTCCCATTGTCAAAAGAGTAATTTCTGGTAAGGTCGCATAACTAGTCGCTTTAATTGCATTGGTAATAAGATTAAGAACTACCTGCAATAACAACGTTCTATCACCATCTATCTCAACATCTTTAAGTTGATAAAACTGAGTAAACATTATTCTTTTATTTTTAATATCTTTTTTACAAATATCTACTGCATCACGCACCAATAAATCTATTTGAACTTTTTCTGTAGGTACGTTTAATTCTTCATCTTGCAACAACAATCTAATCGATTTAATAATGTTGATTGAACGACGGTTATCTTCTTTTATGGTCAATAAGTCAGATATTAATTTAGGATCAGAATTTGATTTCTTTAAGTAGTTAATCATACGGTCTATATTTAATAACATGGCTGATAATGGCTGATTAATCTCATGCGCTATTGCGCCAGAAAAGGCAGCAAAACCATTAATTCCCGCGTTACTAGCAAGCTCATTAAACTGCTGCTCGCGAGTATCAATTTTATTTTCAAGTAGCGTTTGTTTTTCTAATACTATTCCCATTTTTTTACGTTCAAATAAATTTTTAATCTCAGTCTGCTGTTCAAGCATATTAAAGTAAGCAAAGTTAATTAAAAAGACTGCCGACATCATTAATGTTATTGCAATTAATTGATATAACGAAGGCTCAAAGAAACCTAAATTTCCTGGGTGCGTTTTAATATGAATGACCCTAGCCAGAAGAGAAATTAAAAGTAGCAATGCATTCATTGCAATCATTTTACCGGCCACTTGGTAAGCACTTCTGTATATCATTAATCCAATGAATAATCGATGCATCACTAAAAGAGTGAAAGCAAATAAAGTGACTACCATCCTAATTTCAGTCGGGTACTGTAATTTTGGAATAATGTACAACAGACTCAAATAAATCATGAGTAGTAATACATTACCAGTGATCACTTTACTATCCAGCCTTTTAATCCAATTCAGTAGGATGCAATTATGAAAAATAAATCCTAGTATCATCAAGAGGTGAAATAGAGAAATTATGCTACCGTCTGCTGTAGAGCTTCGCAGTGCCATTAAACCTGCGCCCACGCTAGATAATACAGATACACCACACCACAAGTACAATGCTCTCATGCGATCACCAGTCGAAATCATCAAGAGACTGGTTGGCACTAGGATATACAACAGGGCGAGTGCTAAAAGCAATGTACGAATATCAATTTGCATTAGTCAGCGCTTTAATTAAACCTAAACTGATTAGTCTGTAGGATTACTAGAGAAATTGCTATTGGTAGGTAATTGTAAACTGAGTGCCTGCGAGAATTTCGCCAGTTCAGTAAGTGATTTTGAATCTAGTTTATGCATAATTTTAGCTTTATAAACTTTGACAGTAATTTCAGCTAAATCTAACTGTGTTGCAATTTGCTTTATCTTCCCACCATCGACTATTTTCTCAAACACTACTTTTTCTTTTGCTGTTAAGGTATTAAATTTATCCATTAAAGAATCCGCATCTTTCTTTTGATGCATACGTTGATTAATCACTTCAAGGGCTTTATCGACCGCCGCAATGAGTGTATCAATCTCAAATGGTTTAAGTATAAAATCACATGCGCCATGATGAAAAGCAGAAATAATTTCTGATGGTGCTGCTGCACCGCTAATAAACACCACTTGAGTATTAATATCAAAATGATTGATATGTGAAATTAAGCCCAGTCCATTTAGGTTAGGCATCAACAAGTCCAGCACCACAACACTATTATTAAGCAGGGAAGGATTTTCTAAAAAAACTTGCCCACTGGCAAAGCTTTTAACGTTATAACCAGCATCTTCTAATGTTAATACGATGGCACTCCTTAAAGAGTCATCATCATCAATAACATTTACTAAATTACTTAGCATCAGTACCACCTAATATTGTAAAAATCATTAGTCTAAATTGAAAATCATACATTTGGCATTGTGTTTGGCATGAATTATTCACTAAAACATACTGTATGTATAGTTTAAATCAAAAACCTCCTGAATCTAAAACAACAATAGTTTACGTCTAAAGTAACTAGCTTTGCTTAGCTTGCTGGTTTTTATTGAATTGAGTCTGATTTAGTCCATCTGATTTAGTCAATGGGAAGTCATCAGAATGATGCTTCAATTTGATTGCTAATGTAATATTTACTGACGAAGTCAGCAGGTATTTACTTAGCGATTCTGCATGTCGACGAATGTGACCTATTACCTGCTGGTATTAACTGTTGCTGAAGCAATGAAGTCGCTAACTGTCAAACCACTATTAACTTATTGCCTATATTTCTCTATATTTCTCTATATTTTAGAGGATAGTTAACGGGTTGAATTTGCATGAATTTAAAGTATAGAGATCAAGATTTTTGTAATCTTCGATCCCAACCATTTTTCTTGAACCATTAAAAAGACAAACCCTCATCACTTTGTGATTTGAGGTTGTCACATAAAGTGCACTATTTTTGATAATGGCATGTATTAAATTAGGCACATGATAAGACTTTTCTCTTTTAAATAACTGATCTATCACTATGATTTTGCTGTCTATCTCATCAAATTTATAAAGGTGCCATCTAATAGAATCTGCCATAACAGTTACCTTTATAAAATTTAACCAATCAACACAAATACCGGCAAAAATGTACTAACCAAGTTACTTAATAATGGCGGTAGGTACAACAAAAAAAGTTAATTCATATACTATACTAAAGTATATGATAATAATTATTTTTTTAATGATAGTTATTAAATTCAATAAAGCTATTAGCAAAAAGTTAGCCCCCCTTCGCAAAATAATATTTTGCCCTATTTTATTCGGTCTTTTTCGCTATTATATTGGCACGTGTTGGCACTGTGGTGGTGTTGCAGATAAACGCACCTAAGATGGTGCAAGCGAGCGCTGTTTAACGGCTAGCCATTTTCGGCTATTTTCTGAATAGTATTATCTGCATCTTTACGTATTGTAAAGTGTCCACATTACACACTATGCGTTTGCAATAGGCGTAAAAAAAGCCTAGAAGGTTGAATTTACTAGGCTTTAGCTACTTTCTGACATTACTTGAAACACATACTTGGTGCCCGGAGCCGGAATCGAACCGGCACGCCCATAAGGCGAGAGATTTTAAGTCTCTTGTGTCTACCAATTTCACCACCCGGGCAGATTGAAGGCTGTACATCAATTAACGGAGCGTATTCTAACACTGTACTAGGCACTTTTATAAGTACTATTTGCGTTTTATTTAGATTATTTGAACAAAGTTATAAAAATAATGGCTTTTCATTGTGCTAGATACAAAAACAGAAGCCTAAGCTTCTGTTTGGTGATAACTTGCTAGATATATTTCTATTTATTCAGGCAAATTAACGCTACACGTCTATTTACTTCAACACCTTTACTTCAACACCTTTACTTCAAAACCTCCGAAGCGCTTTTTTTCCACACACTTTCTTCTATTTAAAAACTCCTAAAGTTAATGACATTGAATTTCATATCAGGGCAACCTGATCCGCCATAGTTCTTATTCGAAGCATCACCTTCAACGTGTTG
>CANFZA010000101.1 GCA_947451235.1 Methylophilaceae bacterium | reverse complement strand
TACATACGACTTTTCAAGTGCTTTAGCACTTTGAAAATCGGAGTGCCCGTGGTACATACGACTTTTCAAGCGTTTTAACGCTTAGAAAATCGGAGTGCCGTTGGTACATACGACTTTTCAAGCGCTTTTGCAGTTGTTTTGTGTTTTTGTTTCTTAAAACCTAATTATTTAAAACCATGCTCGATTTACAACTCCCATCAAAAAACCTTCAATTCACCTGTAGGAGCGGCGCCCTCGCCGCGAAGCAATGTTTCAATTTCTTAGCATTCACCGTTGCTTCGCGGCGAGGCGCCGCTCCTACATACGACTTTTCAAGCGTTTTAACGCTTAGAAAATCGGAGTGCCGTTGGTACATATGAGGTGCATTTTCAAAAGCAGCTATTCAAAAGCTTATATTTAAAAATACTATTCAAAAAAACTATTCAAGCTCATTCATATAATGGTGGTTATCAGTCACACATAAGCCTAAGCGCCATTCCATAGGCTTATCGCCATAAGTAAACGACACACGCTCTATGCTTAATATCGGTTCGCCTGGGATCAAACCTAAAGCCGTGGCCACTTCACCTGCAGCCGCAACGGCTTTTAGTCGCTCTTCTGCTCGTATCATGCGCACGCCAAATTCAGACTCATACATACTGTACATAGAACCATTATTTTCTTCTACGCGCGTGCCGTTCAAGCCTTTAAAGGCATTGGCTGGCACCACAATATGATCAAAAATGAGTGGGCGACCTGAAAAAGTCAGCAAACGCTTGATTTCAATGGTTGAAGCACCAGCTTTCATATCCAATATCTGCCCCATACGCACATCGGCTTTACCTTTGGTGCACGAGATAAATTCATTTTGCAAAAGCTCTTTTTGACCATCTACAGAGGTCAGCCTTAAAAATCTGAGCTTCATGCCTTCTGCGCTGTGCGTGGCCACAAACGTGCCTTTACCTTGGCGACGAATCAGAATGTTTTCCGTAGCTAGCGCATCAATCGCCTTTCTAACCGTGCCTTGGCTTACTTTATATCTACCAGCTAATTCTATTTCGCTAGGAATCATATCGCCAGGACGCCACTCTCCGCCGATTAAACTTTGCGTAAGCAACACTTTAATTTGGTCATAAAGTGGCTTATAGCTTGGTGAGTTGTATTGTTTATCTATCATAAGTTTTAATTATTTCATCCAAGGTCAAATGTAGCGCGGGTTATAAAGGCTAACTGCAATTACACTTTGTGCTTATTCATATACTTTTTTTAATTACAAACTTGCGTTTAATTTATTAAGTGTATTTATATCACGGCAATTTTAAATAGTCTAGTGTTTTATATCTTATATAAGACATAAGATATTTGTTGACAGATTTTAATTTCACTATATATAATCAAGCCATTAGAAAATTATAAAAAATTGATTCGCAAAGCAACGCGAAAAAACATAAAGCCTCCTAAAGGTAACAAAATGAACCAATATTTTCGCCCTCGCCGTTCTATGCTATATGTGCCAGGCTGTAACACCCACTACTTAGAACGCGCGCGCACTTTGCATGCAGATTCAGTGATACTGGATTTAGGTGACCCTATTTTGGTCGAATGCAAAGAACAGTCCCGCGACAATGTGGTGCGTTTCGTGAACGAAGGCGGTTATGGCTCGCGTGAAGTCGTGGTGCGCGTTAATGATTTGGATTCACCTTGGGGCGCTGATGACATTAAAGCCATCGCCAAAACAAAAGTGGACGCTATTTTGTTTCCTAATATTGAATCGCGTGAAGATGTATTAACCGCGCTACAAATGTTAGACGCGGCCGGTGGCGAACACATTCCAATTATGGTGATGATAGAAAGCCCGATTGCCGTATTAAATGCCAAAGAAATTGCCAGCGCCTCTGATCGCATCGTCTGCATCGTCATGGCAACGTCAGATTTAATTTCGCAATTACACGCCAGAGTGACGCATGAACGCTCAGCCATTTTAACGTCATTGTCTTTAGTGATATTAGCCGCGCGTGCCTATGGCAGAGCCGTGGTTGATGGCATTACCAGCGACTTCAAAAACATGCATTCTTTTGAATATGCCTGCCGCCTAGGCCGCGACATGGGCTTTGATGGGAAATCCTTAGTGCACCCGGCGCAACTGGCTTACAGCAACGACGCTTACACGCCAAAAGCCGATGAAGTGCGTAACGCGCGCGAGATTATTCAGGCATTAAAAGACGCAAATGAAGCCGGTAAAGGCACTGTAGTAGTAAATGATAAATTGGTAGAACAACACCATGTAAAAGCGGCCACACGCTTGTTAAAATTAAGCGATTTGATTGCACAATTGGAAGAAAGTCATGTCTGATAACAATCTAAAAACAAAAATAAACGCGGGCAATTACTTTGAGGATTTTCGCCTCAATCAAGTGATTCAGCATGCCACGCCACGCACAATTACTGAGGGCGAAGCAGCCTTGCACATTGCGCTAACTGGCGCGCGTCAAGTGTTGCATTCGGCACAAACCGTAGCGCAAGCCTTGGGTTACAAAACTCGACCAATAGATGATTTACTGGCTTTTCACATTGCCTTTGGTAAAACCGTGCCGGATATTTCTGTGAATGCGGTAGCTAACTTGGGTTATGCCGATGTGCGCTTTATACAACCGGTTTATGCAGGCGATACATTAAGCACCAGCTCTACCGTGATAGGCCTGAAACAAAATTCTAACGGCAAATCTGGCGTAGTCTACGTGCGTTCAGTCGCGATTAATCAAGATCAGCAAGCGGTATTCTCATGGGTGCGCTGGGTGATGGTGCATAAAAAAGATTTAACCGCGGCTGCGCCTGAAACAGTAGTGCCGGATTTACTGAATTTCGTACCCGTTGCTGAGCTCAATATTCCTAGCTTTCTAGATGCCAGTCAGTTTGAAACTAGCATCACCGGCGGCCAGTATTTATGGGATGACTACCAAGTAGGCGAACGCATCAATCACCCTGCCGGCATGACAATTAGCGATAGCGACCACACTCTTGCGACTAAACTTTATCAAAATAATGCACGCTTGCATTTTGATGAGGTGATGATGAAAAAAACCGCCTTTGGCCGCAGATTAATGTATGGCGGACACATTATTTCCTTGTGCCGCGCGCTATCACATGATGGCTTGGAAAACGCCTTATCGATTTTAGCGATTAACGCTGGCACGCATTGCAATCCAAGTTTTGGCGATGACACGATTTACACTTGGACTGAAGTATTAGACAAGTGGGAAATACCTAATCGCAGCGATGTTGCCGCATTAAGGTTACGCATGGTTGGCGTTAAAAACCTAGCGGCTGACACTCTGGAAAGCACGCATATTAGCAACGATGGTAAACAAAGTTACCACCCGAATGTGGTGTTAGATTTGGATTACACCGTGCTGATGCCGCGAAGATAGAATTGCGAATAAAACATTAAGTTCACATAAATACAATACTTAAGAATTTAGGACAAAAAAATATGACGACTAAACATTTGGTACACCCTAGCGAAGCATTATTCAGCGGTGAAAAATCGTTCCCTATCATTCCGTCATGCGAGCATTTTGCCGGTAGTGAAAAATTAATTTTAAAAGCTTTATCGCTGCAAGACAGCATAGGCGCGGTGTTTGACATTACTTGCGATTGCGAAGATGGCGCCCAAGCCGGCCAAGAGCGTGAGCACGCAGAAATGATAGTGCGCGTATTAACCAGCGACGTTAATAAACACAAAATGGCCGGTGCGCGTATTCACGATTACACACACGCCAATTGGAAGCAAGATGTAGACATTTTAGTGAGTGGCGCAGGACAGGTTTTAAGCTATATCACCATTCCAAAATGCACGACTTTTGCGCAAGCCAAAGAGATGATTAGCTATATTCAGCAAGTCGCAAAAGCGAATAATATTACGCGCGAAATTCCAGTGCATATTTTGGTAGAAACCCACGGCGCACTAAAAGCCGTGCATGAAATTGCCACTTTACCTTGGGTGCAAGTGCTGGATTTTGGCTTGATGGACTTCGTCAGCGGCCATCATGGTGCAATTCCAGCTTCTGCAATGCGTAGCCCTGGCCAATTTGAGCATAGATTACTTGCCCGCGCTAAAGCAGAGTTAGTGGCGGCGGCCTTAGCTAATGGCGTAGTGCCAGCCCACAACGTGACTTTAGATCTTAAAAATGTAGAAACTACACATTCAGACGCCTCACGTGCCCGTAATGAATTTGGCTTTTTACGCATGTGGAGCATTTACCCTACGCAAATTGAAGCGATTGTAGATGCCATGAAGCCTAATTTTGATGAAGTGCAAGATGGCGCAAACATTTTACTAGCCGCACAAAAAGCCGATTGGGGCCCGATTCAATACGATGGTGAACTGCATGATCGCGCAACCTATCGTTATTTTTGGGAAATTTTACAAAAAGCCAAATTAACCAAAGTAGAAATTCCAGCAGAAGCGACAGCGGCTTTTTTTAGCTAATTTTTCGCTAGCATGATTTTAGGCACAACAATTATCTGTACCACGGGCACACCGATTTTCTACGCGCTAAAGCGCTTGAAAAGTTACCTGTAGGAGCGGCGCCTCGCCGCGATAGCAGTGGTGCAAATTACTACATTTTTCGCGGCGAGGGCGCCGCTCCTACATACGACTTTTCAAGCGCTTTAGCGCTTAGTAAATCGGAGTGCCCGTGGTACAGCTGGAGTTGTGATTAATAAAAATTTCAAAGGAATTTTAACTTTTGCACTTTAACTTTTGTACTTGAATTTTTGCACTTGAATTTTGAAAAAGCTCACCATTTTAATTACAAATTTGAATCATAAAGCTTTCAACCATTAAAGGTTTTAACATGACACAAGCAACCACCGCTGGCGCACGCTTTCGCGCCGCCCTTAAAGCAGAATCACCGCTACAAATCATAGGCGCAATCAACGCTTATCACGCCATGCTGGCCACCCAAAGTGGCTTTAAAGCGATTTATTTATCAGGTGGCGGCGTGGCGGCAGGTTCTTTAGGCTTGCCAGATTTAGGCATTTCAACCTTGGAAGATGTGTTAATTGATGTGCGCAGAATTACCGATGCGGTAGATACGCCGTTATTAGTCGATATTGATACTGGTTTTGGCGGTGCATTTAACATTGCCCGTAGCGTAAAAGCGGTGGCAAAAGCCGGCGCTGCAGCAGTGCATATTGAAGACCAAGTACAAGCCAAACGTTGCGGCCACAGACCCAACAAAGCGATTGTGACCTTGGCTGAAATGGTAGACCGCGTGAAAGCCGCCGTGGATGCTAAACCTTACGATGATTTTGTCATTATGGCGCGTACTGATGCTTTAGCGGTTGAAGGTTTGCAATCAGCCATAGACCGCGCTTGCGCTTGTGTTGAAGCGGGTGCGGACATGATTTTCCCTGAAGCGATTACCGAACTTAGCATGTACAAACAGTTTGCCGCCGCCGTTAACGTGCCAATTTTAGCCAATATTACAGAATTTGGCAGCACGCCATTATTTACTGTAGATGAGTTGCGCACCGCTGATGTCGGCATGGTGCTATATCCACTTTCAGCCTTCCGCGCCATGAACCAAGCTGCGCTGACGGTGTATGAAACCATGCGCAAAGAAGGCACGCAAAAAAATGTAATCGGCTTAATGCAAACCCGCGCTGATCTTTATGAGCATTTGGGTTATCACGCTTTTGAGCAAAAATTGGATGCATTATTTAAGCAAGAAAAAGCTTAATTCTAAAACCAGCTAAACAGCAATATCGGGAGAGATTAGCCATGACAAACACCACTGAACAACCTAAAAAGAAAAAAGGCGTTGCCCTTGCTGGCGTAACTGCCGGCACTACAGCCATTTGTACGGTTGGCCATACGGGCAACGATTTACATTACCGTGGTTACGACATTATTGAATTAGCCAACAATGCAACGTTTGAAGAAGTGGCCTATTTATTGATTCACAGTGAATTGCCGAATAAAGCGCAATTAAGTGCTTACCATGCCAAACTTAAAAAGTTACGTAGCTTGCCAGAGGCGCTTAAAACCGTATTAGAGCAAATCCCTAAAAATACCCATCCTATGGATGTGATGCGCACAGCGTGTTCAATGTTAGGCACTTTAGAGCCAGAAGCCGCTGACCGCAATACCGATGCAGCCAAAGATTTAGGTGACCGGTTAATCAGCTGTTTTGGTTCAATTTTGTTGTATTGGTACCACTTTAGCCACAATGGCAAACGCGTTGCACTAGAAACAGACGATGACAGCATCGCCGCACATTTCTTACATGTATTACACGGCAAAGAACCTAGCCAACTACATATTGATGCAATGAACACCTCTTTGGTGCTTTATGCCGAGCATGAATTCAACGCCTCAACCTTTACTGGTCGCGTGATTGCCGGCACTTTATCCGATATGTATTCTTGTATTACTGGTGCGATTGGCGCACTGCGTGGCGCAAAACATGGCGGCGCTAACGAAGCGGCAATGGAAATTATTGAGCGTTATAAAAATGCCGATGAAGCCGAAGCGGATATTTTGGCGCGCATGGCCAAGAAAGAAATCATCATTGGTTTTGGCCACCCGGTTTATACCATTGCCGATCCTAGAAATGAATCAATCAAAGAAGTTAGCCGAAAATTATGTGCTGATGCCGGCAATATGACGCTTTTTGACATCTCAGCGCGCATTGAAGAAGTGATGTGGCGTGAGAAAAAAATGTTCCCTAACCTAGATTGGTATAGCGCTTCTAGCTACCACATGATGGGCATTCCAACAGGCATGTTCACACCGATATTTGTGATTTCACGCACTACCGGTTGGGTGGCGCATGTGATTGAGCAGCGCATTGATAACAAAATCATTCGCCCAAATGCGGAATATACCGGGCCAGATAATCGCCCTTACGTTGCCCTAAATAATCGTTAATTTTAATCATTTTTAAATCTCTGAAAGCGCCCTATGTCATCTCATATCTCTAACGTACGCCCAGCACCAGACCAAGTCATTGTCGATATTGCCAATTACGTAGCTGACTTTGAAATCAAATCTGACGAAGCCTTTGATACGGCGCGTAACTGCTTAATGGATACCTTAGGTTGCGGTTTTGAAGCCTTAGACTACCCAGCGTGTACCAAATTATTAGGCCCAGTGGTCGCAGGCACTATCGTGCCAAATGGTGCAAAAGTACCAGGTACCAGCTTCCAGTTAGATCCTATCTTAGCCGCTTTCAACATCGGCGCGATGATACGCTGGTTAGACTTCAACGACACTTGGTTAGCCGCAGAATGGGGTCACCCATCAGACAACTTAGGCGGCATTTTAGCCACAGCTGATTATCTTTCACGTAAAAACGTAGCTGAAGGTAAAGCTGCTTTAACGATGAAAGATGTACTTACCGCCATGATTAAAGCGCATGAAATTCAAGGCGTGTTAGCCCTTGAAAACAGCTTTAACCGTGTAGGTTTAGATCACGTTATTTTAGTTAAAATCGCTTCAACAGCCGTTGTAACGAAATTACTAGGCGGTAATAAAGAAGACATTATCAATGCAGTTTCTAACGCGTTTGTTGATGGCCAAAGCCTGCGTACTTATCGCCACTCGCCAAATACTGGTTCACGTAAATCATGGGCAGCGGGTGATGCAACCAGCCGTGCAGTGCGTTTAGCTTGGATGACCATGCAAGGTGAAATGGGTTATCCATCCGCACTTACAGCAAAAACATGGGGCTTTTACGATGTGTTATTTAAAGGCAATGCGTTTAAATTCCAGCGCGGTTATGGTTCTTATGTGATGGAACAAGTATTGTTCAAAATATCATTCCCAGCAGAATTTCACGCACAAACTGCGGTGGAATGCGCGATTCAATTAAACGCACAAGTGGGCGATAAATTGCAAACGCTAGAACAAATTGCGCAAATCGACAAAATCGTCATCACCACGCACGAATCTGCGATTCGTATTATCGACAAGACCGGCCCGCTAGATAATCCAGCAGACCGTGATCACTGTATTCAATACATGGCGACCATAGGATTATTAAAAGGTAACTTAACCGCCAAAGATTATGAAAATGACGTGGCAAGTGACCCGCGTATTGACGCAATTCGCGCAAAAATGGCCTGCGTAGAAAAAGCGGAATATTCAGCGGATTACCTAAACCCAGAAAAACGCTCAATCGCCAACGCCATTCAAGTGTTCTTTAAAGACGGTAGCAGCTCAGACAATATCGCC
>CANFZA010000100.1 GCA_947451235.1 Methylophilaceae bacterium | reverse complement strand
GCCAACGGCTAATTGGTCTAGTAAATCTTGCGGAATATGGCTAGCGGCGGCGGTAACCAAAATAGCGTCATAAGGCGCTAATTGCGCCAAACCCATATTGCCATCAGCGTGATCTAATTTCACGTTGATACATTTAAGTTCGCGCAAATGTCCGCGTGCTTTCATTACTAAAGGCCGAATACGTTCTACTGAGTACACTTCTTTGGCCAATTTAGAAAGCACGGCTGTTTGATAACCACAGCCGGTGCCAATCTCTAGCACTTTTACTAATTGTTTGCCGTTACGTAAAATTTCAGACATGCGCGCCACAATGTAAGGCTGGGAGATGGTTTGGCCAAAACCTATTGGTAGCGAAACGTCTTCGTAAGCACGAATTGACAGTGCTTCATCTACAAAAATATGTCTTGGAATTGCCGAAATTGCTGCAAGCACCACTTCATCTTTAATGCCTTGTTCGCGTAAACGCACCAACATACGCTCGCGCGTGCGTAGTGAGGTCATGCCAATGCCAGCTTGAGTACTTGATCTTATAAGAGCCAATTAACGGTGCTTTCCTGAATTATCTTTTTCTGAGCTATTTTATTGAAGTTTGCTTATTAAGCGCCTAGCCAATCTTTAATATCTGCCAATTGTGCATGGTTCGTTAAATCGACTTGAATCGGTGAAATGGAGACTTGCTTATTAGCTACAGCGTAAAAATCAGTGCCTGGTCCGCCATCGTTAGGTTGCCCAGCGGCACCTACCCAATACATTGTTTCATTCCGCGGTGTTGTTAGCTGTATTACTGGCTCTGCCTTGTGGCGTTTGCCTAAGCGTGTAACCACGCGGCCTTGCAATTCTTCATAAGGAATATCTGGCACATTTACATTGAGTAAAGTGGCCGATTTAAACCCATTTTTTTGATAATGTTGCACTAATTCAACAGCAACTCTGGCTGCTGTTTCAAAATGGGTAGAATTATGTTGCGACATTGAGATGGCGATAGACGGAATGCCAAGTAAATAACCTTCCATTGCAGCGGCAACCGTGCCTGAGTAAATTGTATCGTCGCCCATATTTGCGCCATCGTTAATGCCGCTGACAACCATATCTGGCATGGTATCCATCAGGCCGGTTAAAGCGATATGTACGCAGTCTGTGGGTGTGCCATTCACATAAAAGAAACCGTTCGCGGCTTTTTTTACGCTTAAAGGCCGGTCTAGCGTTAGAGAATTACTGGCACCGCTACGGTTTCGTTCAGGCGCAACCACGGTAATATCAGCGATTTTAGCAAGGTGTTCTGCAAGAATATTGAGACCGGGTGCAAAATAACCGTCGTCGTTTGAGATTAGAATTTTCATGATTAAATTATAGGTGAAGACGTATGGTTGTATGAGTGGCTAAAGTTAAAAAGACTGCTAAATGCAACTAATATTGATTGTTGCTGACATTGTAAACCTTACAAGTTGATTATATGTATTTTAGGCTAAATATTACTCAGACTTAAGCTTCGTTGCGGCTTAAGCGCGCGTAATAAATAGCGCATATAAAAAATATTATCGTCAGTAATACTTCTAACAAGGCCAGCGTTGCTGAAAGGCCAACGTCAGACCAAGCGCGCACCGCGCCTTCGGTGAAATAGAACAAAATAAACATACTTGCCCATTTGTAGGTGTAGCGCTTGCCGCCTAATATGCCGAATAAAGGTAATAACAAGGGTAGTGCTTTTAATATCAGTAATGAACCACCGGGCTTAAATGGGGCTAAAACAGTCTCCCATGCCAATGCTAAGAATATCAGTGCGATAAGGCTGATGCTTGCGCCTAATTGAAGGTTTTTAATCATACTTTTGCTGCCTTAGACATGCCAACCAACGCTAGTCTAGCGGATTGTGCGTCATGAATGGGTTGGTCGAAATTAAAGCGTATTAATTTTGTATTAGTGCTAGTTTCTTGGTTGGTGTTAGCTAAATCGACTTTAACATCAAAGCCACCGCTATCAATACCTAACATTTGCGCATGACTTACTTCAATATGATGAAAATGTTTGCAATAAGCAATCAGGCTATGTACATGATCAGCATTCATGTGTTCGATAATTGCGGTTTCTTGACTGGCCAATGCTGAATCTGCGGCCATATTGTCATCGCCAATCTCATCACCAGTAATCCAACCCATTTTACCAAAGCCGGCAATGTAGCGCGTTTGAGCAATTGCTATGCGATAAAAGCTAAAATCATGCATAGTAAAATAACTTTCCGCCTGCGGGAAATAACGCAAATAACGTGCGCGTAAATCTACATTTTCTTTGTCAATTTTGATAGCCTCGCCAATAATAGTCAGGCGCGCACTGGCTTGTAAATCATCTTCGCCAGCAAATACCAGCAAGGATACTTTTGGATTGGCGATAATGTTTTTGGTATGTTCTGCAATGGTACTAATCAAAATAACCGGTTGGCCGCTGTGGTCCAACACAAAAGGCGCGACTGAACCAAAGGGATAGCCGGCGAATTTTTCAGAATGTGTTGAAAGCACACCATTTTGTGTGGTGCGTAAAAACTGTAATGCTTCTGTAGCTAAACCCATATTTCTTTTTTCCGATATTTTTATTTAACTTTAAACTACATTTAATCAGCAAGCTTTAACGCCACTTCAGCCAAACGCTTACCCAATGCCAAACATAATTTACGCTCTTCTGGGCTAATCGGTTTGTCGTTATTGCCACCACCGATATGGCTTGCACCATAAGGTGTGCCGCCAGATTGTGTGCTGGACAATTCAGGCTCAGAATAAGGCAAGCCGACCATCAGCATACCGTGATGCATTAACGGCAACATCATGGTTAATAAAGTAGATTCATTGCCGCCATGCATAGAACCTGTACTGGTAAACACCGCTGCTGGTTTGCCAATTAACGCCCCTTTTAGCCAGGCGCCTACGGTGCCATCTAAAAAATATTTCATAGGCGCGGCCATATTACCAAAGCGGGTCGGACTACCAAGCGCTAGCCCTATACATTCTTGCAAATCTTGTAGTTCTACATAAGCGTCGCCACTGTTAGGAATGTCAGATTCAGTCGCCTCGCAGTTTGCTGAAACTTTAGGTACGGTACGAATACGCGCTTTGATATTGGCGACACTCTCAACGCCGCGCGCAATAAGTTGCGCCATTTCACGGGTGGCGCCACCTTGGGAATAATAGAGAACTAGAATTTCACTCATTTTTTGTTTTCCAGATATTTTTTCTATGACAGTTTCAGCAATTTTAATCAAAGAGCATCACTAATACGACCTTAGCTAATCAGCTAGATTCACACTAATCAGATTTATTTGAAGCTGAAAGTATACAACACATCAACCGCGCTTTCGGTGCCAGCTTCTGCCCGCAATGACCAGCGCGGCGTGATGTTAAAGGTAAGTCTAGCAACGTCTAGCAAGCCGCTGATGCTTTTGACATAGCTGAGGTAAAGTTTAGCTGAGAGTTGTTTGCCAAAAACTAGCGATGCGCTAGTGGCGTTTCCGCCTGAAAAACTGAGTTCATCTAGCCCTGCAGCACGTGCAATTTGCGTTTGCAATGGCACAGATTGGCCTTGAGAAAGAATAACACCAGCAGCAAGCGACAATATGCCGTAATCGTTTTTAGTGGTTTGGTCCATGCCATGCCCAAGCACCAACCATGCAAGCTTTTCGCTATCCGTCACATTGGGGTCTGAAACCAGCTTGGTGACAGGTAAAAAAGCGCTACCAGTAATTTCTATACCAGCGTTAATAGGCGTACTGTTGCGCATGGCGCGGATGTTGAGGCCGGGGTTATCTACCGTGCCGCTGAAATTTAAAATACCGCGCTCTATGGTCAATACTTGTCCGTAGGCCATATAAGTGCCTTTTTTAACTTGAATACTGCCTTCGGTATGGGGGTGGTATTCGGTAAGGCCGTTGAGTGTGATGGCGCCCGTGAGTTCTGCATCTAAACCGCGACCGCGTAATTTGAAGGCTTCGCCCAAGTTGATACGTAAGCCGTTTAACAGTAGTTTAAGCGTTTGTTCTGTAGTCGATTCTGTCTGCCCCAGTATTATCACGTCATCACCGAGGCTAGGTGCATCTTCATTGGCTAATTCTATTAAGCCTTTATTGACCGTAAAGTCGCCGGAAATTGTCAGCAACTCTTCTGCTAAAGTGGTTTTGCCTGAGCCGCTTAATAGTAATAAACGGTCTGCACGTGAGATTGCCGTGAAATTTTCTGCAGTCCAGTTTAAAGCGATCATGGGTTTAGCTTGGGCTAGCGTCATCGAACCGGTCGCTTTTAAATAGCCTTCGCCGCCTTTCCATGTGGCTTGCTTGATGGATAATTTGTCATGCTCAAAGCTAGCCTCTAATAAGCCATCACTAAGCGCTAAGCCTTCGGTGGGTAAAGTGAATAACAGATTTTTTGCCGTGACATTTCCACTTAAATTAGGGCTTTGTATGGTGCCATCGCCCGATACTGATAAAGCTAATTCACCATCCATCTTTGCGCCCATCAGTGAGGCGGGTAGCGGCAGCCATGCCAGGCTATGTAATTGCGCCTCGCCTTTTATAGTCAATGGCGCATTGCCGAGTAAGGCAAAACCAGCGTCAGTTTTACTGAGCGTAGTCACTAGATTCGCTTGTATATTGCCGAGGCCACTGCCATTCATTTTTGCCATAAAAGCGGCCTGATTCTTGATGATAGTTAACTCAGCTTTTAGTTTTTCTAAGCCTAGCGGTTTTATAACGCCGTCGGATGCAGTCATGGATAAATCGCCAGCTTCTCGCCACAGGCTGATATTTCCGTTTACCTGTTCAGCGGCATTAATATCCCAATTGCCAGTAAAAATTACATCGCCTTGCAAGTTGGCTGGTAAGGGCAATAGTGATGCAGGCAAATCTTGTAGCGCAAATTTTTCAATACGGCCTTTGCTAGAAAAAGCATCCGCGCCAATTTTCAACACATCAATCACGGCGCGACCTTTTGCCAGTTGCAAGTTGGCATTTTCTAGGTTTACAGCATTTTTAGTGATATTCAGTAGCGCTGGAGCCTTTAACTTGATAGGCGTAGCACCATCAAAAACAAGGCTTTGCAACATGCCTTGCCATTGGTTTGAAGTATTTAAACCACCCTGAAGCTGGCTAGATAATTTAAAGGCTTGGCCTTGGGCGCTGATATTTAGTTGATGCTTATTTCGCGTGCCATTTAAAGTAACTTGGGCGTCAATCGGTAGATTTTTGCCATATTGCAATGCGCTAGCCTTAAACTCGCCCGCTACTTTGCCGTTTTCTTCAGACATTATCATGGCCTGACCTTCTAAGTTTTCTAGCTTGATATCCGCAAAATGTAGCTTTTGCGCGCTTAAATTAAATTGCAACGCTAGCTTATCAAAAGTGCCAGTTAGCGTCCCTTTTGCACTAGCTGTGCCTGAGTAATCCGTACCAAACTTTGTTAAATCAGCTAATTCTGCCGTCCATTCCAGTTTGCTATCTTGCTCGCCTAAACTGCCTTGGGCTTTAATACTATTATTAGCAAGCGCTGCTTGCAGGTCGATATTGCTAATATTATTAGCTTCAATCAGCAATTTCCCTGTGCTGACTAACGCTTGCTTTTGCCATAGGCTATCGCGCGTGGCGAACTGAATATTTAACAGGGCTTCCGGTAACAGCTTGCCTTGCACATTAACTTCTAAATTTATTCTAGCGGCAGGGTGATTGCCTAAAGTTTCAGGCTTTAACTCGTTAATGTCGGCATTTAAAGTGAACGGATAATCATCCGCCAAACCTAGCTGACCATGCACAAAAAGGTGGGCTGCGGAGCTTATATTGTCTTTATTCTCATGGTAAAGGGTAAATTTTTCACCCTGTTTTGCTAGCATGGCGGCGCTTTCAAAATGCAGTGTTTGTAAATCGCCAGTGAGTTTAGCCTGTACATCATAAAGCGTGTTATTTTCAGTTTGTTTGAGCGACACAACGCCATTCAATGCGAACGGTTTTACTGTAGTCATTTCTAGCGTAATCGCGGCCTCACCCCAAGGTGTGCCGGCGTTTAATTGATTCAGCCGTATGGTGTTGGCATCGGCTTCAAGATCAAATTTAACATGGCTAAAGGTCTGGGTTTTATCGCCATTAATAATCACCAGTTCACCTACTTCGGCTTGTCTAATTTTGATAGGAAAGGGCGGTTTAATCTGCGCTGGCAGGCCTGAATCCTTGGCTTTTTTTGCCTCATCACGCATGGTAATCACCAGTCGCTTAGCCTGCATTTTTTCTACCAATAATTTGCCATCGCCAAACGGCGAGAGCTGCCAGCGCGCCTCTAATTTTTCTAGCTTCAGGTGGATATTATCAAGGTCGTAGCTAAAGCTATCTAGGCTGGTATTGGCGCTAATCGACATTTCACCTTTGGCAGGGGTGAAAGCTAGCAGCGATAAGCTAATTACAAACATCAAAATGCTACGGCGTAACATTAAAACGCTACCCCAAGATTAAAATGCAAGCGGTATTCACTCGTTGCTTGGCCATAAGCAATATCGGCACCGATAGGGCCTAAGGGGCTTTTCCAGCGTGCGCCTAAGCCATAGCCGTAAACGGGCTTTAAATCTTGCACTCGGTTTGCCGCATTACCAAAATCTACAAATGCCGCCACACCCCATAGTCCGGTAAGCCATTGCACCACTTCAACGCTACCTGTGGCTAGGTATTTTGCACCTACAATGGCGTCACCCTCTTTAATGCCTAAACTTTGGAACGCATAACCGCGCACAGATTGATCTCCACCTGCGCGAAATAGAAAGGCTTCTGGCGCGCCGTTTTTACCGTTTACCATGCCCGCCTCAGCGCGTGCTATTAATTGCGTGCTACTGGTAATCGGGTAATAAGCTTGTGTTTTTAGGTAACTTTGTAAAAATCGCCCATCGGATAATTTATCCAATGGCGCTGCTGCAAACTGTGCATTAAATAGATAGCCTTTGGTTGGCGCAAGGTCGTTATCGGCGTGCCTAAGCGTGATTCCGTAAGAAAGCGTGCCCACATTTTTGGAGGTAGTATCGCCGCCATCGACACTTTGTTGTTCAATTAAATAATTAGTGCCAATATACTGTTCAAATTTACGTGGGCCCCAAGTGCGCCTAACTCCCACTATGCTGGATGAAAGTGTTTGGCCTTCAATTGCGGTGCGATTCAAACTGCCAACAAGGCTATCTCGATAATCTTGGCTAGTGATGGGCAGCTGAATTTGACCACCTAAAAACTGTGCTTTTTGCTCTATTTTTAGGCTGCTATTTAAGCGCCAGCCACGATTTATTAAATCCAGATCATCATAAGTAAGCTGCGTGCGTGCGTCAGTATTGGTGCTAAAGCCAGCGCCTATGCCCAATTTAATACTTTTATTTTCTTCTACAGTGACCTTGATGGGCGCAATATTAATCGTGGTATCGTCGCTAGTTAAAGCATCGCTAGCTAATGTTTCTCTAGTTAAATCTTGCTTAGTCGCAGCAATATTTGTGGATTTGGTATCAGCCGTCACCGCCACACTTTTAAAATAGCCGCTTTCCTGCAAGCGTGTTTGAAACAAAAGTAAACTTGCTTGCGAGTAAATGGTATTGGGTTTGATGGGATTTAGATTTTCTACAATACGGTTACGGTAGCGCTCTAAGCCAGAAATGCTCAGCGACCCAAATTGAAATGCCGCTCCGCTATCCACTTCAACCAGCAACGTAACCGTGTGCAACGCTAAGTTGATAGATGCCTTGCTATTAGTAATGCTGGCGTTCGGGTAGCGTTCTACCAGTAGGCTGGTGAGCAATTTTCGTTTGGCTTGCGCCCAATCTTCTTGGCGAAAAGTTTGGCCTTTTATTAGCGCCCATTCTTCGCGTATTTTCTGACTATTGGCTGACTGGTCTTTAGCTTGCACTTGCTGATTAATGGCACCGCTGAATTTTAGTTCAACGCTATCTATCAACACTGGCGTGCCAATTTCCACGTTAAATTTAGCCACATCAACGCCGTTTGTTTTTTCTAGCACAGGTGTAATTGTGGGGGAGAAATAGCCTTCAGTAGCTAAAAGATCTTTGATATTTTGTGGTGCTACGCTGAATAAGCGTTGCCACTCGGTGAGCGTCATACTAGGGTTATTACGCCATTTGATGATTTGCAGATGCGTTTCAAGCAAAGTTTTGAATGGTGCTGACGCTATAATTTCTACTTGATGACGGGCTTCATCGGCTTGCGCAAAACAAGCGCAAAGCAATAACGCAAAAAACACTAACAGCGACTTGCTCAAGCGCTGATTGTTATTAGCTATTATTTTGCCAAACAATATGCGCAAGAGCTGCAAGTCTCCAGTTGAATTAAATGCGGTTAACAAGCTCCGTAGCCTTGCCGATATAACTTGCTGGCGTCATGTCTAATAAAGCT
>CANFZA010000099.1 GCA_947451235.1 Methylophilaceae bacterium | reverse complement strand
CATTAAGTTAAATAATGTCTTACTTAAACAAGAATTTACACCTAGTTTAATTAGTGCGCAACTGTTGTTTTAGCGCTAGGTTTAGGCAATTTTTCAGGCATTATTTCAGGTGTTATTTTGAGCGTTAAGCGTTTGGCTTAAGGCTTGGGTAAAACGGCTTCCAAAGCAAATAAATCTACAATGCGCTCGCGCTTTCTAATCACATGGCATTGCGCATCATCCACCATAATTTCAACTGCGCGCGGTCTGGTGTTGTAGTTGCTGGCCATGCTCATGCCGTAAGCACCGGCAGACATAATCGCCAATAAATCACCTTCAGCCAACGCTAATTTTCTATCATGGCCTAAAAAGTCGCCACTTTCACATACGGGGCCAACAATTTCGTAAGTCAGCGCGCTAGATTGGTCGCTGCGTGCTTGCACCGCTTTAATGTCATGATAAGCATCATAAAGTGCAGGGCGCATTAAATCATTCATGGCGGCATCTACAATGGCGAAGTTTTTCGATTCGGTATGTTTTATATACTCAACCTTAGTCAGCAAAACGCCTGCGTTTCCTACCAAGGCGCGACCTGGTTCAAACACCAGTTTTACCTCACGTTTACCTAGTTTTGCCAGCATCGCGATGGCATAGGCGTTAAATTCCGGCGGTGTTTCATCGCTGTAACAAATGCCAATGCCGCCACCTAAATCAATATGTTGAATGTGAATGTCATTCTCTTCAAGCGCATCTACCAGCGATAGTACGCGATCAAAAGCATCTAAAAACGGCGACAATTCGGTAATTTGCGAGCCGATGTGGCAATCTACGCCGTGTATGGCAAGGTTAGGCATGGCTGCCGCTTGCTGATAAATGCTCAGTGCATCTTCATACGCCACGCCAAACTTATTATTTTTTAAACCTGTAGAAATGTAAGGGTGCGTTTTTGCATCTACGTTTGGATTCACGCGCAATGACACTGGCGCAATTTTGCCCATTTCTCCCGCCACTTTATTTAGGCGATGCAACTCACTTGCAGATTCCACATTAAAGCAAAAAATACCTGCGTTAAGCGCCTCTTGCATTTCGAGCGCAGTTTTACCGACGCCTGAGAACACGATTTTTTTAGGATCACCACCAGCAGCCAAAACACGGGCTAATTCACCACCAGATACAATATCAAAGCCAGCGCCTAGGTTCGCAAACAAGTTCAAAATTGCCAAGCTAGGATTAGACTTTACCGCAAAGCATACCAAGTGATTGGCCTCGGCAAAGCCAGCGCTAAAGCGCTCAAAAGCCTGAGTAAGCGCAGCTTTTGAGTACACATAACAAGGCGTACCAAACTCGCTGGCAATTTGGTTAAGGGCTACATTTTCAGCGTGTAGGGTATCGTTTTTGAGCGTAAAAGAGTTCACAGTGGCAACTTAATAATGGGTGAATAAAGTGTGGTGAATGATGTGTAAATAATGGTTTTTAAAATACAGTGCTAAATTAATATTTAGCAGGTGTTTCTTGTGGATATTTTTGTTCAGGAATATATAGCGCGCCTTTAGTGCCGCAGCTCACTAAGAAAACGCAGAAATATAGGCAAATAAAACATATACGCATTTAAGTATCCATTTGCTAAAAGTAATTATTGTGTAATTTTAACATAAGCGACCTATTTCACTTCACTGCCACTTGTCGGCACATTTTACCCGCTTGTCATGTTGCGCTGGCATTTTTATAATGAGCTTAGTTATTATTACACTAAGCATAAAAGGCATTGAATACATGAGCAGGAAATATCATAAAGGTTTTACCCTGATTGAACTGATGGTGACAGTGGCCATTATTGGTATTCTTGCGACAATTGCAGTGCCAAATTATCAACTATTTATTGCCAATACACGCGTAAGCACACAGGCTAGCGAATTTTTAACTACTGTGCATTTTGCTCGCTCTGAGGCTGCTAAGCGTAACGTTAGAGTCACTATGTGTAAAAGCAGTAATGGCACAACTTGCGTAACTACTGGCACTTGGGCGCAGGGATGGATTGTTTTTGTGAATACAGTTACGGCAGGCACTGTTGCCTCAACGGCTGATATTTTAAGAGTGCATGCAAGCTTGGCTGGAGGTAACACCTTGGTAGGTAACGCCAACGTAGCCAATTTTTTATCATATTCTGGTAATGGGCAATCGGTATCAGGGCAGTTTGATTTATGTGCAAGTGATACTTCTTTGGCTGGCAGAGATATTGTTATCAGCATTACTGGTAGACCTAGCGTAACTACTGACCCAGGACCTTGTAGCTAAGATTGGATTTTAATATGCGTAAACAAAATGGATTCTCAATGCTAGAAGTTTTAGTGACCATGATGATCGTTAGCTTTGGTCTGTTAGGCATTGCCGGCATTATTGCCAATGGCTTAAAGGCAAACTCTAGCTCTTATGCGCGCTCACAAGCCAGCTGGTTTGCCAATGATATTATTGATAGCATGCGTGCCAACAGAGTAACTGCAGAACTTCCTGCAAAACCTTACGACTTATTGCCGACAGCATCCGCGCCATCAGGCACTACTGTCGCCTCAACCGATCTTAGCAATTGGCGTGCGGCGTTGGCTAGCGCTTTGCCATCAGGTACTGGTGGTGTCGCTGTTGATACGACAACTAAGAAAGTAACGGTAATCGTTCAATGGGACGACTCGCGTGCCGCTGGTGGTGTTAGTACCCAGCAATTTACGGTAGAAACCCGACTATGAAAATCAACCGTTCGTTTAGATTATTACAAACACAACGCGGCGTTAGCTTGGTTGAGTTAATGATCACCATGGTTATTGGTCTGGTGATGTTGATTGCTTTAGGTTATTTTTTTCTAGGTAGCAGACAAATTAATCGCACCACTGATGATGTTTCGCGTATGCAAGAAAGTGGCCGCAATGCTTTAGAGTTAATTGGTAAAGCTGTGCGTCAGGCGGGTTATCGCAAAGATGCTAATGTTGCGTTTAGTGGCATTGCATTGACAGGCGTGGATGGAAGTCCTGACAGCATTACGGTGCAATATGAAGCGCAAGAAGGTGGTGAGGTTGATTGTGCAGGAAACACCTTTGGGGCAGGCGCCGCTACAGAATTAGTGACTTATGCTTTTGCCATTGCAGGTGCCACGCTCACCTGTAATGGTGTTGCTCAGGTCGATAATGTTGAAGACATGCAAATTGAGTATGGTATTGATGCTACAAAAGACGGCATTGTTGAATCGTATAAAACCGCGCCTACTGTTGCAGAGTTTGCTCAAGTAGCCGCAGTGCGAGTCATATTGCAAGTAGTTGGGCCTTCAGCCAACATTGCAACCGCTGGCAAAGTCTATCAAAATCTCAGCGGCGTTGATATTCCCGTCGATGGGCATTTACGCCAAGTCTATAGAGCTACTTATACCGTTAGAAACCAAGCGGGATGACTATGATGTCTAAGCAATCTTTAAAACATAAATTACCAAAACAGGGTGGCGTAGTGTTGCTCACGGGTATGATATTTTTGGTGATTTTAACCATAATCGTAGTCGCTGTAATGCGTAACGCGACAATAGAAGAACGCATGGCATCTAATACGCGTAACCGACAATTAGCACTGCAAGCGGCTGAAGCTGTTTTGCGTGATGCTGAAAGCACATTATTTGCGGCGGCGCCATTTAGTCCTTTTGACCCAACAGCTTTTACCACAGCCTGCACCAATGGCCTATGTAGCAAGCCATCTAGTGGCGTATACAGGTGGAGCTCCGGTGATGTCGACTGGAGTAATACTGGTGTAACGCGGACCTTATCTACAACAGCTGCCAATTTGGTTGGCCTCAATGCCCAGCCCAGGTATTTTGTAGAATTAATGGGCTACGAGGGTGGTCAAGCACAAATGATTTGTCCTAAAATTTTGTATCGTATATCCGTACGTGGTGAAGGTATGAATTCATCGCTTGTCTTTATTCAATCTGTTTATAGACATAGGCCAGCCAAGTTTTTGGATGGTAGTTGCGGTTAAATTAGGTGTAATGGCAAGCAAATGAATGATGTTGTATTAGGAGAAGTCACATGAGAATTCTAAAAAAATATAGTCCAAAACTCTTATGGTTATTACCCGTGATGGCCTTAGCAGCCGTACCTTTTATTCCTGATTTAGTGAATTCAACAACATTGGCCACACAGCCGGTTGGATACGTCGGCGCTCCGGTGGCTTCGGGCTATGTGCTGACTAGCGCGAATAATCAATCAGTTTTTATGATCGACTATAGTTCTTTAGATTGGAGTGGCGACTTACATTCTTATGCGCTTTCTGCAAATGGGGCGATTGGCACGACTGATTTATGGGCTAACCAATCAACATTAAGTGCTGCACAAACAATAGAGGCTCAAAATACGTCGGGTACGAGTTGGAATGCAACGGGACGTAATATCGTTACTATGGGCAGTACTGGTGCTGGTGTGCCTTTTCTTTGGGGCAATCTTACTACAGCGCAAAAAACCGCTTTGGATTCCACCCAGACCTCTACAGCTCCTTATAAAGTGCTGAATTACATTCGTGGTGATCACACTAATGAAGCCTCTAAGGGTGGTGCATACCGCACGCGCAATAAAGTGCTGGGTGACATTATTCATTCTACCCCCCGCTTTTGGGACGACGGTACAATCCAGACGGTATTTGTTGGCGCGAATGATGGTATGTTGCACGCCATCAATGCATTAAGTGGAGCCGAGATTTTCGCTTATATTCCCTCAAGTTTTATTTTGCAAAATTCTGTTTCAAAACTAGCTGCGCTCATCAACACCAATTATGCACATCAATATTTTGTGGATGGCCAAATGGCGGCACATAAATTTGGCACACAAAGTATATTGGCTGGTGGATTAGGTGGCGGCGGCATGGGCTTGTATGCGCTTGATATCACATCTTCGCCCGCCTCTGAGACTGAGGCGGCTGGCAAAGTGCTATGGGAAATAACCAATACTTCTGTTAACAACGTAGCTTCTAGCGTTTATGCGAATTTAGGCCATACCTACGGCACACCCGTAATGGCAAAATTAAACAGTGGTGTTAATGCCTTGCTTGTTGCTAATGGTTATAACAACACGGGCAACGGTCACTCCTCTTTATTTATTATTAATCCAGCAACAGGGGCGTTAATTAAAGAAATAGATGCAGGCACGGGGACCTTAAGCGCACCTAATGGTTTATCTTCGCCTACGGTGGTTGATACAGACTCAGATGGCGATATGGACTATGCCTATGCTGGAGACATCAATGGAAATCTGTGGAAATTTGATTTAACGACTTATAAGGCTAACGCTACAGATTCGACTTTTCAAGCTACTAAGTTATTTACCGTTGGTAGTAGCCCCGATAATACGACAACAGCACAAGCTATCACCATGGCTCCGGGCATTAAAGCCCATCCATATGGTGGTTATATGGTGAACTTTGTGACGGGCAGAATTTTTGAGTCTGTAGACACGGCTAAAAACAATGATGAAAAAGATACTATGGTGCATAGTGCCTATGGCATTTGGGATAGGCCAGCTGCTTATGCCGCCAATAATGTTTTGTTTCAGCAGCAGTTAACGGAAACTTGTTTCCCTACCACTAACCCCGTTACATCTCCTTGTGTACAACCCAGCATTCGCGTACGTACTGCACAGGTGAAAACCACTAGTCCAGCCCAAGCGACTCAACCTAATTGGAGTGCTGGAACCGCTAATCACATGGGCTGGAAAACGCAACTTGCAGCGGGTGAGCGTGTGGTGGGTGATGGCGCTTTTGTAACAGGATCGGTATTTTTGTTCCTAAGTACTAATCCAACGGTTAACGCGACCTTAACGCCGCCAAGTGAAAACTGGTGGATGCAGTTGAACGCTATGACAGGTGGAGATAATGATGGCGCGGTGCGTTTTGATTTAAGTGCAGATACTAAGTTTACCGATGCAGATAAAGTGACCGTCGCTAAGATTCCAGCAACATCCCCAGCAACCAATCTAACATTAAGTCCTGTTGGCCGATTTATGGGTGGTGGTGTTCGCTCGCAATTAACGGCATTCACCACTTCTGGCTTTGATCTTTATCTTGCCAACTACGATAAAAATGGCGACCCGCCTTTAGTAACTACCAATACCGATACTGGCGTGGCAGGGGGACACTTTGATGAAGATATTTACTATGGGGTAAGCACGAAAAATACACAGGCTAAGGCTACAATCACGGTCACAGCTGCAAGTCAAACAAGTCCATTCCCGGCCACTTTAGGAGCGATTACAGTAAATGGTATTGTTGTAGTGCCGGCCCTGACTATCACAGATATTCCAGATGGAACTGCAGTAACTTCTAATGCAAATAAACTAATATCTAAAATGACTAATGGTTTTAGCGCAACAAGGTCGAATGGAGTCATAACGATTACTGCGCCTTCTGGTACCGGGTCAGAGTACAACGGGACTATTAATATCGATTCTGGCTCATCTCAGAAGCTCGTCTATCCAGTGTCGGCTGTGGCGGCGGTTGCTCCAACATCTGAAGTGCTGGCCGCCGTGCCAACCACAAATGGTAGTCTTGTTTTTACAGGGGTAACTAAAAAACAAAGTGTCTCAGTTACGTGTGGCTCTAAAACAATATTTACTACATACACATCAACTAATACCAATACTCAAAGTATATTGCTAAATGAACTGTATAACCAAATAACTAACGCACCAGCCAATAATTATAGTTTTACTTGTTCACCGTTCCCGACAACTGGCAGTACTTCTAAAGTAACGTGCTCAATTCATGACAATACTAAGGAAGTTTCTCAATGCCCTAATGGTTTTCAGGTTACTAATGCAGTGACGTCAACAAATACTGGCCCAGTTGGTGGAAGTGATTATAAAGCAGCAACAAGTGGTTCGGCAGCCGTGCCAGCTGTAGCACAATCAGGTTGGACTGACTTTAAGCCAGCTCTGAGTTCAACTGCATTTAGTGGTGGTGTAACAGCTAATGTTGCTCCATTTGCCTGCAATAGCGCTACGTGTAATAGCATTAATAATGGTGATGTAGATTACATGAAACACGTTCATGAATACGATGATATTTACGACCGGACTGGCGTTAATATGCTCAATGCCAGTGATACGCGATTTAATTTAGCTAATGCAATTCCATCAACAGCAACGCAGTTTAAGGTGATTGCGTCAAATCAATACCTGAGCCCAGCGGTAAGCATTCACTTTAATGGCACACCAGCATATGTGTATAACGTAAATGCAGGTTATATTTCGATGAAAAACTTTCTTACCTCAGCGACGTTAGATGTAACTGATGAGACTCAAGTGCCTACTTATACTAGGGCTAATGTAAATAGCTTAACTATCAATATGCCAGTAGAGGCTTTTACTCCCAAAGATTGGTGGGGCGGGGCGATGGGTCTGCCTGAAGATGTTCGTGTAGGTTTGCACCCCGTAGGTGACTATGCCTGTGTTGTTGTCAGTGAAAGTTTAAAAGATGGCTTGATGTATCGCCCTATAATTCCACCATCTACCGTGACTACCAGTGGTAATGGTACTTTGGGCTGGAGTTCGTCGACAGTTACAACCTCTACAGGTGCATCAAAAGCCACGGGTGTACGTCACAATGGTGCGCTGACCATACAAGTAATTAAAGCAAACACACCACAAGCCGACCTTGAATTGAGTGTGCCGAATCATTCTGAATATGGTTGGAGGGTAAAATCAGATAAGTACACTACAGATGTTTTGGCTGAATACACCACCTTCTGGCATACTAAAACATACAGCTCAACAGGTGCGAGTCAGTCTGGCCCATGCTATGGTGCAACAAACTGGACTAAGTTAGGTTATACCGACACGCGAACATGTGGATCTCAAGATACAGCCACGACACGTAAGTGCGCAACGCTAAACAAAACGGCTGCTGATGCCGCCAAAGATCCAAAAATTGGCGCATTTGGCGTGGGTTCACCCCCAGTGGCAGGAACCACCACAACCACAGTAACCAACGCAGATGGTACGACTACCACAACCGTGGTTAACGTGGCTATTAACGCAAATGGCACTGCTACAACCACAACCACAGTCACTAACTCAAATGGTGGTTCAACGACTACTGTTACTGGTAACGATATAGATATTGGTGGCGTGGTTGATTCTAGCGGGGTGATCGGAGGCGGTGTAACAACGCCATTAGAGGCTTTAGGCCGTGTTAGTTGGAGGGAGTTATTCAAATGAGTACCGCTAAATTTTTTACGATGACACCGCAGGCTTATCGAACCAGTACGCGGCTTAAAGGATTTACGCTCATTGAAGTGATGGTTGTTGTGGCGATTCTCGGCATACTTGCCGCAATTGCCTTACCTTCCTATACCGAATATGTGCTTAGGGCTAACCGATCTGATGCCAAGGCGGTATTAATGGAAACTTCACAATTCTTGGAGCGCTATTACACCACTAACAATACTTATGT
>CANFZA010000098.1 GCA_947451235.1 Methylophilaceae bacterium | reverse complement strand
TAATAACTCTTCGCCATCTACTTTTACCGTTTGGCCGGCATATTTGCCGAACAATACTTTGTCGCCGACTTTAACGTCTAAAGCGATCACTTTACCGCTGTCGTCACGTTTGCCTGAACCAATGGCTTGTACCACACCTTGGTCTGGTTTTTCTGTTGCGCTATCTGGAATCACAATGCCTGATGCCGTAGTACGCTCTTCTTCTGAACGTTTTACAATGACGCGGTCGTGTAAAGGACGAATTTTCATACGATTTCTCCAAAATTAAATCAAAAATAAATAACGTTAAACTATTTAAAGTCCTTATTAGCATAGCGCTTATGGACTGCTAAAACAAAACTGGTATGACCAACTTCATGACCGATATAGTTAGCAACATCTGATTTCTAAACGCTGACTTTTAAACCATACAAAACGGTCACGATTTTAGCACTCAAACCTATAGAGTGCTAGATAGAGTGTTATTTATTGGGGTAGGCGACTGTATTTCAAGATTAAATCTAGAAATATTTACATAAAAACCTTATGCTTCACATTGTATTCAATGTATAAAGTACGGCTATGACACAAAATGAATCAGCTATTGAACAAATTAACCTTGGTTTTAACGACCAGGAAGATAGGTTGCTATTAAGGGTAGGCCTTGTAGATAAATCTGAGGTTGCCGTGTGGGTTACACGCAGAGTATGCAAGTTAATTTGGAGTTCGCTACAAACAGCTAGTAGCGCTTTATTACCAACGGCTAGCCAATTTGCAGCCCCCACTATTTCAACACCAGATGGTAAAAATCAGGCGATAGAAAGTTTTCTTCAAGAGTCTAATGTACAGAAAAAAGTCGAAAGTTTAGATTTTAAATCTGAATATATAGCCGATAGGCAGGCGCGATCACCGGAGCCTATGCTTGCGGTGCAATGTTTGGTGGTGACTATTGCTAATTTGCCACCGCAATTAGAGTTGCAATGTGTCAATGGCCAATCTGTTAAAATGGCGTTAACTAACGAGCTTGTACATGCACTCACCAGCATGATGCAGCTGGCAACACGCGAAGCCGGTTGGGATTTATTGATGACCGTAGATGTTAAGCAAGTAAACATTATTTCCGCAACGCAAACCTTGCATTAACTGGATATTCAAAATCGTGCAATATAGACAATTAGGTAGCTCTGATTTAAATGTTTCAGCCATCTGTTTAGGAACGATGACTTATGGCGACCAAAATACCGAGGCCGAAGCGCATGAGCAGCTAGACTATGCCCTCGCGCAAGGCATTAATTATATAGATACTGCCGAAATGTATCCGGTGCCGCCTAAGGCTGAAACCTGTACCCGCACAGAAACCATGATAGGCAGTTGGCTTAAAAACCAAGCACGCGATAAAATTATTTTAGGCAGTAAAGTTGCAGGCCCTCGCCGTGGCATGAGCTGGATACGTGAAGGCCCACCGTGTTTGGACAGAACCAACATTCGCGCCGCCATTGAAGGCTCGTTAACGCGTCTGCAAACAGATTATATAGACCTGTACCAAATACACTGGCCAGAACGTAATGTGCCAATGTTTGGCCAATATCAGTTTGACCCAGCGGGTGAATTTGAGTCTGGCATTTTTAACGAAGGCGATGAAAAAACCTGGGTGTCTATTCATCAGCAATTAGAAACTTTAGCCGAATTAGTCGCAGAAGGTAAAGTGCGTTATATCGGCTTGTCTAATGAGCAACCTTGGGGCGTGATGGAGTTTTTACGCATCGCCAAAGAATATAATCTGCCCAGAATCGCCAGCCTGCAAAATGGCTATAGTTTACTTAATCGCATTCCTGAATTAGGTTTATCTGAAATACTTTACCGCGAAAAAGTCGGCTTTTTAGCTTATTCACCGCTGGCTTTTGGTCATTTAACTGCTAAATATATTGATCAACCAGATACGCAAGGCCGCGCGACTATGTTTACTGGCTACGCCCAGCGTTACACAAAACACAATGTCCAGCCGGCCAGTATTGCCTATGCGGCGCTAGCGCGACAGCATGGTTTAACGCCAACGCAATTGGCGCTGGCTTTTGTGTATCATCGCTGGTTTGTGACAAGCACTATTATTGGCGCGACCAGTATGGCGCAGCTAAAAGAAAATATTGCCGCTTGGGATGTACAATTATCTGCAGAAGTGATGCAGGAAATTGAAGGTTTACACTTGGCAATGATGAATCCCGCGCCATAATTAACATAGAAACTTTATTAACGCGGCGTATTAAATTAACCACGCAGTCCTTTTAAAATAATTATTATAAAGAAAGCCACCATGAGCAATTTACCACCGTGTCCCTTATGCAATTCTGAATTTACCTATGAAGATGGCGAGCAATATGTTTGCCCAGAATGTGCACATGAATGGGCTAAAGATAGCGCTACTCAAAACGCAGACGAAGTGCGTGTTATCAAAGATTCTAACGGCAATATTCTGCAAGACGGCGATACCATTACCGTGATTAAAGATCTGAAAGTGAAGGGCTCGTCGTTGGTGGTTAAAGTGGGCACTAAAGTCAAAAATATTCGCTTAGTAGATGGCGACCATGATATTGATTGCAAAATTGATGGCATAGGCGCGATGAAATTGAAGTCTGAGTTCGTCAAGAAAGTGTAAATGCTAGAAAGCTACAGCAATATTTTTCTTTGAGGCATATAGCAATTAGCTAGATTTATGCTGTCATGTGCGATGCGCTTAGCTGAAATCCCTAGCGCCACTAGTACCGTTTCAAATAGTGCGTATTCATAATCCTGTAACAAATAAAATTAAAAATGCTTAACTAAATTGTGCCAAGTAAGTTTAGTTAAGGAGTATAAAAGTTGATTTTTTTTTATAGGTTCTGGAGTAAGGCTGAATTAGCGCTCGGAAAATCAACACTTTACATACTCACCGGCCTCATCTTGCTAAGGGCAATCTCTCTAGCATTTTATCCATTGATGGATACAACTGAGGGACGATATGGTGAAATGGCCAGGAAAATGGCCGAAATGAACGACTGGATAACTCCATGGTTTAATGTTGGAATTCCGTTTTGGGGTAAGCCACCCTTATCATTTTGGATCTCCGCCCTTGGCGTAAAGGTATTTGGTGTCAATGAATTTGCCGTACGTTTTCCTCAATTTCTTGCGGCAGTTTTCATCGTGTTTATTTGTTACGACTGGGCAAAACGAAGCCTTATAAATCCTTTTTACGTTATCACTATATTAAGCACGTCTGTTCTATTTATTTTATTATCTGGCGCTGTGATGACTGATATGGCGCTTTGTATAGGTAGTACATTGTCCTTAAGAGCTTTCTGGCTAAGCCTGCGAGGAGCAGAGGAGAATAGGAAGCGTGAGCAGTGGCTCTTTTTTATTGGTTTAAGCATTATGTTATATGCCAAAGGTCCGGTAGGCTGGGTGTTGGTTTTTATCCCCATTGTTTTATGGGCATTGCTAACAGCATCAATTAAAGAAACTTGGAAAGGATTGCCATGGATTCTAGGTTGTACTTTAGCGATTCTACTCAGTTTGCCTTGGTATTTAGCGGCAGAACTACATACCCCAGGCTTTCTGCACTATTTCTTTATCGGCGAGCATTGGCAGCGCTTCACTATTTCTGGCTGGAAGGGTGATCTATATGGCACGGCACATGCCAGACCACGTGGCTCCATTTGGCTGTATCTTATTGTGGCCAGTCTGCCTTGGTGCTTGATACTCCCTATCACCATATGGACGACTAAATTTCATAAAAATAGCCTAGAAAATACAATAAAAGACCATCAGCTTAAGGTTTATTTATTAATGACAGGCTTAGCGCCTTGTATTTTTTTTACAATGTCTGGAAATACTTTATGGACTTACATATTGCCCGGCTTACCGTCTCTCGCTTTATTATTGGCACTTTATCTGGGTAAAGTTAAAGTGTCATTTGCGAAAAGTGCACTATTGTGGGGAGTTAGTTTAAGTGCAGTGACTATGATCGGTGTGCTTATCGCTTTAACTTTAGGCCATAAAGCAGATCTAAGATCGGCAAAAGGGGTGGTTGCGTTATATAAAGCTCAGCACAATGCTAAGCCAATAGTCTTTTTGAGTGATAAACCATTTTCACCGATGTTCTACACTGACGGTAAGGCAATAGAAGTTAACACCGTAGAGCAAATAGATGATTTATCAAAATCAAGTCAAATTTATCTAGCCATTAAGAAATCACAGTTATATCGAATCTCTAGTGAGCTGAATACGCTAAAAATGATCGGTGATGCTGGGCGCTATAGCTTATATCTAAGTCACCCAATATAGATCTTAACTTAACCTGCTTTATTGAGCTTTTGTAAATATCCTTAACCAATTAGGGGTAAGCATTTTTGGGGTAACAGGTAGTTGGTGCATGCGCCTATAAAATAGATACACGGCCATCATTAAAAATACTAAATGTACGGGCCAGAGGCCAATAGCGGCATTTAATTTTCCTTGTGCAACCCATGCCTGCATAATGCTGAGCATATTGTTATAAAGGACATAAATAACAAGTGCCAGTGCGAAGTTTAGAGAACGTCCAGAGCGGGGGTCTAAAGCACTTAGCGGAATTGCAAGGAAGGCTAGTATAAGCGCTGAGATAGGAATAGCGAGCCGCCACTGAAGTTCCGCATTATTCGCATTGTCTTTATTCTCGAATAACTCCTTACTTGATTTAGAGATAGTCTGTATTGAGTTTTTATTTTTCTTCACTTCTGCAGGCTCTACTCGAACTGAATACTTCTCAAAGGATGTGCTAGAAAATTCTGTGCTGTCACGTAAGCCTTGATAGCGCATGCCACTATTTAGCACTAAAAAATTATCTCCATTTTGGTCAATATAGCGACTACCATTTGCCGCGACAATCAGGCCTAATTTATGTTGGTGCATCGATTGTACAAATATATTTTTTACTTGGCTGCCTAGCGCATCAAAACCTTCAATAAAATACACACGCTCTGCATTTGATGACTCTTTAAACGTACCTGGGCTAATGGCTGATAATTCATCGCGACTTTCAAGCTGAGCTTTGTAGCCCTCACCTTTACTAGTAGCCCAAGGCATTAAGAATAAACTAAGCATTGAAATAAGAATAACTATGGGAATGGCAAATGACAATATAGGCCTTATAAAGCTAGCTATACTTAGCCCTGAGCTAAACCAAACGACCATTTCAGAATCTCGATACCATCGAGACAATGTCATCAGTATTGATAGAAACAAGGTGAGAGATAACAGCATAGGCATAAACTTAAGCATGTTGAAACTTAGCATGGTTGTAATTGCATCGTTAGGCAGTACGCCATTTGCAGCTAGTTGCAAAAGATAGCCCGTACGCTGTGCGATAACAATACTTACCAAAATAAGGAGTGAGCCAACTGCGGTAGTGATGAGTTCGTGTGAAAGTGAACGCCTAAAAAGCATGGGAGGTTTAACCGTTTTAATTTATGTTAATAGTATTTATCTGGGAAATGATCTATCTAAATTGATGGTAGCAAAAATATATTGCATATTTATTAGCTATGTTACGAAAACTTCACTTTTTAGAATTTAGAATTTAGCATGGCAAAGGGCGCATCCATGATGCCTACGCCTAAGTCGTTGCAATTACTAACATAAGCTTTTTCTGCTGGATTAATCTTTTGAGAAACTCTTATTTATTTGTAGGTCAATTAATACTAGGATTAATTGAGTTGCTTATGCGGTTTTAGCATAATCTTAATTCACTTAATTATGATCACTTTATAAATCAAAGCCATCATGGCGTTTTAAGCCTAGCAGAAATCGCTTACTTATTTCTTGGCATGAAACATCACGGTCTGTGGCGGCCCCATTTTAATCACCGGTTTACGAATGCTGCCCATCACGTGCATTTCGCAAGGTTTGCAGTCAAATTTCAGTGTAAATCTATCATTGCCGTTAATCAGCGTCATCGGTTCTGCGGTTACCGTGCCTTGCACGCCAATCACACCTTTGGCCTCTTTTGGACACATGCCGTGGCTAAAACGCAGGCAATGTTTGGTAATCATTAGCGGTACTTCGCCTAATTCTTTATTGGCTTCGTAGGCGGAGGCGATGAGTTTTACCCCGTGTTTTTCGTAAAAATGGCGGGCTTTTTGGTTATACACATTGGCCAGATAACTTAAAGTATCTTCTGGGAATATTGCTGGCGGCACGGCGGCGGCTTTAGGTTGCGGGCGTTGATAGCCATTTTGGCGCACTTGTTCTAATTGCACGATAGCTTCGCGGCGTAAATTATTCACCACGGAAGCTGGCACAAACCAAGCTTGGCTAGTCTGCAAGTAGATTTCATTCGCCATAAAATTGGTATTGCCAAGCTTACTTAAATTTTCACGCAAATTGGCTTCTGCTTTGGCAATGTTGTCCGCCGCTTGTTTTTCTGCCACACAATTGACGGTTGCGCTAAAGCCAACATCGTCCGTCACACTCAGCGTAAAGCCATCGCTGGTTTCAGCAAAAATCATTTGCAATTGAATGTTGCGTTGCGCTGAATCTTTTTCTAGCAAGCGCATAAACGCGTGGTCGCGGTTGCGATACACCTGCATATTATTTCTAATATCGACTGGCATTTCGTTGGGGAATAGTTTTTTGCCGTCTACGGTATTAATGCGCAAGCCGACTAATTCTTTGTGTACGTCAAAAAAGCATACGCCATCGCCATTGTGTAGTTGCACATCTGACTCAACTTCAAAAAAGTCTTTGCCGACTTTTGATACTAAACCCAAAGTTTCGCCAGAAAATTTAGGCGTATCAAACGCGCCAATATCTGCTTGGCGACCATTTACAAAATAATCTGTGGCGCTACGGTTAAAGGTTTTTTCAGGCTGCGGGCTAAAAGTGTAAGTGCTAATGCCAGAAGAGGATTTTGCCAGCTCTGGCGATTCGTGCAAAATTTCATCTAACAATTGGCGATAATGCGCGGTGGCATTTTTTACGTAAGGTAAATCTTTGTAGCGGCCTTCAATTTTAAATGAACTGACCCCGGCACTAATTAAGGCGCGTAAGTTGGTGCTTTGGTCATTATCTTTCATGGATAAAAAGTGTTTGTCTTTGCCGATGATGCGACCTTTTGAATCTTCCAGCGTAAAGGGCAAGCGGCATTCTTGTGAACATTCACCACGATTTGCACTGCGACCAGTATGCGCATGGCTGATGAAACATTGTCCGCTAAACGCCACGCATAAGGCACCGTGAACAAAAAACTCTAAGTTACTTTCTGTCGCAGCGGCAATTTTTTGTATGGTGTGCAAATCTAATTCGCGCGCCAACACCATTTGCGTAAAGCCGACTTGGTCTAAAAACACCGCTTTTTCTACGGTGCGAATATCGGTTTGTGTGCTGGCATGCAATTGTATCGGTGGTAAATCCATTTGTAGCAAGCCCATATCTTGCACAATCAGCGCGTCTACTTCGGCTTCGTAAAGCTGATGCACCAGCTTGCGTGCGCCTTCTAGTTCGTTATCATGGAAAATAGTATTCAGCGCTACAAACACCTCGGCATGATAACGGTGCGCATGTTTGACCAAACGCACTATGTCTTCTAGCGTGTTAGGCGCTTTAGCCCGCGCACCAAAGGCAGGGCCGCCAATATACACGGCGTCTGCACCGTGATTAATCGCTTCTATGCCAAAATCTGCATTTTTAGCAGGGGCGAGAAGTTCGAGATGGCGACGGGTTTTTAGCATATTAAAACGATAACAATCAATGGGATGCGGACTATAGCACAAAATGGATTGACACGATATTTTTGAGGTGTTACTTTGGTAACACTTTATTGAGTTAAGGAGTGAAAGTGATGGCTACTACCAGCTTGAAATTACCTAACAGTTTAAAAGAGCGTATTGCAAAATTAGCGGTAGACACAGGTAAAACAGCGCATGCATTTATGGTCGAGGCGATAGTCGAGCAAACTGAGCGTATTGAACAAGATCGTGCTTTTATGGCGCGTGCGGAGGCATCGTTAAAACATTATCAAGAAACAGATATTGCTTACGATGTAGACGAAGTGCATGCCTATTTACGCGCTAAGATTCAAGGCAAGGTATTGCCGAAACCTCAGCCAATAAAACGTAGTTAGGCAATGATAAAATTAGAGTATTCAAGCGCGGCAATGAGCGATATTGAGCGTTTGGTTGATTTTTTAATGGACGTGGATTTAGCCGCAGCACTCAATACCTTTGATATTATTGATGATGGGCTTCAGCTTTTAAAACGTCACCCAGCGGTGGGGAGGGTCGTTATTGCTGATGGTAGCCGCGAATTAGTGATTTCGCGTGGCAATACTGGCTATGTTGCCGTTTATGCGTTTGATAAGTTGCGCAATATTATCGTTGTATTAGCCATTAAGCACCAGCGTGAAGATGCGTTTCATTAATAATCAATAGAATTTTAAACGAATTTAAAAGTACACATGAACCTCAACCAAACCCTACTAAATCGCAGTTTAAAATCTGTTTGGCACCCTTGCACGCAGATGAAACAGCATGAATCTTATCCGCTTAT
>CANFZA010000097.1 GCA_947451235.1 Methylophilaceae bacterium | reverse complement strand
GCCACAATAAAATGGTCTAGCACCCGCACGTCCACTAGCGAAAGCGCCTGTTTTAGCTGCTTAGTAATCATTTCATCGGCTTGGCTTTGCTGGGCGAGGCCTGAAGGATGATTATGCGCAAAAATAACGCTGGCGGCATTGTGATGTAGCGCTCGCTTAACGACTTCTCGCGGGTAAACACTGGTTTGTGTAAGCGTGCCGGTGAACATTTCCTCGCTAATAATGACTCTATTTTGCGCATCTAAAAACAGCACTACAAATACTTCTCGCGTCAGATTGCCTAACTTTAAACATAAATAATCGCGTACTTGCTGGGGCGAGCTGAGCACATCTTTTACTTGCATTTTTTCGCTAAGCGCACGGCGGCTCATTTCAAAAATGGCTTGTAACTGCGCGTATTTACTGGTGCCTATGCCATGCACTTGCGTTAATTCACTCAGTTGCGCGGCAAAAATACCATTTAAACTACCAAATTGCTTGAGCAAATCTCGTGCTAAATCTACCGCGCTTTTGCCCGTCACCCCGACGCGCAAAAAGATGGCGAGCAATTCTGCGTCCGACAAAGCCTCTACGCCTAATTCTAGCAATTTTTCACGCGGGCGCTCTGCTGCCGGCCAATCGGTAATTGCCATTGCTTGATCCTTTATTGTTGATTTTCTTATATTTTGGCTTACGTATATTTTGTGGCTATCATTTAGAAAAAGCATTGTTGCAAGCTTTGGTGACAATATGATTGCCAATTTCATCACTGTATTAAGCGCAGGATGATGACCAATAAGCACCAATCTGCGGTTTTTGATGAAATGGTTTAGAATGTCGCTATGCATGCAAACAATCAAAAAAGATTACTCGGCAAACTGGTATTAGGCATTACCGGCGGCATTGCGGCTTATAAAGCGGCAGAATTAGTGCGCCTGTTAGTTAAAGCTGGGTTTGAGGTGCAAGTGGTGATGACTAACGCCGCCTGTCAATTTATTACGCCAGTCACCATGCAAGCCTTATCTGGCAAGCCGGTATTTATAGATATGTGGGATAGCAGCATTAGCAACGGCATGCCGCATATTGAATTAAGCCGCAACGCGGACGCGATTTTAGTCGCCCCAGCCAGCGCCGATTTTATGGCAAAACTGGTGCAAGGCCGTGCGGACGATTTACTCTCTACTTTATGCTTGGCTAGAAATTGCCCGCTATTAGTAGCGCCAGCCATGAACAAACAAATGTGGGAAAACCCGGCCACGCAGCGCAATATTAATCAACTTAAAGCAGATGGTATTAGCATTTTAGGGCCAGATTGCGGCGAGCAAGCTTGTGGCGAAGTCGGCCTAGGCCGCATGCTAGAAGCAGAGGCCTTGCTAGCGTTAGTAAACGCCCACTTTACGCCAAAATTACTGGCCGGGAAACGTGTGTTAATTACCGCCGGTGCAACGCTAGAAATGCTAGACCCAGTGCGCGCCATCACTAATTTAAGTAGCGGCAAAATGGGTTACGCCATCGCTCAAGTCGCCGCAGATATGGGCGCAGAAGTCACTTTAGTCATTGGCGCAACTGCGCTAAGCGCGCCTGCAGGCGTCAACAAAATCAGCGCAATAAGTGCCAATGAAATGTATGACGCGGTGATGAGTAATATTATTCAGCAAGATATTTTTATTGCGGTAGCCGCCGTGGCGGATTATCGCCCAGTGACGCAACAGCCAGAAAAGATTAAAAAGAACGCTTCTACCCTGAGCATATCACTTACACGTAATAAAGACATTTTGGCAGAGGTCGCCAGCTTGCCAAACGCACCTTTCTGCGTGGGCTTTGCGGCAGAAACTGAAAACTTATTGGAATATGCCGAGGCCAAGCGTCAGGCAAAAAAATTGCCACTGATAGTAGCAAATTTAGCTGGCGAGGCCTTGGGTAGCGATGAAAATAGCGTAACGCTGCTCGATAAAAATGGCGCGCATCCTTTAGTACGCGCGCCCAAAATTGACATTGCCAGATTATTGTTAGCGCATTTGGCCGGTATGCTTTAGTTTTAAATCAAATCCGGCTAAGTCCGGCACAAACAACCTAGCAACACCAATTTCAGGCCATCTCATTCATACTCATTAAATAAACCATCGATATCTTGATGTTTATCAATGGTTTTTATCGTAAACTCGCACAAAATTCAGTTCTAAAAAAACAACTCAACTGTTAAGGTCATCATGTCATCCTCCAAAATCTTTAAAAGAAAACTATTATCAATTGCTGTATTGGGCGTGTGCGGTCTTACACAAAACGCCGTTGCTGCAGAGCCTGCTGAGCAAAAAATAATCCTAGCGCCACTGGTAATTACTGCTACACGTGTTGAGCAAAATAGTTTCGACTTACCGGTAGCGATTGATGTCGTGGAAAAGAAAGATATTCAAGACGGCCAATTACAAATGACGCTTTCTGAAAGTTTGATCCGCGTGCCAGGAATTACCGCACAAAATAGAAATAATCAATCACAAGACCCGCAAATCTCAAGCCGTGGCTTTGGCTCCCGATCTAGCTTTGGCGTGCGCGGTGTACGCGTTTATGTAGATGGCATTCCATTGACGATGCCTGATGGACAAGGCCAGCCTGGCGTGGTTGATTTGTCTGCTGTTAAAAGTATAGAGGTTATGCGTGGTCCGTTTTCAGCGCTTTATGGCAGCTCTTCTGGTGGCGTAATTCAAATGCTAAGTGAAGATGCGCCTAAAACTGCTGAAGTTGGGGCAACCGTTATGCTTGGTAGCGACAATACTAAACGTGAAATAATGAATGCAACGGGCACTTCAGAAAATATTGAATATTTGCTGAATGTTTCGAATTTTGAAACTGATGGTTATCGTGAACATGGCGCTGGCAAAAAACAACAAGCCACCGCGAAATTCAAAATCAACATTAGTGAAGCAACTAAGCTTACGGCACTCGTCAATTGGTTTGACCAAGAAGCACAAGACCCAAGCGGCCTTGCTCGCGCTAATCCGGGAGAGCCTTCTGCATTTACAAACCCTAGAGGCGTAGCAAAAGTAACAACAGATGCGAATGCAAGGGTCTATCGTAGCCACAGGCAGGTAGGATTTAATTTAGAGCATGCGCTCAGTGAAAATAACACCATTAATGTAATGAGCTATGCCGGCACACGAGAAAACTCACAATATTTATCGCTCAAGCCTGGCGGTACTAATAACAATGCAAACAGTCGTGCTAGTGATATTTCTCGTGATTTTTGGGGCACTGATGTGCGCTGGGATAATAAAGGCGATCTGTTTAGCCGCCCCTACAATATCAGCTTAGGATTAACTTATGGAAAAATGAACGATGCTAGGATGGACATTAATGCGGATAACGGGATAAAGCGCTCCATAACGGTTCTTAATAATACTAATTATGCGCTAAACCGCGATGAAGCGAATATCTCGACTAACTTTGATCAGTATATTCAAGGCAAGTGGTCAGTATTAGACAGCGTAGACTTACATGCTGGCGCTAGACGCACAAAAGTGAAGTTGGAAGTTAAAGATAAATTTATTACGGGCACAAGTGCCAATGGCGATACTAGTGGCAGTGTCGAGTATCAAAAAACTACACCTGTCGTCGGCATAGTTTGGAAAGTTAACCCCGCATTAAATTTATACGCAAACTATGGCAAAGGCTTTGAGACACCCACTTTTATTGAAGTAGCCTACAGTAGCCTAGCCGGCCTTGGGCCAAATTTCAACTTAAAGCCTAGCACAAGTAATAACTATGAATTAGGTCTAAAAGCGTTTGTGCTAGACAACACAAGAGTCAACGTTACCGTATTTAAAACTAATTCAGAAAATGAAATTGTTGCCATTTCAGGGGCCCCATACGCGGTTTATACAAATGCAGGTAAAACTGAGCGGCAAGGATTAGAACTTTCAGCTGATGCGGCGTTGGCTCACAACTTTAACTTATATGCCGCTTACACCTACTTGGATGCGAAATTTACATCATCATTTATTGGTAGTAGCCCGACTCCAGTTGCTTCTGGCAACCACATCCCGGGCACGTATCGCAGCCAGCTATATGGCGAAGTTTCATGGAAAGCTCCAAGCCTAGGATTTTCAACGGCTTTTGAAGGCCGCTATAACAGCAAGGTTTATGTTGATGATATCAACACTGCTGGCGAAACGGCACCGGCTTATACAATTTTCAATTTAAGGGCTGGCTTTAAGCAAAATGTAGAAAACTGGAGCTTTAGTGAATATGCTCGCATTGAAAATTTATTTGATAAAGACTACATTGGCTCAGTACGTGTCAATGACACTAACAAGCGCTTTTATGAACCCGCAGCTGGCCGCAACTATCTTATAGGCCTTAACGCGAACTATAGATTCAACTAACGCACTTGGAACTAAAGTACTGATCCATGTGCAATCTAAAAGCCAGTAAGCATACTTACTGGCTTTTTTATTAAACATATTTAGTGTTTAATGCTAATCTAAAATCAACAGCCCACTTACTGAGAGCCTTATGAAAATTATCGTCGATTTAAAAGTACTAGATGATCGCCTGCGTGAGCAAATGCCGGCTTATGCCACAGCAGGTTCTGCTGGGCTAGATTTACGCGCTTGTATAGATGCGCCTATCACGCTGCAGCCCGGTGAAACTACGCTCATCCCTACCGGCATAGCGATACATTTAGATAACATCTATTATGCCGCGATTATTTTGCCGCGCTCGGGCTTGGGTCATAAGCATGGCATTGTGCTGGGCAATTTAGTGGGCTTAATCGATTCTGATTATCAGGGCCAATTAATGGTGTCTTGCTGGAATCGTAGCAACACGGCATTTGAGCTTAATCCTATGGAACGCATCGCGCAGCTTGTGATTGTGCCTGTGGTGCAGGCGGAGTTTCATGTGGTGGATGATTTTGATGCCAGCGAACGTGGCGAAGGTGGCTTTGGTAGCACCGGTAAACATTAAACTTTTGTTGCATTTTGTACACAATTTACATAACAAGACCGCATAATTTACACAAAGCATAATATTTACGCATAAACCGTAAATATAAGTGATATTTACCTTGAGATAATATTCGCTTTAGTACTATAATTGCGGTCTTTCGAAAAAAGCAGAAGTTTGGAGATTAACCATGGCACGTGTATGTATGGTAACTGGCAAAAAGCCAATGGTGGGTAACAATGTTTCTCACGCTAATAACAGAACAAAACGCCGTTTTTTACCTAATTTGCAAAACCGCAAATTTTGGGTTGAGAGCGAAAACCGCTGGGTAAGCATGCGTATTACCAACGCTGCTCTACGTACTATTGACAAGAACGGCATTGATGCTGTACTTGCTGGTATGCGTGCTGACGGTCAAAAAATCTAAGCTAAATTTATTTAGCTAAATAAGGAATTTGAGTCATGCGTGAAAAAATTAAACTAGAATCAAGTGCTGGTACAGGTCATTTCTATACCACTACTAAAAACAAACGTACTATGCCAGGCAAAATGGAAATCAAGAAATTTGATCCAGTTGTTCGTAAGCATGTTTTATATAAAGAAACTAAACTTAAATAGTTTTTTGTTATAGGCCGCTTGCTGGCGTAGTTAAAAAGACCGAATATTTCATTGCATTAATTTTTAATGCGATTATTTAGTAAAGTCTAAACATTGAATCCACTAATCTTTTTTAAGTTAGTGGATTTTTTGTTTTGTATTTTGTTTAATTAACTGTGTGTTGCGCGCTGGGTAACGCTTTGATTGCGAGCATTATTACGGCCATTATTACAGCCATTATTACTTGTAGGAGCGACGCCCTCGTCGCGAAACAATGGTGCAATCGCGACGAGGGCGTCGCTCCTACAAAAACACATGACGGCCGTTATTTAGACGACCGATTGAATAGCGTCTCTTGAATAGCGCTTTTTGAATAGATTGGATTCGCCATAAATGCCAACAAAGCGATAAACCTAATGCTTGGCGTGCAACTGAACCAACCTGCGCAGCTCTGGCACGCAAGAGCCACATTCTGTGCCGCATTTTAGTTTATTTTGTAAAGTGATTAAGTCGGCGCCCAGTTGTATGGTGTCAATAATGTCATTTTCTGCGACATCTAAACAATTGCAGATAATTTTTCCACGGCTACGCTGCCCATCTGGCGGTGCGATCAGTGGCGCTAACGCCCAGCGGCGTAATTCTGGACTAAACTCACCTGTCATCATCACATCTTTTAGCCAATCTGCGGCTAAGGTTTCGCCAACCAAGCGCACGCCTGTGACTTCTGGCTTGTTATTTTCAGGATTATTTTCCACCAAAATACGTTTGCTGATGCCACGTTTGGCATCGTTGTAATTGAGTAGCGGCATACCGTCTGTCATGCCCAGTATGTCATCAATCTGGTTTATTAATGTGGCGTCTGGCGCCTCAAAATGTGCTGCACGTAAAATCAGCATACCAGCATGATGCGCAGTGCCGCGGCCAAATAAACCACAACTGGCGTATTCAAAATTGGCTAATAATTCACGTACTTTTTGCAAAGTTGCTAAATCTTGAATGGTGCGCATCACCGTCATGCGCCAAAGTAGCGTTAACTTTTCAATTTTAATGGCGGTATGTTTAAGCTCTGGCTGTTTTGAAGTTTTATCAAACGCCGGTGGCATGAGTGCGTTCACGCCCAAACCATGCATAAACTGGCTGCCCCAATGCATCGCAATAAAGGTCTGCGAGGGTTGCACTTCATCCGAAGTTTGCGCAGGTAACACCAAACTGCCGCGTTTATTACTAACTTTAACTAAGTCGCCATCTTTAATTAAACGCCGCGACATATCGTCAGCATTGATATGAATAACAGGCTCTTCAGCATGATTAAATAATTGTGCAACCGTGCCGGTACGGCTCATGCCATGCCACTGATCGCGCAAGCGGCCGGTGAGTAAATGCAAAGGATGGCGCGCATCGGTTTTATCCGCCGTACCTTGATAAGTGGCGTTAATAAATTGCGCTTTACCATCGGGCTTTTGGAAAATACCATCGGCATATAAACGCGCTTTGCCTGTTGTATCACCAGTGACAAAAGGCCATTGTTGCGGGCCTTGTTCATTGAGTAGCGCGTAGCTTAAGCCAGTAATATCTAAATCGCGGCCACGCGTGGTTTCACGGTGTTCGTTGAAGATTTCTTCGGTGTTGGTATAAGCAAATAAATCACTATTTTTGCCTAGGCGCTTTTCTAAACGCTGGGCAAACTCTACCATAATCGCCCAGTCATGGCGTGCTTCTGCCGGCGCGGCTACCGCTGAGTTTAGCCGAGTAATGCGCCGCTCTGAGTTAGTAACGGTGCCTTCTTTTTCACCCCACGTGCTAGCAGGTAATAATACATCGGCATATTGATTGGTATCGGTATGGCTAAACGCATCTTGCACCACAACTAACTCCGCTACTTTTAGCGCTTCTAGTACATTATTTAAGTCTGGCATTGAATGTGCCGGATTAGTACAGGCAATCCAAATGGCTTTAATGCTGCCCTCTTTTACGGCATCGAACATTTCAATAGCGGTTTTGCCGGGTGTTGCCGGCACGCTTTCTACACGCCAAATATTGGCCACTTCAGCGCGGTGTTCAGCATTGGCTAAATCTCTATGGCCAGATAATAAATTAGCCATGCCACCTACTTCGCGGCCACCCATTGCGTTTGGCTGACCAGTAAGTGAAAACGGCCCAGCGCCTAATTTGCCAATTTGGCCGGTGGCTAAATGTAAATTAATCAGCGCTGCATTTTTATCGGTGCCGTGTATGGATTGGTTTAAACCCATGCAATACATAGATAAACTCGGCCCTTTGCCAAACCATTTAGCGGCGGTAATAATATCCGCTTCTTTAATGCCGCAAATGTCAGATACCATTTTGGGCGTGTATTCACGCACAGTATCTTTTAAGGCATCAAAACCGTTGGTGTGAGCTTGGATATAAGCCATATCCAGCAAGCCTTCCCACAACATCACGTGCAACATGCCGTTAAATAAGGCGACATCGGTGCCAGGCAAAATCGCTAGATGCAAATCAGCGGCTTGCGCGGTATCGGTACGGCGTGGATCAACCACGATGATTTTTAAGTTAGGATTTTTGGCTTTGGCATCTTCAATGCGGCGATAAATAATCGGGTGTGCGAACGCCGTGTTAGAGCCGGCAATAAACAAACAATCGGTATGATCAATGTCTTCATAACAGGCGGGCGGTGCATCTGCGCCCAGTGTTGCTTTATAGCCAGCCACGGCTGAACTCATGCACAACCGTGAGTTGGTATCGACATTATTCGTGCCAATTAAACCTTTGGCGAGTTTATTAAATACGTAATAATCTTCAGTGAGCAATTGCCCTGAAATATAAAAAGCGACTGAATCTGGCCCGTGCGTTTCTATGCTTTGCGCAAACTTTTCGACGACAAAATCGAGTGATTCATCCCAGGTAGCGCGCACTCTAGTGGCGTCGCGGCTAGTACGCATTTCTGGGTAAAGTAAGCGATTATCTAACTTAGCCGTAAGGTGTAAGGTAGACCCTTTGGTGCATAAACGACCAAAATTTGCTGGGTGATTGGGGTCACCTTTCACGTCAATAATTTTGTCGTTTTGGCTGGAAATAATCACACCACAGCCAACGCCGCAGTAACAGCAGGTAGATTTTGTTTGTTTAATCAAGTCGCTC
>CANFZA010000096.1 GCA_947451235.1 Methylophilaceae bacterium | reverse complement strand
TCCTACAGGTGGGTTTAAGAATTAGTTACTGTGAATTGTGAATAGAGCATGGTTTTAAATATTTAGATTTTAGAACTCATGTACCACGGGCACTCCGATTTTTCTAAGCGCTAAAGCGCTTGAAAAGTCGTATGTACCACGGGCACTCCGATTTTCTAAGCACTAAAGCGCTTGAAAAGTCGTATGTAGGAGCGGCGCCTCGCCGCGAAAAGTGGCGCAACTTTCACCATCGTGGCGAGGCGCCGCCACTAAGGAAAATGGCTATGTTTGGGGTTTCCTGTACTACCTAAGCTGAGAATAATTTCAGAGGCATATTTTCTAATATCTTCATATAGTTAGTAGTATCATTAGCTTATCGAATCGAATTCATTTGAATCCGATCGTTGTTAAATGTAGCCAGTTTTTATTTTATTATTGCACTTCAACATTGAAATTGCCCCTATTGACTAAAAAGGCCGTCATCATGAATAATAATCAGCCACAGCAAGATGAAAAACATGCGGTAGAACAAGCTTATGAAGCTTCACTGCAAAGTACTTTGCAGCAGTCTAAGCAAGAAGATAGTAATTTTCACCATTTATTTGAAATTATTTCAGACGACATCAAAATGGCCAGTCAGCTTAAGGCGGACGAGGCTATCGATCTAAAAAATGCCATTAAGCGCGATTTATTAGATGCCGCGCATCATTTAACTGAAACTGGCAAAGAGCTCAAAGATTGGCTGGGTTTTGATATTTCTTTAATCAAAAATGAATTGTGGCATGCCTTTAGTGAATCTGCCGACAAAACCACGCTGGCACTGCTAAAGCTTAAGCATATTGCTTCCAATGCTGAATATCATACCGGTGAAATTATAGGCTTGGGTACTTTGGTTTGTGACCAATGCAGCGCCAAATTGCATTTCCATCAACCTAGCCGTATTCCACCTTGTGGAAAATGTCATGGCACACGGTTTCATCGGTTTAATCAAGACGCTTCTTAATAGATTAAGACACCCTAAAATCAGACAACCTTGAGCTTAGACTACAGTGAAATTCAAAGATTATTATGAAACTCTAGGCGTAGCTAGAACCGCTACATTAGAGGAAATTAAAAAAGCCTACCGTAAACTTGCCCATCAATATCATCCTGATGTTTCTAAAGATCCGGCGGGTGAAGCAAAGTTTAAGGAAATAGGCGAAGCTTATGCCACCTTAAAAGATGCTGAAAAACGTGCCGCTTATGATGAACTTGGTCGCCATCCCTCAGGTCAAGAATTTAAGCCGCCACCTAATTGGGCTGGAAACCAAGGTGGTCAGGACTATTCATTTGACGGTACAGATTTTGCAGACTTATTTGCAAGCTTCACTAAAGGCCGGCAACATTCGCAACAGCAACGACAAAGCAGACCTATTCCAGGGCAAGATTATGAATTGACCACTAATGTTACCTTAGAAGATGCCTATGCTGGCACTACCGTAGAGCTAAGCTTCACCGTGCCAGAACATGATCAGCAAGGGCAAATTAAGCATGTACCGCACAACATAAAGGCGCGCATTCCCAAAGGTGTTATTAATGGTCAAAAATTGCTGTTACGCGGCAAAGGTGGTAAAGGTTTTCATGGTGGTGCTGATGGTAATTTATATCTGAATATCAGCTTTATTCCGCATCGATTATTTCGTGCTGTTGGGCATGATCTTTATATTGATTTGCCAATAACACCGTGGGAAGCCGCATTAGGCGCGACGGTTGAAGTGCCTACTCTGGCAGGTGGGGTGAATCTTAAAGTGCCAGCAGGCACTAGTAGCGGGCAGAAACTACGTATTAGTAAACGTGGTATGCCTAAATCTAATTTAGCGCATGACCAAGCTCAAGAACATGGCGATTTATTTGCTGTAACGCAAATCGTATCCCCACCTGTGCTATCAGAAAAAGATAGAGAGCTGTTGCAAGCGTTAGCGTTAAATTCGACCTTTAATCCACGCGCTCATTTTAAATAGGAGTGTTGCTATGCATATGGAAACCAGTGAAGTAGTTTGGCTTGATGAACACCATGAAGTTTCTCTGCTCGAACTCGTCGAGCTTTCAGGATTAACGGCACAAGATCTGCAGTATTTAGTAGAAATTGGCGCACTTATTCCTAATAATCTAGCCACTAGCGATTTAGTGCAGAGTAAGCCAAGCATGGATAACTTAAGCATAAGTGAGCTACGTTTTAGCAGTCATACATTGGTGTCAATTAGAACACTTTCAAGATTAAAATCTGATTTTGAACTTGAACAAAATGCCTTGGGTTTAATGCTAGTTTTTTTAGAGCGTATTCGTAATCTAGAGCTTCAATTGCATGGGCTTGAAGGTGCAACGTAAATTTAGTGATTTCAACTATCTGATTACGAAATGGGGTTTTTGTTAAGCGCACCCGCTAAAGTGGGTGAAGTTCAGTCTGCTTATTAAACACGTCTACTTAGCCAGAATATTTTATAACACTCAAACCAAATCACAGTGCTTATTCCAGCCAAGGCGCAAAGTAAAAATTGCTGTAGCGTGATGGCTGAAAAATGGAAAATTTCACGCAACAACGGCACAGTTAAAGTGAGCGACAGAAAAGTGAATGCTCCGCTTATTACCCACCATAAGGCTGGATTATGCGTACTAAAGGAGTGGAAAGCAGTGTGTCGCCACGAACGATTCACCAGAATTAAGCTCAGGTTGCCGATGACTAGCGTGGTAAAGCTCAATGTGCGTGCTGTATCTTCTGTAGCGCCTTGTTGCAAAGCGTAGCCCAATACACATATTGATGCCAACAATAAAACTACGCCTTGTAACAGGCTAAGCAAAAACACACGTTTGCCAAATAGCGGTTCTTTTGTGGGTCGTGGAGGGCGGTGCATTACATTAGATTCTGCCGGTTCGGCCTCAAAGGCAATGGAGCAAGCGGGATTAATAATCATCTCTAAAAATACAATATGTACAGGCGCAAACATGGCTGGCCAACCGAGTAAAAGCGGAATGAGCGAGAGGCCAATAATGGGAAAATGTACGGCAAAGATGTAAGCCATGCCTTTGCGTAAGTTATCAAAAATACTGCGGCCTAAACGTACCGCATGCACAATAGACGCAAAATCGTCATCTAATAACACTAGCGCAGCGGCTTCTCGCGCTACATCGGTGCCACGCCCGCCCATGGCAATGCCAATATGCGCGGCTTTTAGTGCGGGAGCATCATTCACGCCATCGCCTGTCATGGCGACGACTTCACCATTGGCTTTTAGCGCATTGACTAATCGCAATTTTTGTTCAGGCACCATGCGCGCAAAAATATTACTGTGGCGTATTTTTTCAGCTAATGTCGCATCATTCATTTGGCTTAAATCTGCGCCAGTAATAATGCCGCCATTGCCAACGGCAAGGCCAATTTGTGCGGCAATTGCACCTGCAGTAATTGGATAATCGCCAGTAATCATCACCACCCGAATGCCCGCGGTATGACATTCTTTTAAAGCGGCAGCTACGTTTGGGCGTACCGGGTCTGCCATACCAATAAGGCCGAGAAATTCAAACTCAAAATCATGCTGAATATTGGGCCAAGTGCTGCCGTTATAACTGGCTTTTGCTACGCCCAGCACACGCATGCCTTGTTCGGCCAAGCAGTTTATTTGTTCGGATAATTCAGACAATTGTTGAGGATTTAAATGACATAAATCTGCAATTGCTTCAGGCGCGCCTTTAGCTGCGACAATGTAATCGTCACGGTCTAGGGCTTTCCAAACGTGTGACAGTGCAAGCAACTCTGGCGATAATGAATATTCATGCGCTAACGCCCAATCGCCATGTAAATGCTCAGTGTTAATGAGAAATTGCGTCCCCAGCGCGTGAATCGCTTTTTCCATCGGGTCTAAGGCAGATGCTTGTCCTGCTGAGTTTTCTAGTGGAGTGACTTCAAAACCATTGGTTTCGCTGGCCAGAATGCCAAATTCTAGTAATTCGTGAAATGCTTCCGGCAGCGTTTCATCATCTTTTTTAGGGGTAAATATTTGCTTACCCGCCACCAATTGCTGCACCGCCATTCGGTTAAAAGTCAGTGTGCCCGTTTTGTCCACACACATGACGGTGGCTGATCCTAGTGCTTCAACAGTATGAACGCGCCGCGTAAGTACGCGATGTTTAGAAATTCGCCAAGCGCCCATTGCCATAAAAACCGTAAGCACCACAGGATATTCTTCAGGCAAGATAGACATGGCCAAGGTGATGCCTGAGAGCAAGCCATGCAGCCAATCGCCGCGAGTGAGGCCATAGATAACGAATAATAGCAGACTGAGTAGGGTGCCTAGAATGGCGAGTTTTAGCACTAGCTGGCGAATTTCTTGCTGTAAGGCGGTCGTTTCGGTGTCTAAACTTTGCAAGGCTTTACCTATTTTGCCAATTTCGCTGTGTGGGCCTGTGGCTAAAACCCGCGCAATGCCATGACCTTGTACCACTAATGAACCTGCATAAACAAAAGGTAAATTGTCGCCACCGGGCGGCGCAATATCTATTGGCGTTAAAGACTCAGCTTGCGGTAATTTACGCACGGCGACAGATTCGCCGGTGAGCAGCGATTCATCGGCAGAAAAGTGATTGCACGAAATTAACATGGCATCGGCGGCAATGCGGTCACCTTCAGACAATATCAGCAAGTCGCCACGCACAACTTCGCGGCCAGCAATGCGCTGTTCTACGCCATCGCGAATAACCAAGGCGCGCGGGCTAGTGAGATCGCGCAAGGTTTCCAGCACGCGCTCGGTTTTGTTTTCCTGATAGATAGTAATCGCCATGACCACACACACAAAGCCAAGCAGCATCAGCGCATCGCTGACATCACCCAGCAGTAAATAAATGCCACCTGCCACCACTAAAAGCAAAAACATAGGCTCGCGGATTACTTCTAGGGCAATGCGGAATATATCGCGTGTATTACTTGCAGGCAGTTCGTTGGGGCCCTCAGCTTTTAGTAGCGCTAGGGCTTGTGCGTGAGATAAACCAGTGTGATTTTTTGCTTCAGTATTGATGTTTTTCATGCGCAAAACCTTTCAATAGTCGCAGGGGTACTGAATCAATCAAGCTGAAAAACTTAAACTAAGGTGTTTTATTTTAAAAATATTATTCCAAAGGCCAAACAACAATGGCCAATAATCCTTGCGCTTCATCATGACCGCTAAGTATTAACTTGGCGCCATGCAGTTCTGCAATGCGGCGTACTATGGCTAAACCCAGTCCACTGCCTTCTTCACCACTACCGGTAATTCTGTAAAAGCGTTGTTGTACTGCTGCGCGTTCATGTTCGGCAATGCCAGGGCCAGTGTCACGTATTTCTAAGGTAATGCCATTAGTATTTTTTACTGCGGTTTTTATAGCGATGGAAACGCTACCACCAATGGGCGTATAGCGAATGGCATTATCTAGCAGGTTGCGTATTAATAATCCTAGTTGCGCGTCATCGCCCATTACTTGGCATGGCTTGCTATCTGTCAAGGTTATTTCAATATTTTTGGCGTGGGCGAGTGGTTCTAAATCTGCCATGACACTGGCGGCCAAGCTATGTAATTCAACGGGTTTAAAATCTATCACAGCAGTTTCTGGGTCAACTCTAGCCAATGTCAGTAATTGCGTGACTAAACGTGTGGCTCTGTCTACGCCACGTAATACATTCTCTAAAGCCAAATGGCGCTCAGCTTCATCGGTTGAGCGTAAAGCCACTTGCGCCTGAATTTTAAGTGCAGCCAGCGGTGTGCGTAGCTCGTGTGCAGCATCAGCGGTAAAGCGGCGCTCGCCTTCAAAAGCTTGTTCTAGGCGGGTGAATAAGTCATTTAAGGCTTGCGCTAATGGTGCGACCTCTTCGGGTACGCCGGCCATTGCTAAGGGTTCTAGGCGATTTGCGGTGCGTTGTTTAACCTCTTGTTTGAGGCGTTTTAAAGGTTGCAGGCCAGCGCCCACGCCAAACCAAATTAATAGCGCAAGCACGGGCAGGGCGATGAAAGTAGGTAATAACATTTTAAGCGTGATATGACGCGCCAAAGCCTCTCGACCAGCCAGCGGTTCTGCCACTTGAATCATGAATTCTTGGTTAGCATCCCACCGCGTAAGCACGCGCCAAGGTTGTCCATTGACGGTAGTTTGGCTATAGCCAGTTTTGTTAGTTGCCAGCGCAATAGTTGGTGCTGCGCTTGAGCGCATGAGTAAGCTATCTTTATCCCACACTTGAAAAGCGAGTTGTTGCTCGTATTCATGCGAGGCCGGCGTTTCATCGTAGCCATGTTCAATGCGCTCATGTAGTTCGTGGCGTGTTGTGCCTAATAATACTTGTGCAGACTGCGCTAGTTGCGCATCGAAAAGCTGGTTAATTTCTTCTCTAGATTCTAAGTGGCTAAACCAAGCGGCCACTAGCCATGCAATGCCTAAGCCAATTGACAGTAGTAAAATTAGGCGTAAGCGCAGAGATTTCATAGCTTAAGTTGTTTCTTTGTCGATGACATAACCTACACCGCGCAAAGTACGAATTAATGTTGTGCCTAACTTTTTACGCAAATGATGCACATGCACTTCAACCGAATTACTTTCTACTTCTTCGCCCCAGCCATAAAGATGTTGCTCTAATTGCTCGCGCGATTGAACGCGGCCGGTATGCAAAAGTAGCTCATGTAATAAAGAAAACTCACGCGCAGAAAGGTCTATCGCTTGGCCATTTTTTTTCACTTCATGTGTAGAAGGCGTTAGCGTGATATCGCCATGCTGCAAAGTTAAGGTGATTTGGCCAGCACTACGACGCAATAAAGCATTGATACGGGCGATAAGTTCATCTAAATCAAAAGGTTTAATCAAATAATCATCAGCGCCAGCATTTAAGCCCGCGATACGATCTGCCACGGTATCTCGCGCAGTTAAAATCAAAACAGGGACTTTTAACGCGCGACCACGTAACCATGTGAGTAAATCAGTGCCGCTCAATTTTGGCAAGCCCAGGTCTAACACCACTAGCGCGTATTCTTCAGTTTCCAGTGCTAGCTTTGCCGCCTGACCGTCTTGCGTCCAATCCACGGCAAAGCCGGCCTGTTTCAGACCGGCCTTAACGCCATCGCCCAGTAGGGCATCATCTTCTACTAATAAAATACGCATGATGCAATCTTAACGCGGAATTCTAATCTGTGACTCAGAAAAATCACCTTTTTCAGCGCCTTTATGACAAGCAATACAATTAGCCGCGCTGCCTATGCTTTTGCGCTTAAAGGTCGTTGGTGAAACTTCATCGTGCTTGCTGGTGAAATAGCGCGTTTCTGTAATTCGCAACGGCGTTACATTATTTGGAATAGATTGATCGATACGGCTAGAGCGACGATTAGTTGATTTTCCTGCGCTGTTAGCCACCAAAAAATTTGTAATCTCAGTGCGCGTTGCCACATCAAGGCTGGCATTTTCGCCAAAGTGTTTATCCAGCCCATTCATCATTTTTAGCCAAGATCTTTCTGGCAATAATCCTGGGTGATAAAGCATGTGGCAACCACTGCATTCCACTTTCCATTTTTCATTAGTCACTGGCGACATAGCGTTACCGCCACCATCAATACCGCCACTGGCGAGTAATGCGCTTGTGGCCGTAATGGTGCTTATCAGAATTAAAAATTGCATCGCTTTTTTCATATAGTTTCTCACTCTGTTATTTTCACTCTCATCAACAAGGTCAGTTATGTGTTTGTTTTCTGTAGGAGCAGTTTGTAACCTAGCATCATCGCTTTCGCGGTCACAGACTGCTCCTAAAAAAAGCCTATTCAGGTCATTATTTACAGGAGGGCTTGTATGCATGTTATTCACAGTAACGCTCCTTATTTAAGGCTAATTAGGTATTGAATATAGTCACCTTTTTCTTGGGCGGTGCAACTACGTTCGAGTACGTCTTTACAATTTCGGCTAAACCATTTTTCAACTTTGGCGGTATCTGTAAATCGTTGAGGGTTAGCGATTATTGCCATAGGCTCTATCACTTTATTCGCGCGTGATTTGCCTTGTTTACGCGGGTCAGTCGTATGGCAAGTGGCGCAACTTACTTGTTGACCTGTGCTGTGCGTATGTTCTGTTTTAAAAAAAACGCCTCCACGGTCTGCCGAAAATCCAGCAAAACTAGGGTTTTCTTGTTTGGCTTGCGCTTCATACTGCTTGAGCAGCTCTTGCGGTGTGGCGGCTAAAACATTCACACTGAACAGCGCGCTTGATAACAAGCTGGATAACAAACCTAATAACATAATATTTTTACGCATGATGAGCTCCTTGGTTTCAATATGTACTAATTCGTTTTAATTAAAATCGTCGTTTTCTGGCTTAACTTCATATTTATAACCAGACACCATTGCCTGAGCGAGCGGTGTTTTATCCTTATGCTCGTGCCAGATTAATGCGGCAATATGCACCACCACAAAAGACATCAATAAATAATAAATAAGCTCGTGTGGCGCTTCAAAAAGATCTTTTAGACTAGCGATATCACCAAGCCAAGCGTTCAAAGGGCCGGTGCTATGCTCAACCGCGGCAAGACCTAATCCGGTGAATGCCATTATTGCAAGCAAGACATAAACTAATAAGTAAACACCACTTGCCAGCGTGTGATGCCCTGTGTGCGATTTTGCAGTAAAGTCTAAATGTCTTACGGCATACCACCACTCGGCTGGGTGCCACATATTGGAAAATCTTGCGGTAGTTGGCCCAATCAGCCCCCAAACTAGTCTAGCCACGACGCC
>CANFZA010000095.1 GCA_947451235.1 Methylophilaceae bacterium | reverse complement strand
TCAAACGACGCAATTTCATTTGCACAAACTGCAGATGGCGGCTTAAGCAAAATCAATGATTCACTACAACGTATGCGTGAACTAGCGGTACAAGGCGCCAACGGCACCACGGATAATGCAAGTCTTAAACCAGAGTTTGACCAATTGCAAGCTGAGTTAACTCGCCTTACAGGCAACACTAACTTTAACGGATCTAATACATTAGGTTCAGCGGCTTCAGCAGGTATTACTTTCCAAGTAGGCGCAAATACAAGTGATACTGTTACTGTTACAGGTGTGAATTTAACGGCTTCAACCTCAGCTACAAGTATTGCTGCTGCATCAGGAAGTGGATCAGCTGCAATTCAGTTAACCGCAGCCACAGATGCGACAGCAGCGATCACAAAAATTGATGCTGCGATTAGTGAAGTGAATGGTGTGCGTGCTACTTTCGGTGCGGTACAAAACCGTTTTGAATCAATTGTAAGTAACTTACAAGTTTCTTCAGAGAATCAGTCAGCAGCTAAATCTCGTATCATGGATGCTGACTTTGCTGCAGAATCTGCAAACTTGACTCGTGGACAAATCTTGCAACAAGCTGGTACTGCGATGTTAGCGCAAGCCAACTCATTACCTAACGGTGTGTTAGCACTATTAAGAGGTTAAGTTAATACTTAGGCTTTTACAGTATTCTAAGTTAAGTTAATACTTATCACCCACAGGCCAGATCAGCCTGTGGGGTTTTCCAAAGGAGAAATTTATGTTTAATTCTTCATTAGATGCTTATGGATCAGTTAGAAAATTGGCTGCCGTGCAAAACTTTGCCGGTGGCCAAAATGCTTTAGTGGCTAAACAAAATGTAGTGGCCGATAAGGTTAAGGTTGAAAATATACAGGCATTTGCGGTGAATAAAGCGACATTGGCTAGCGCGGTTAATAAGCTGAATGATTTTGTAGCGCCAGCCTTGCAAACAGTGGAATTTGCCATCGATGACCAATCTGATCGTGTCGTAGTTAAAGTGGTTGATGCTGTGACCAAAGAAGTATTGAGGCAGATTCCAAATGAAGAGGTATTGGCGATGACTAAAACCTTAGATAAATTGCAAGGTTTGGTCATTAGGCAAACCGCGTAGCTTTTATGGATTAACTTTTTATTTGAAAGCCGCTACTGAAAGCTATTTTTAGTTAAACGTTGTTTTAATAGTGTTGTTTAACTAAATGATTTTGTTTAAGTAGATTTATAGTGATGGTGCTGGTAATTAGCCTGTAATTGTTGGGTTGCTGTTTACTTAGTTAGTTAGTGCTTAACGGACTACTGCTATTGAAGTTTGTTTAAAGAGGATATTGACATGGGTATTTCATCTGCAGGAATAGGATCTGGGCTAGATGTAAACGGTATTGTGACCAGTTTAATGGGCATTGAGCAAAAACCATTAACGGCGGTAACAAAACAAAAAACAGACTATCAGTCACAGATTTCAGCCTATGGCACCTTAAAAAGTAGTTTAGCTACTTTTCAAACTGCTGTTAGCGCGCTAACTAACGCCTCTAAATTTAATGCCCAAATAGTCACTTCTGGCAATACTAGCGCTTTTACTGCAACATCAGACGGCAGTGCGACTATTGGTGATTATGCAATAACTGTCAGTCAGCTGGCAAAATCACAAAAGCTTGCAACGGCAGGCTCAAGCAGCATTACTGCTCCTGTTGATACAGGCACGCTATCTATTTCTTTTGGTAGTTACGCAGCTGCTTCGCCGTATGGTTTTACTGGCAATACAGCAAAAACTCCGCTCAGTATTACCATCGATAGCTCAAACAATACGCTTGCTGGCGTGCGTGATGCTATTAACGCCTCAAACTCTAGCGTAAGTGCAACTATTGTTAATAACGGTACGCTGAACCAACTGGTGATTACTTCAAAAGATACCGGTGAAGTGAATAGCTTACAAATATCAGGCATCTCGCAGTTGGCTTATGACCCAAGCACAGGCGTGAATACCATGGGGCAGATTCAGGCTGCAAAAAATGCCAAATTAAACGTAGATGGTATTGATGTTGTTAAAGCTAGTAATAGTATTACTGATGTGATTAGTGGTGTAACACTTAATCTGCTGGCTACCAGTGGTGGCGTAAGTGCAAATTTGGGGGTTGCTAGCAATCAAGATGCCGTTACTGCATCAGTTAATGCCTTCGTCACTTCCTATAATAGTTTAGATACCACTTTGCGCAACCTGACTAAATATGATCCAACAGGGAAAGCCTCTGGCGTGTTATTGGGTGATGCAACCACGCGTACGTTGATGAGCCAGATTAAATCGGTCATGTCAAAAGCGGTGACTAGTGGCGGTAATCTTACTTCCTTGAGTCAAATTGGCGTGTCATTTCAGGTGAGTGGCCAATTGTCGCTAGATTCCACCAAATTAAGCGCAGCGATGACTTCAAATTTTAGCGATATTGCAACCTTATTCACGGCTTCAGCCAAAGCTACTGATGGGCAGATCAGCTATTCGACGAGTAGCAGTAAAACGCAAGCCGGCACTTATGCGGTTTCTGTGAGCAGTTATTCACCGCTAGCCGGTACGATTAACGGTGTGGCTGCAACGACCAATGGCACTAGTTTAGTAGGGGCAGTTGGTGATGCCAGTGAAGGCTTAAGTTTAAATATAGCAGGTACTAGCACTGGGGCACGTGGCACCGTTAACTTCAGTATAGGTTATGCCGCGCAGTTAAATAATGTCATTACTAACTTGCTCAGTACTACCGGTATTTTAAGCTCGAGAACAGACGGTATAAACAGCTCTATTACTCGATTAGATAAACAGGCAGAATCGATTACTATGAGATTAACTGCAATAGAGAAGCGTTACCGAGATCAATTTACTAGGTTAGATGTATTAATGGCTAGTATGTCGACCACAAGTACTTTCATGACGCAGCAAATTGCATCGATAAATGCTAATAAGTATTAGTAAGTAAAGGATATTTTATGTTTGGACTCAATCAGCGTGGAGCAGGTGGGTATGCACAAATGGGCGTGGAAACTGGCGTGTTGGCAGCTAGCCCGAATAAGTTAATTATTATGCTTTACGAAGGTGCAATTTCTGCTTGTCATAGTTCGGTTAGGCATATGCAAAATAAAGATATCCCTAATAAAGGCGCCATGTTATCGAAAGCCATTTTAATTATTGAAAGTGGCCTAAGATTAAGTCTAAATAAAAAGGCTGGAGGCGAAATTGCCGAAAGTTTAGATGCGCTTTATGCCTATATGAGCAACAGATTGGCGGTAGCCAATATTCGTAACCAACCAGAATTTGTGCTGGAAGTAATTAAGCTATTAACTGAATTAAAAAGCGCATGGGAGGCCATAGAAAATAAACAAGGCACGCCAGCTATGATGACCACGGAAATGCAGCATCAAGCTGCCGTTGCGGTTAATCGTAATATCGCTAATTATTCAAAGGTGTAATGTATGGAATACCAAAATACCATTGCTTTGTTTGAGGATGTTGCAGAGCTTACTAAGCAAATGCTTTCAGCGGCCAGGCAGCAAGATTGGGATAAGCTAACAGAGTTAGAAACCAGGTGCGCCGAGCATGTTGCACATCTGAAAGTGATTAAAGATGAATTACCTTTGCCTAAAGAAGGCCGCGAGCGTAAGGTTGCTAGCATTAAAAGCATACTGGAAGACGACCGTCAAATTCGTGATTTAGTCTCGCCTTGGATGGCAAGATTGAATTTGCTAATTAACAGCCATAGAAACGGCAGTAAAGTGACGCGCGCTTACGGTCAATAAGATGCCTTTATCATGATGCTTAAACTGCCTGATCTAGCAGGGGTTAATCCGGTTTCTCGGGTGATGCCGGTACTGGTGGTTGAAAGTATTGGCAGCATTGCTCAAGAACTTGGCGATAGGGCGACGCAACTGGTCAAAGGGCAAGAATATTTTGCCCATGTACTGGCTAAAATTAGTGACACCACTTACACGGTAAAAGTTGAAGGCACGGATATCAAAGGCGAAGCCCTTAAAGATATTGTGCTTAAAATGGATTTAGGCAATACAGCAAAAGCCGGCCAATCCATATCGCTACGTTATATGCATAGCGATCCTGTCACCACTTTCTTACTTACGCCTCCGCCTAGCAATATTGCCGGCAGTACTACCGAAATTAGTGCTGCGGCGAACTTAATCGGCAACTTACTTAAGCAAGCCGAGAGTGAAGGCGTTCCTAGCCGCTTGCAAGCAACCGATATAATTACACATTCCCCTAATAATCCTAAAGTCATGGCGCAAGATTTAAAGCACGCGGTGACTAGTAGTGGCTTATTTTATGAATCGCACTTAAGCGATTTGTTGCAAGGTAATCAAAGCTTGGCGGCACTTAAGCAAGAGCCACAGAATCAACTTAATCCACCTATTGCCGGTTTAATGTCACAGCAATTGGCCGTTTTAGAAAATCAGCGCATGTCTTGGCAAGGTGAAGTTTGGCCTGGCCAAGCAATGAATTGGGATGTTTACCTACAGCCGGAAAATGGTTCAGATGAAAGTGGTCAAGCTCAGGCTGGCGCAGGCAAAGCTGGCGAAGATAGGCCAATTTCTAGCGAAATGACTTTGCATATGCCGAACCTAGGTACGGTTTCAGCTAAGTTGGTTTTGATAGATGGGCGCATGCGTATCAATATTATTGCCGACCAAAGCACAACGTTAGAAACACTTAGAAATCAAAGGCGCTCTTTAGCCGAAGCGATTACCAAAAATGGTCAGCAATTAGACGCATTAACTGTGGTGCCGCATGAATAGCTCAACTTATTTTAGGTCGCTAGGGGCTGATGTTGTAACGATAGAGGCTAATGCTGAAAAAGTTATCCATAACCCTAATCAGCAAGCAATTGCTTTAACTTATGGTGCTGGTGATTATGCGCCAAAGGTGGTGGCCAAAGGCCGTGGATTAATTGCCGAAAAGATTATTGCCCGAGCCAAAGAGCATAATGTGTTTGTGCACGAGTCTAAAGATTTAGTCGCATTATTGATGCAGGTAGATTTAGATGATCATATTCCGCCAGCTTTATATCAAGCCATTGCAGAAGTGTTGGCTTGGCTTTATAAATTAGAACATGGCAAGGACGATGGACACGACTTTCGTTTTTAGCAATTTTTTGAGGATACGCCCACGCTCAACGCTGGCTATACCTGCATATTCATAATGTCGTGATAAGCTGAAACCAACTTATTGCGCACTTGTACAGTTGCTTGGAATGAAATATTCGCTTTTTGTCCAGCAATCATCACGTCAGATAAGCTAACGCTGTCATCACCCATCGCAAAGCTTTTGCCCAGCTTTTCTGCATCAAATTGACTCTGATTCACTTGGTTAAGTGAGGCTTTTAACGCATCTGCAAAGCTCGCTTTACCAACGCTTGGCGTTTGTGGCATGCCTGCCGCAGAAGCTAAGCCGCTAACATCTTCAGTTTGTGGGCGTTGTGCAGCCGCTTTTAGCTGAGCCAGCATGGATTCTATTCTGCTTGAATCAATTCCACCTGTTTTCATGGTTTACCTCCCAATCATCTTAAATACTTCTAACAATCTTTATCGCTTATCAAAATCATTGACTAATATTTTGCTTAATAAATATTACTTATTAATTTCGTGTTTAGCTATTTTTTTAGTTATTTCTAAAGGCAATAAGCAAGTACAAAAATGAAGATATCAAGAATTCTAAAATTTAATTGTCAAGCTCGTTGCCGAGTGTTGCTAATTTAACATTGCGCGACAATTGTGAGCATGCAAATAAGCTGATGAAAATCACTCTGTTCTAAAGTTTGAAAATTAGAGTAATCCGCATAATGGTATCCAATCGGTCTATTAAATTATTTAGATATGGCTGATAAGAACGTAGGCAGTTTAGAAACGTAGCCAAAGTTAAGTGCGGCATAAGCGAAGCAAGCGTTATAAATAGTAATTTGGAGCAATATCATGGCAGCAGGAAATAACGCAGCCTTAATGAACAGCGGTGGATTGGGATCAATGTCTCAAATTGGCAATAAATTTTTATTATTAGCAGGTGCCGCAGCGGTAATCGCTGTGATGGCCGTGTTTTGGCTATGGAGTCAGCAACCAGACTATCGCGTACTTTTTTCAAACTACTCTGATAAAGATGGTGGTGCGATTGTTGCTGCGCTAGAAAAAATGAATGTGCCTTACAAATTTTCTGATAGCGGCTCAGCGATTTTGGTACCAGCGGCACAAGTACACCAAGCCCGCTTAAAATTAGCTTCTGACGGCTTGCCTAAAGGCGGCAATATTGGTTTTGAGATTTTAGAAAATCAAAAATTTGGCGTTTCGCAATTTATCGAGCAAGTGAATTTTCAGCGTGCCTTAGAAGGCGAGCTAGAACGTAGCATTCAATCTATAGGCGCGGTTGAGGTCGCTAGAATCCATTTGGCGATTCCTAAAGCCTCAGTATTTGTGCGGGATCAGCAAAAACCAACCGCTTCAGTATTGTTGAATTTGCGTGCTGGTCGTAGTTTAGATGCACAGCAAGTAGGCGCTGTGGTGCATTTGGTAGCGAGCAGTGTGCCAGATTTGCCTGCCACCAATGTGACTGTGGTTGATCAAAACGGCAATCTGCTTTCTGACACTTCTAAAAAAATGGGTGCTAATAACTTAGACCCTACGCAAATTAAATATATCGATGATATTCAGCAAAGTATTGTTAAGCGTGTTGAATCAATTATTACACCTATTGTGGGTGCAAAAAATGTGCGGGCTGAAGCCAGTGCTGAAATTGATTTTACTAGCGTAGAGCAAGCTGCTGAAACCTATAAACCTAATCAAAAACCAGATGATGTCACCATCCGTAGTTTGCAAAGTAATGAATCAAAAACTGGCGCAGATGGTGCCGCTACTGGCGTACCAGGTGCGCTTTCTAACCAACCGCCTGCTGCGGCTACCGCGCCTATTGTAACGCCACCAGTAGCTGCTGGCGCTGCTGGTGCAACACCAGCTGTTGCTGCTGCGCCTGTCAATAGCCAAAAGAACACAACCACCAACTTTGAAGTGGATAAAACCGTGCGCTACGTGCAACAAGGCATGGGCGGCATCAAGCGTTTAAATGTAGCTGTGGTGGTCAATAATATGCCCGTGGTGGATAAAAAAGGTAAAACCACTTACAGACCGCTGACGGCTGCTGAAAAAACACAAATCAATGATCTTGCACAGCAAGCGATGGGTTTCAGCAAAGAGCGTGGTGATTCTCTCACAGTGGTCAATAGCTCTTTTGCCGGTGAGCCGCTAGAAATTATTCCTGAAGTGCCGCTCTGGAAAAACCCTGAAGTGGTTGAATATGCCAAAGACGCATTGCGCTTTATTGTAGGCATCGTCGTGTTGCTATTGATCTACAAAAAAGCCTTGAGCCCAGTGCTGAAAAAAATAATGACCGCACAACCCAAGTTGCTGAGTGCGCCAGAGAATGAAGCTGATGGTTCTGTCGTTAATTTGAGTGGTGCTCAAGGTAAATTACCTGGCGTTTCAGGCTATGAGCAGAGTTTAGAGGCGGCCAAGCAGTTGGCAAAAGATAATCCCCGCATGGTGGCAAGCGTTGTGGCTAATTGGACAAGTGGGAACGAGTAAATAAAATGAGTGATGCTGGCGTAATGAGAAGTGCTATTTTGATGCTTGCACTAGGTGCGGATGAAGCCGCAGAAGTGATGAAGTTTCTGAGCCCAAAAGAAGTGCAAAAATTGGGTTCAGCTATGGCAACTTTAAAATCTGTAGGTCGCGAGCAAGTGGAAACCGTGGTTGGCGAGTTTTTAACTGAAGCTGAGTTAAGCAGTGATTTTGGTCACGATTCTGATGAATACATTCGCTCAGTATTAACCAAAGCGCTAGGTGAAGATAAGGCCTCTGGCCTGCTAAATCGTATCTTGCAATCACGCGATTCAAGTGGCATAGAAAGCCTTAAATGGATGGATGCGCCTACGGTTTCTGATTTTATCAAGAATGAGCATCCACAAATTATCGCGACTATTCTTGTGCATTTAGAGCCGGATCAAGCCTCTGAAATTATTGGCTACTTTCCAGACCGTTTACGCCAAGACGTAATGTTGCGCATTGCAACTTTAGATGGCGTTAAGCCCATCGCGCTACGTGAATTAAACGATGTGATGACCAAGTTGCTGACCGGCAACGAGAACCTTAAAAAGCAAACGATGGGCGGCATTAAAGTGGCGGCTAATATCATGAACTTTATGAGCGGTGATAACGAAGCCATCATCATGGAAGGTTTGAAAAACTACGATGATGACATGGCGCAAAAAATTATGGATGAGATGTTTGTGTTCGACAACATCATTGATATTGACGATAAAGGCATACAAATTATTCTGCGTGAAGTGCAATCTGAAATGTTGATTGTGGCACTTAAAGGCACTACCGATGAAATGCGCGATAAGATTTTCAAGAATATGTCTTCGCGTGCGGCTGAAATGATGAAAGAAGATTTGGAATCTAAAGGCCCAGTCAAGCTTTCTGAAGTTGAGTCTCAGCAAAAACAAATTCTGCAAATTGTGCGCAGGTTGTCCGACGAAGGTCAAATCCAGATTGCTGGTAAAGGCGGTGAGGATCAATATGTTTAAGGGCGGCCAAAATGAGTAGTATAGCCATTCCAAAAGAGCAGCAAACTGCTTACGAAAGATGGGAGATGTCTTCATTTTCTGAGGGCGCTGCCAATGCTATTGCTAGCAAGCCTAAGAAAAAAGAAGAGGAAGTTTCTAGCGCCAAACTTGCCCAGATATTTGAAAGTGTACGTAAAGAAGCGTTTGCAAAAGGCATGCAAGAAGGATTTGCTGTTGGCATGGAAAAAGCCCGCGAATTTGCACAATCAGATAAGAAAAAATTCCTTAAATTGATGGATTCTTTTAGCCATGC
>CANFZA010000094.1 GCA_947451235.1 Methylophilaceae bacterium | reverse complement strand
TTACCTGCTGCAATGGTGCTTACTGGCGATGTAAATGATCCATCTGTTTCAGCAAATGCGGCTGTTTACTCTGGCCCATACGATAATGTGGATTTCAGTCTGAAACCTACGGTGATTCAAGGCGTAATTCAGTAAATTAGGATCCACAGTAAATTAGGAATTACAGTAAGTTAGCTGTAACCGTAAATAGGTTAGCTTACAAAGCTGGCGCCCATGATAGGCGCCAGCTTTTTTATTAGCTTTAAATACAAAAGCTAAAATCTGCATGCATAGCGTAGAATTAAAATCACCAAATTTACTCATGAGTTGTCAAACTTAGCAATGCTGAATACCGCTATGGTTAAATATTCAAAATTTAAATATAAGCTGTCTGCGCAGCTTTTTTTTGCATTATTCATCAGCTTGATTATTCATGCGGCATTCATTGCGCTACCTGTTAAAAAGCCAAAGTTGCCACTGAACAATGTTGATTACGCTGCCGCACTTCAAATAAATATTCACCGCGGCCAAGGTTTGACTAAGTCGGTAGTGAACAACCCAGTAGCGATTAACCCAGCAGCGAGCAGTAAGACTTTAGTTAGCCAAGCTTTAATTCACAAAGCCGTGAAAAATACCAAGCCAACATCAATTACAAAGGTACCCAAAAAGTCTAGTGCCCAACCTGTAACTGAACCTGCCAAAGTGCTTGCGCCATTAGAAACATTAGATTTAACGACTCTATCATCGCCAAGCGTGATTGTAGGCAGCAACTCTAATCAACCCTTATCCAATCAACCCTTGGCTGAAAATCCGCCTGTCAGCGGAATCTCGGGTCCTACAACTTTACCATTTGCAAGTTTAGGCGCCTCAGCATGGAGCGCTGGTAGCAGACCGCAACCACCGCAAGGCAATCAAAATAACGGACAAATGCAAGCAATGATGGCAGCGAAACGCCAAAGAATGAATTCAGCGATGAGCAACCTTTATAGCAACCTGAATCAAAATAAAATAGAGGTTCTATGTGCGTTGCGACTTACTAATAATAGCCAAATGGGCTACTTAGCCTGTGATCCTTCAGAACGTGAAGGGCTGATTAAATCTTTACTCGGTCCAGCCGGTATTATTTGGGATGAGTCCGCAAAACAAAATTATGAAGAATGCTTACTCATCACAATAGGCGCGGTTAAAAGTGATCAATTAAATTGCAAAAAATCTCCTTAGTAAAATGCTGCGGTTCAAAAGCCAATTGACCTAGAACAAATAGTGAAGTAAATGAAAATGTAGCATTCGTGTGATGGATATTTAAGATTCCCTTAAGTTATCCCATGCATTATTCAAGCATTCAATGGCATACTTGAAACTTAAGCGCTACTTGCCTATCCATAAACGTGGATTTACACATTACGCTTTGCTAAATTGCGCTACAATTTTGCAAGTTTTAATCATGAAGTTTTATATTTAGGCTAAAAAATGACCACTAATACCAGTCCTAGCAACACCCCACAAAACAGTCCGCTTGAGGCTTTAGAAGAGATGATGGCGAGTACCTGTTTTTGTAAATTACGTGAAAAATGTGATGATAAAAATAGCGCTGAATGTTTAAAGCATAGAAATTTATATGCTGAAGCGATGCTTGCCCGTAGCGTATAGCATTACGCTTGATTATGTTTTTAGTGCGCAATAAAAAGCTGTTATGGATTATCGTGATTTGGTTTGCCTTGTTGCAAATGCTATCGCCGTTGATTCATGCACATATGGAAGTTGATGCGCCTAATCAAGGCCACGGCCTGCACATGCATATGGATGAATTTACCTCCACATTAGATACAAACTCAGCGCCGGCTTTTAAAGAATTTAGCGCTAGTTTGCACACCATAGGCATTGATAAAGCACTGGTGAAAAAAGCTGAATTATTGCAGGCACCACTTTTTACGGTGTTGTTTGCTATTTTTTCACTGATGCTTATTGCGCGGCTAATTAAAGTTAAGCCAAAGTTTAGATTCTTATTCCCCCTGCCTTTTTACCTCAAGTCTCAATCTCGGCCACGCGCTCCGCCATATTTCTAAAATACTTGAGGTTTTAACGCTTGCATCTTCATGCAGTGTTACATTTTGATTTTAGGAGAGATTCATGTATTTTATTCATCAACGCCTTATTGTTCAGCGTTGCATCGCACTTGTGCTTTTTAGTTTAGCTGCACCTTTGGTGCTAGGTGAGCCGGCGCAACATGAAGCGGACCACATTGATGAACTTAAGGTTAATCCAAACCTGCAATTTCATGAGGTTTTAGAAAAAACTATCGCACGAAATCCTATGCAGGCAGCGCTACACTCACGCGATTATATGGTGAGTGCTAAACGCCTAATTGCTAACGCCACCTTGCCATCAACGCCGGCGATTAATGTGCTGCATCAAAATGATGCTTTAGGCAGTGGACGAGGCGAGCGCGAATGGCAGGCTGAACTAGAGCTACCAATGTGGTTGCCTAATCAGCGTAACAATCGTCTTAAAGTAGCCGATGCGACACAATCTAATGTGGCTGCCAGTCGTGAAAGTTTAAACTTGCAAGTGGCGGGAATGTTGCGTGAAGCTGTTTGGGATATTTCATTTAATGAAAATAATAATGCACTAACGACTAGTAAGTTGGCGCTTGCTAACAAGCTTCAGCTTGATGTGGAAAAGCGTTATCAAGCGGGTGAAATGGCTAAAACGGATGCGATGTTAGCGCAGCAAGAAACCTTACGGGCAGAAAAAGAGCAATTGCGTGCCGAGGCTGAATTAATGCATGCGCGGCATCGTTATTTTTTACTGACAGGTTTGCGTGAACTGCCTGCCAGTTTTGAAGAAAAACAATCGCCCTTAGAAGATTATAGTCAGTCATCGATATGGCTAGAGGCGCAATCTAAGCTAGGTTTAGCTGAAACCGAGCGTGCTTTAGCGCAGGTTGAAAGCCATGAAAACTTACAAGTTTTGCTTAATATGCGTCGTTCACAAGGTGCTTTCGACAATATGGCTAATGATAGCGTAGGCGTAAAAGTACGCATTCCATTCGGTGGTGATACGCGTGCCGCACCTATTAAAGCGACGGCTGAAATGCATGTAGGCGCTGCGCAAACCGAGCAAGAGTTGCTTAGAAATGAGATGGAAACGATGATGCATGAAGCTGAACATAATTTAAGTGTCAGCCGGGCGGAGTTGCTCTTAGTGAGCAAACAATATGACATTGCTAAAGAGAGCGCTAGGCTCGCACAAAAGGCTTTTCAGTTAGGCGAAACCGATTTAGTTAGCCTGATGCGCGTGCAAGCGCAAACGTATGAAGCCGAGCGTGCTTTCAGCACCCGTAAAATTCAAGTGCAGTGGGATATTGCCCGCTATAACCAAGCTGTAGGAGTACTTCCATGAAAACAATTTTAATAATAACAACGACGCTATGCTCATTGATGACTAATGCTCAGGCTGCAGAGCCAGTGGCAAACCAAGCGGCAAACATAGCAATGACCGCCAGCCAGCAACAAAGCTTAGGCGTTACCGTGACACCTATTGGCAAAAATACCATGTTGAGTAGCCACCGTTTTCCAGCCGTAACTGTCGTGCCAGTCGGCCAAGAACGGGTAGTAAGTGCGCCACAGTCAGGTTTGTTAGATCAGTTATTTGTTGCCGCTGGACAAGACGTGAAAAAAGGTCAGGCGATTGCCCATTTAACCAGTTCAGATTTGTTAGGTTTGCAACGCGATTATTTGCAGGCACTGACACAAAAGAAATTAGCGGCAAAAAGTTTAACGCGTGATGCTGAATTGTTCAAAGACGGCATTATTCCGCAACGCCGTTATTTAGAAACAGAAAGCGCACATGAAGAAGTGAGCGCATCTTTAGCGCAACGCAAACAAGCGTTACGTTTGGCTGGTATGAGCGATGGTGCTATTAGTAAAATGAACCCGTCATCTGGCATGAATAGTGGCATCACCATCACCGCGCCGATTGATGGACAAGTATTAGCGCAAATGGTGACAACTGGACAGAGGGTGGATATGGCGATGCCGCTGTATCGAATTGCTAAGTTGAATCCATTATGGCTAGAAATTCATGCGCCGCTTGAGGGTTTACCTTTTGTGAAATTAGGCATGCCTGTGCAAGTGCCTAAATTGCACGCCAGCGGTAAGTTGATTGCGGTCATTCGCAATGTGAATAGAGCTGATCAAACCATGCATTTACGCGCTGAAATTACCCAAGGTGCAGAAAAACTTTCACCCGGCCAAATGGTAGAAGCGGAAATTAGTTTAGGCGCACAAGCTGAACATTTTAGTGTGCCAAAAACTGCGTTGGCCAGACAAGGTGCTGATGCGCTGGTATTTGTGCAAACTAAAACAGGCTTTCGTCCGTTAAAAGTAAAAGTGATTTTTGAGCAAGGCGATGAGGCCGTAGTCGATGCCGCTTTTAAAGGCGATGAGCGCATTGCCGTTTCTGGTATCTCAGCCATTAAAGGGACGTGGCTAGGTTTAGGTGGCGAATAATGTTAGCTAAACTTATCCAATTTGCCCTCACGCAACGATTGTTAATGCTGATACTGACGCTGGGCCTAGCCGCAGCCGGTGCGTTAGCCTACAAATCTTTGCCGATTGATGCTTTTCCTGATGTTTCATCCACGCAAGTAAAAATTATTATTAAAGCGCCAGGCATGACGCCAGAGGAAGTGGAAGCGCGTATTACTGCGCCCGTAGAAGTTGAAATGTTAGGTATTCCTAATCAATCTGGGCTTAGGTCAGTGGCCAAGTATGCGCTTACTGACATTACGGTAGATTTTGCCGATGGTACCGATATTTATTGGGCGCGTCAGCAAGTGGCTGAGCGGTTAAATGCAGTTTGGGGTAATTTGCCGGTCGATATTTCAGGCGGCATGGCACCTTTAACCACACCGCTCGGTGAGATGTTTATGTTCACGGTTGAGAGCGATACGCTGAGCTTGCAAGAAAAACGTAGCTTGCTCGACTGGGTTATTCGCCCGCAATTACGCACCGTACCAGGCGTGGCCGATGTGAATACTTTAGGCGGTTACGTGCGTAGCTTTGAAATTGTGCCTGACAACGCTCGCATGTATGCCCGTGGCGTAGCAATAGATACGCTACAACAAGTGCTTGATAACAACAATCGCAATGGTGGCGCAGGTCGGCTAAACGATGGCGAAGGCTCACTACTAGTGCGTGCTGAAGGTGGCTTTAAAACCATAGAAGACGTACAAAATACTATCGTGCGTAGTGAGCAAGGCATGTCAGTCAAAATTGCTGACGTAGCCGATGTGCGTATCGGTTCTATTACGCGTTATGGCGCGGTAACCAGCAATGGCAAAGGTGAAGTAGTTGAAGGTTTGGTACTGGGTTTACGTGGGGCTAATGCGCAAAAAGTCGTAGATGGCGTTAAAGCTAAACTAGCCGAAATTGCGCCTACGCTACCAAAAGGTGTGACCACCAAAGTGTTTTATGATAGAGGAAGTTTGGTTGAACGTGCGGTACATACCGTGACTAAAGCGCTCTTAGAAGCTGTGGTGTTAGTGCTGATATTACTGGTGTTGTTTTTAGGTAATTTTAGAGCCGCATTGACGATTGCTTTTATTTTACCGTTGTCCGCTTTATTCACTTTTTTACTCATGAGTTATTTTGGCATGTCCGCCAATTTAATGAGTTTGGGTGGTTTGACGATTGCGATTGGTATGCTGGTAGATGCCGCTGTAGTGGTCGTTGAAAACGTGGTTTCGCATCTTGCGGATAATAAAAAAGCCGGTTCTTTACCGAGAATGCACATTATTTATCGTGCCGTGCGTGAAGTCAGTGTGCCGGTAACCGCAGGTGTGCTGATTATTATTACCGTGTTTTTACCTTTGCTGACTTTGCAAGGTTTAGAAGGTAAATTATTCACCCCAGTAGCGCTCACTATTATGTTTGCGCTGGCCGGGTCGCTATTTTTATCGCTAACAGTGATTCCTGTATTAGCTTCATTTTTACTCAAAGAAGTAAGCCACGAAGAACCTTGGTTAGTCAGAAAAGCGCTAGGTATTTATGAGCCTATTCTTAAATGGTCGTTGGATCATGCGAAAGTCATCGTGATAGGCGCATTTGTGCTTTTAGCGATTACCGGCGTTGTTTATACGCAGATTGGCAAAACCTTTATGCCGACCATGGATGAAGGCGATTTAATTATTGGCGTAGAAAAACTGCCGTCTATTAATCTGCAACAAAGTTTGACCACAGACATGAACGTGCAACGCGCAATTTTAAGCAAAGTGCCCGAAGTGAAAGAGGTTTATTCTAGGGTGGGCTCAGATGAATTAGGGTTAGACCCGATGGGTTTGAATCAAACCGATAACTTTTTGATTTTAAAGCCGGCTAGTGAATGGCGTATGAAAACCAAAGTAGAGTTGATTGACGAGCTCCGCAAAGTGATGACCGAAATGCCGGGCTTGGCTTATAGCTTTACGCAACCTATCGACATGCGTGTAAACGAGATGATTCTAGGCGTGCGTGGTGATTTAGCCATTAAAATATTCGGTACAGATTTAACCGAGTTAGATCACAAAGCGCAGCAAATCATCAAGATTTTGGAATCTATTAAAGGTAGCCAAGATGTTTATACGCCGCAAAATAGCGGTGTGCAATATCTGCAAATCAAAATAGATCGCGTCGCTGCGGGACGTTTAGGTTTAAGTATTGCCGAGATCGAAAATGTGTTGCATGCGCAGCTTGAAGGTAAGCAAATGGGCGTGGTGCAAGAAGGCCAAAGGCGCACACCAGTGCTGATTAGAGGCAGCCAAGATCTCCGCGCTTCGCCAGCAGACTTTGGTAATTTATTGCTAACGCTTTCTAACGGCACCAATGTACCGCTTTCTGCTGTGGCTAAAATTGAACGTGCTGAAGGCCCAGTAAAAGTAGATAGAGAGCGCGGTGTGCGTATGGTAGTGGTAACGGCTAATATTCGTAATCGTGATTTAGTCAGCTTTGTAGAAGAAACCAAACAGCGCATCAATACTGAAGTTAAATTGGGTGAAGGTTACTCAATAAAATTAGGCGGTCAGTTTGAAAATCAACAACGCGCAGCTGCACGTTTAGCGATTGTGGTACCAGTGGCTATTGGTTTAATTTTCTTATTATTGTTCGCTACTTTTGGTTCTATTAAGCAAGCTTTACTCATCTTGTCTAACATTCCCTTTGCCATGATAGGTGGCGTGTTTGCCTTGTGGATATCAGGCGAATATCTGTCTGTGCCAGCTTCAGTCGGCTTTATTGCGCTGTTAGGCATTGCCGTACTGAATGGCGTGGTGATGGTGAGCTACTTTAATTTGCTCGAAGCACAAGGCATGGATAAATTAAGCATCGTGGTAGAAGGCGCAAAACGTAGATTAAGGCCAGTGTTAATGACGGCCAGTATCGCCGCTTTTGGTTTGATTCCACTGCTATTTGCCACAGGTCCGGGTTCAGAGATTCAAAAGCCGCTCGCCATTGTGGTGATTGGTGGTTTGGTCAGCTCAACCGCGTTAACGCTAGTGTTGTTGCCTATCTTTTATCGTAGATTTTTTAAATAGATTTTGTAAGTATATTTTTTAAGTAGGATTAGATCATGACTCAAGAAACCACATTACAAAATACCACAGACGAACAAGAGTCTGAGCAAGGCCTTTTAATGTTAATCGTACCGCCAAACTTGGAAGAAATGCTGGTGGATGTGCTACTACAACAAGCAGAAATCTCCGGCTTTACCAGTAATAAGGTGAATGGTCACGGTCGAGTGCATGGTGATAATGCGAAACTAAGTATCGTAGAGCAGGTCACAGGTAGGCAACAGCGTGTGCAGTTTATGATGCACGCAAACGTTGGCGATTTGAAAAACTTAGTTGTGACACTAAAAGCAAGATTTAGAAGCACGGATATACACTATATTTTGTTGCCGATTTTAGAATGCTAATGGGCCAGTTTTAATTAGAATGTTTAGGCTAAGCCAAAGTTTTTAGGGCGTAATTTGCTTTTAGTGTCACGCAGACGACTTGTTTGTTGGCTATATTGCCCCATTGAAGTTAAGCAGTGCTGATATAATTCAAGCACGATTTTACAGATTTTATTTTTAGTTTTTTTAAGACTTAATAAGGAACACATGAAAAAGTTTTTAATGTCATTAATCATTGCCTTAACCTGCATGAGCTTGTTATCTACAGTAGCAGAAGCCAAACGTTTTGGTGGTGGTAGCAGTTTTGGTAAAAGCCGGTCTATGCCAGCAAAACAAGCACAACAACCACAGCGCGCACCTGCTGCGGCACCAGCACCAGCATCTACAGGTAATAAATGGATGGGTCCGTTAGCTGGCTTAGCTATAGGCGCAGGTTTAGCGACGATGTTTGCCGGTGGTGGTATGGGCGGCATGGGCGGCTTAGGCGGTGGTATGGGTTCTATTTTAATGGCGCTTTTAGCGGCTGGTGTGGTGATGTTCTTGATTTCAAAGTTCAAAAACTCACAACAAAATAGCATGCAATACGCAGGTGGAAATACACCTTATAGTCCGCCACAAGCGATGCCTGAGCAAAGTTTTGGTGGTGGGGCGGCGCTACCAAGTAGCGGCAACATCCCACAAGATTTTCCTGTAGATAGTTTTTTACGCAACGCTAAATCTTCATTCATTCGTCTGCAAGCCGCAAATGATAGCAAAGATATTAACGATGTGCGTGAATACACTACACCCGAAATTTTTGCAGAAATCTCTATGCAAATGCAAGAACGCGGCAATACCGTGCAAAAAACTGAAGTGATTTTGATTAATGCAGAATTACTAGAAGTGGCAAACGAAGGCGACTATTCAATTGCCAGTGTGCGCTTCACTGGTCAATTAAGTGAAAATGGTGGCATTGCTGAAAACGTAGATGAAATTTGGCATATCCAAAAAAATCTACAACAGACGAATGCGCCATGGTTATTAGCGGGTATTCAGCAAACTAATCTGCAATAGATTGAGCATTTGGTGCCGGTGCTACTTATTGTTAGTGGTGCTGGCATTTACTGGTATTTAGATATAAAAAAATCCTAGTCATCACTGACTAGGATTT
>CANFZA010000093.1 GCA_947451235.1 Methylophilaceae bacterium | reverse complement strand
CAGCGTGATTTTACCGCTGAAGATTTTGCCCGCTCACATCCAGGCGGCAGTTTAGGCAGACGTTTGCTTATTCATGTAAATGATTTAATGCGCACTGGCGAGGCTATTCCGCAAGTATTGGCGCAAGCCACGCTACAACAAGGCTTGCTAGAAATGTCGCGTAAAGGCTTAGGTTTAACCGCTATTGTGGATGCCAATAATATACCGATTGGCATTTTTACCGATGGCGATTTACGCCGCGCTTTTGAGCAAAATGTGAACGTTGCCACGGCTCTCATCACCGACGTGATGCATGCCAATCCATTAACGATTCATCAAAATCAACTTGCAATAGAAGCCGTAGAAGTCATGGAGCAACGCAAAATAAATGCATTGCTTGTCACCAATGACGCAGGCATTTTAGTAGGCGCCTTAAATATGCATGATCTATTATTAGCGAAAGTAGTTTAAATACAGATGGCGACTTCAGAACTCAGCACACAACTAACAACAGAGCTAACAATCGAGCTAAAAGAACGTTTTAAAAACATCAAGTTGTTAGTACTAGATGTTGATGGCGTGATGACAGACGGCGGTCTGACTATTGGCGATGACGGACTGGAATATAAAACTTTTCATGCGCATGATGGTTTAGGCATGAAACTTTTAAAAGCCACCGGCGTTGAATTAGCGATCATTACCGGTCGTACTTCAAATATTGTAAAACAGCGCGCTGAAAGCACAGGCGTTGCGCATTTTTACCAAGGCGCCGCAGATAAATTAGTCGCCTTTAATGATTTAATGGCTAAAAGTGGCTTAGAAGCCAGCCAATGTGCTTTTATGGGCGACGATGTGGTGGACTTGCCACCTATGCTTAAATGCGGCTTGGCGCTTGCAGTGCCAGACTCGCCAGCTTTAGTGCTGAAACATGCGCATTATGTAACCAATAAAGCCGGCGGCCGTGGTGCTGTGCGCGAAGTGTGCGAGCTTATTATGCAGGCGCAAGGTACTTTTGCCGGACAAATGGCACAGTTTTTAACGCAGGCCAGTATCTCAAATTAAGCATGTTGCCAGCTCAAATGATGACTAATGTGGTTTTAACTTTACGCTTTTTACAAAGTAATCACCAGATATTGCGTGGCTCATTATGACAATGGGGACTAGATCTGCGATTTTATTTCCACTAGTGTTGCTAACCATGCTAGCTTTGCTAACGTTTTGGATTAATAAATCCGTTCAGCCTAGAGCCCAAAAAATAGACGGGAGTGGACGGCATGATCCTGATTATGTGATGAGTAATTTTGTGACCACGCAGACCGACATTAACGGTGCCTTGCGTTACAAATTGGCCGCCACTGAAATGAAGCATTTTCCGGATGATGACACCACAGATTTGCAGCGGCCACGCTACACTCAGTTTGCTGCTGATAAACCTTATACTCAGGTTGAAGGCTTACATGGCCGCATGTCTAGCAATGGCGACAAAGTTGAACTGTTTAATAACGTTAAAATAACCCGTCAAGCGTTTGCCGGCAAAGGTGAAATGACCGTAGAAACTGACTTTCTTACTATTTTACCTAATGATGAAATTGTCAGCACCGACAAGCCTGTGCTGATACGGCAAGCACCGAAAACGGTGATTCATGCAACCGGCATGCTGTATGAGAAAAAAAACAATACGATGACCTTGTTGCATAAAGTGCGCGCCCATTACGAACGGCCAAATATCAGCGCAAGCGTTAAAAAAACTAGTGCTAAGCCAGCTAAAACTAGCAACACTAACAAAATAGCGACTAATATAAGTCCAAGCAGTCAAGCGCTATCTACCCAACAAAAACCTACTGCCAGTAATGCGCGAATTCGGAGACGCTATGAGTAATTACCTAAGCAAAATAAGCCTTAAATCTATGTTAAGTGTTAACTCAATGTTAAATCTTAACTTAATGATGCGTTCAATGATGATGCGTTCAATTTTACTTAGCTTATCGCTAATAGCCTTTGCTGGCAACGCGCAGGCAGAATCTGCGGATCGTGACAAACCGATTGATCTGGAGGCAGATTCAGTCAAAGTAGATGATGCTAAGCAAATCAGCACTTACGCTGGCAATGTGATTTTAACGCAAGGTACATTGGTGATTCATGCAGATAAATTAATTGTGCGTGAGGACAAAGAAGGCTTTCAACACAGCACTTCATTGGGTAATCCAACCACGTTCAAGCAAAAGCGTGAAGGCAAAAATGAATACATGGAAGGTAGCGCCCAACGTATTGAATATGATGGCCGCATGGATAAAGTGCAACTTTATACCAAGGCCTGGGTAAAACGCGGCGAAGATATCGTCCACGGCGATTACATTATGTACGATGCAAATGCAGAATATGCCGAAGTGATCGGTGGCGCTAAATCTACGGATGGCGGTTCATCAAATGGACGAGTGCGAGCCGTTATTCAACCAAAAAACAAAAAAATACCTGAGCCAGATACCAGCAAACCTAATACAACCAAACCCTCAGCAGACAATACCAGCCCTGCAACGACGTCTGCCTCAAGCAACAACCTGACACCCGCTAAAGTAATGCGCTTTAGCCGGAGTTTGGAACTCAGCACAGAGCCAAAATAAATCAGTATGTTATTGAATAATAAATCTATTAAGACCTAGGCATTATGAGCGAACTTATTGTAGAAAATTTACGGAAATCGTACAAAGCCCGCACGGTGGTACAAGACATTTCTTTAAGTATCAAAAGCGGTGAAGTAGTAGGTTTACTGGGCCCAAACGGCGCAGGTAAAACCACTAGCTTTTATATGATGGTAGGTTTGGTACCGCTAGATGCAGGCAGAATTTTGCTCGACGGCAAAGACTTAAGCCGTATGCCCATCCACATGCGCGCAAGAATGGGCTTATCTTACCTGCCGCAAGAACCCTCAATATTTCGTAAGCTAACGGTCACGGAAAATATACTTGCTGTATTACAACTGCAAGATATGCCTGAAGCCGAAATGGATGAAAAACTTGAATCGTTACTAGAAGAATTACATATCACGCACATTCGCGATAACGCTGCCGTAAGCTTATCGGGCGGTGAGCGTCGTCGGGTTGAAATAGCTCGCTGCTTGGCAACCAACCCTAGTTTTATTTTACTGGATGAACCATTTGCTGGTATCGACCCGATTGCCGTGATTGATATTCAAAAAATCATACAATTTTTAACCGCACGAAATATTGGCGTTTTGATTACCGACCACAACGTGCGTGAAACGTTAGGCATTTGCGATCGCGCTTACATCGTTAACCAAGGCCATGTATTTGCCTCTGGTATTCCAAGTGAAATTGTTGAAAACGAAAGTGTGCGCGAAGTTTATTTGGGCAAAAATTTCCGTCTATGAAGCAAGGGTTACAACTTAAGTTTTCACAAAGCCTATCACTCACGCCGCAACTTCAGCAGGCCATCAAGTTATTGCAACTGTCTACATTAGAGCTTAATCAAGAAATTGAAATGCTGATGCAGGCCAATCCTTTACTTGAAAGAGGCGATGCCGGCGAAGACGAATATGGCAATGCCACCGACAATAGCGCCGATGAAGTCACGTTAAATACCAGTAGCGAAGGTGTACCAGAAAATAATGCTGACGCATCCCAAGACTACGATAACGATCAAAATAACTCATCCAATGACGAGTCTTTTGAAGCTGACTTTTCTGAACGCAACATTGAAGCGAAGCAGACTGAAATAAGCCAAACTGATACAAATCACAATGACTCAAGTCAGGCTGAATCAGCGTCGTCCGAAGCCAGTCAAAAAGAGGAATCTAGCGATTTTCAAGCTGAATTCAATGATGAGTTTGATGAGTTTTCTAACGGTAGCCGCTGGGACGAAAACAGCACACCATCCGATGATGATAGCGATTTTAAGCAGCAGGAAACTTTGCAAATCAGCTTACGTGAGCACTTACTATCGCAGCTAAAATTAATGCCCTTGTCTGAACGTGATCAATCCCTCACATTACTGTTAGTCGATAGCATCAATGACGACGGCTACTTGGTTGAATCCTTAGAAGACATTATTGAAGAAATGCCACTAGAACTTGAAATAGAGTTGCTAGAAATACAAACTGCTTTGCGTCATATCCAACATTTAGACCCTATTGGCGTTGGGGCCAGAAACCTAAGTGAGTGCCTACTACTGCAACTAGAAGTGTTGCCGAAAACCACACCGCATTTAGCCTTGGCCAAGCGCATGGCGCAACATCATTTGCCTGCACTTGGTGCGCGTGACTTTGTAAAGCTTCGTAAAGAATTGGCTTGCGATGAAGTGACGCTAAAAAACGTGCAGCAAATTATTACCAGCCTAAATCCAAGGCCAGGTAGTGCATTTAGCATTATCGGTTCCGAGCATTTTATCCAACACGAAGTGATTGTTAAAAAAGTAAAAGGCATTTGGGTCGCAAGCTTAAACGACGTTGTGATTCCTAAACTTAAAATCAACCAGCTTTACGCTAGTATTTTGAAGCGTAATCGTGATAGCTCAAGCCAATATTTACAAAGCCAAATGCAAGAAGCTAAATGGATGATTAAAAACATTCAACAGCGTTTTTCAACCATATTGCGCGTTTCACAAGCCATTACTGACCGCCAGCGTAACTTTTTGGAATATGGTGAAGTGGCCATGCGACCGCTAGTATTGCGTGAAATTGCTGATGAATTGGATTTACACGAATCGACCATTTCTCGCGTGACTACCAATAAATATATGCTGACGCCGCGTGGAATTTTTGAGCTTAAATACTTTTTTGGTAGCTCTGTGGCCACCGATACTGGTGGCACTTGTTCGGCCACCGCGATTAGGGCGCTGATTAAACAACTAGTGGAACAAGAAAATCCTAAGAAGCCTTATTCCGACAATCAGATTACTGAACTATTGGCCAAGCAAGGCATTGTGGTGGCACGTAGGACGATTGCAAAATACCGTGAATCACTGAATATTGCACCGGCTAGCTTGAGAAAATCACTTTAAATTACTTTTCACACAACAAGTTATTTCTCTACTATAGCACCAAATTGCCGCACAAAATGTGGTCGTAGAATTTCTTATTTTTTACTTATGTATTTCTCATTTTCATTAGCACAGACGCGAATTAAAGTAGTAAACTGAAATTGTTCGAAAAGTTTTGAATCCCCCAAAACCGCCAAAATGGCTGGCTTTAAGAAGTTCAGAATTTTAGAATACTATAAAAAGGAGCAAGTCATGAATTTACAATTAACTGGTCATCATTTAGAAGTAACCCCAGCTTTACGCGACTATGTCACAAGCAAATTAGCCCGAATTAGCAACCACTTTGATCATGTAATCGACGTCAAAGTGACCTTGAGTGTTGAGAAACTTGCCCAAAAGGTAGAGGCAACACTGCATGTTCCAGGTAACGATTTACACGCAGAGTGTGAAGATGACAATATGTACAGTGCCATTGATATGCTGACGGACAAATTAGATCGCCAAGTGGTAAAACATAAAGAAAAACATGCCGATCACCACAAGACGAATGGCGCAGTTAAACACCAAGCGGTTGAGTAAATTAGATTTAGAGTCAAATTTAGCCTATGTTTTATTTTAATTACTGTTTCAATCACTATTGTTTTAATCACTATTGCTTCAACCATCTATGGCTCAAATAAATGTAGCTGAGCTGTTCAAACAAACCCGCCGTAAGCTCAAACTGAAATGGGTTGCCGGACTTAACGGCGGGTTCAATACCCTCACTAGCAATTCTGTTACAAAACCTTCTTTGGCACTTATTGGCCATGTGAATTTCGTACATCCAAATCGCGTACAAGTGTTGGGCTGTGCCGAAATGGACTACTTAGCCAGCCTGCCAATTAACGATGCCAATAGCGCAATTACCAATTTATTTTCGACCGACCTTGCTGCCGTTATTATTGCTAATGGTGAAGTAGTACCAGAAACACTCACTGCCGCAGCAGATGAGCACAATACGCCCTTATTTACCTCGCCACTGGCTAGCCCAGCTTTAATGGATTTGCTTGGCCACTTTTTAGCACAGGCGATGGCTGAATCTATTAGCATGCACGGTGTATTTATGGAGGTGCAAGGCTTTGGCGTACTCATTAAAGGTGATGCTGCGATTGGTAAAAGTGAGCTTGCGCTAGAATTGATTTCGCGCGGCCACCGCTTAATTGCCGATGATATTGTCGATTTTTACCGTATTTCACCTGAGCGTGTTGAAGGTCGCTGTCCGACTTTATTGCAAGATTTTTTAGAAGTCCGCGGCTTAGGTATTTTGAATATTCGTGCATTATTTGGTGACAACTCAGTCAAACCAACCAAACCGCTTGACCTCATTATTCATATAGCCATGGCAGATACGCAAGCGCCACATTTGCTAGATCGCCTAAGCATTAAAACCCAGCATGAAGAGGTCTTAGGGGTGAAATTTTCTAAAGTTTATATTCCTATAGCGGCTGGCCGTAATATTGCTGTGCTACTAGAAGTAGCTGTTCGCAACCACATGTTATTATTACGTGGCATTAACGCAACCAAACAATTTACTCAGCGCCAGCAGCGTGAGATGAAGAAAAATAAATAAACCTGCCAGATGAAAGTTCGTTAAAGTGTAGTTATGAAACAACTTATTATTCTCACAGGGCTTTCAGGTTCAGGCAAAAGCATTGCCCTTCGTGCGCTAGAAGATAGTGGCTACTATTGCATAGACAATCTACCGGCCACCATGTTGCCGAATATTGCCGAGCACTTACAATCTGAAAACCAGCGCTCTCAAAGCGTGAATGGCGTCAATCACGACCGCGTGGCCATTAGCATTGATAGTCGTAGCGCCGCGATTGAAACGCTACCAAAGTATATTGCACAATTAAAAGCCCAAAATATCAGCACACAGGTGCTATTTTTAGAATCTAATATTGAAACGCTAGTCAAAAGATTTAGCGAAACTAGGCGCAAACATCCCTTAAGCAGGGACACCACCACCTTAGCGGAAAGTATTGCCCACGAGCGGGAATTACTCGCTAACTTAGGTAGCCTAGGTCATGTAATAGACACCAGTCATCTGAGTGCGAATACACTAAGAGGTTGGGTAAAAGAGTTTGTTTCAGCCGACCATGTGGGGCTAACCTTGCTATTCACCTCGTTTGGATTCAAACATGGCATTCCGCTAGATGCCGACTTTGTGTTCGATGTACGCTGCCTGCCTAACCCACATTACGACCCTAATTTACGCGAACTTACTGGGCGTGATTCCGAAGTGCAAGTGTTTTTGAATGACCAAGAAAGCGTGCATGAAATGCTCAAAGACATTCGTAATTATGTAGAAAAATGGTTGCCATGCTTTGTGACAGATAATCGTAGCTATTTAACGGTGGCGATTGGTTGCACTGGCGGACAACATCGCTCTGTGTACTTTGTTGAGCAATTAAGCCAATATTTTAAGGCGCAACAAAAAGTAATCACTAGGCATAGAGAATTAAGTTTGTAGTAATGATAAATCGTAATTTTGAAGCTGGCCTTATGTACGACTCACAAAAAAGACCCGCGTTAAAATAACTTAAAGTTGAGAAAATAATGATCGGTATTTTAATTATCGCGCATGGAAGTTTGGGTGAAAGCCTGCTGGACTGCGCTAAACACGTTTGGGGCAAAGAACCCCAGCAACTGGCTTGTCTTGCAGTCAGCATTCATGATGATCCAAATACGTTGCTACAAAATGCGCAAACACTGGTTGCCTCGCTAAATAGCGGCGATGGCGTATTAGTGCTGTCCGATATGTACGGGGCTACACCTTGCAATATTGTCGGTAAATTATTACAGCCCGGCGTAGTAGAAGGCATTGCTGGTATTAACTTGCCGATGTTAATTAGAACGATTACCTACCGACAAGAACCGCTGATGACGCTGATTGAAAAAGCCGTCAGTGGTGGGCGTGAAGGTGTAGTGCATTTCAACCGTGAAAGTTGTGAACGTTATGATTAGTCAGCCATTAGAAATTATCAATAAATTAGGCTTACATGCACGCGCCTCAACAAAACTCACACAAACTGCGAGTCGATTTACCAGTGAAATTTGGATAGAACGCAATGGTCGCCGTGTAAATGCAAAAAGCATTATGGGCGTTATGATGCTGGCCGCTGGCAAAGGCTCTATTGTGACGATAGAAGCCAATGGCGAAGACGAAGTGCCTGCGCTAGAAGCTTTAAAGGCGCTGATTGCCGACTATTTTGGTGAAGGCGAATAATGTTTTATCGACATTATTGGATGCAAATTCTTATGGGTATCAGCAAAAATGACTAGCTTTAGCATTCATGGCGTAGGCGTTTCTAGTGGCATTGCCATTGGCCATGCCCATTTAGTTTCTAACGCATTGTTAGAAGTGGTGCATTATCAACTGCCTAAACATTTACTGGAAGATGAAGTCCAGCGTTTTAGCAATGCTATCGCCACAGTCAAACAAGACTTAGAACATATTAATAATAGCCTGCGTAAAAATGCGCCTGCTGAAATTAGCGCCTTTATCGGCACGCATTTAATGATGCTGGCTGATAAATCTTTATCTGAAATCCCCAAAGACATTATCAGAAATGAGCAATGTAATGCCGAATGGGCGATTAAGCTACAAATGGACGACATTGTTGAACAGTTTGAGCAGATTGAAGACGAGTATCTGCGTGAGCGTAAACAAGATGTGATTCAAGTGGTAGAACGCGTCATCAAAGTATTGCTTGGCCACCCTAGCCAATTGTCTACCGAGCAACAATCTAACGCGCAGCATGAAGAACGCAAACTCATTTTGGTTGCGCATGACATTTCTCCGGCAGATGCGATTCAGTTTAAACAACACCAGTTTGCAGCCTTTATTACCGATGTGGGCGGTGTAACTTCGCACACGGCAATTTTGGCACGCAGCCTTAATATTCCGTCGATTGTTGCCCTGCAACGCGCGCGTGATTTAATCAACGATGGCGAATTGATTATTGTTGATGGCGGCTTGGGCGTCGTCATTGTCAGTCCCTCAAAAGAGATTTTGGCTGAATATAAATTACGCCAAGAACAATGGGAACTAGAGCAACAAAAGTTACAACGCATTAAATCTACCAAAGCGGTGACCATGGATGGCACTAATATAGATTTATTCGCCAACATTGAAGTGCCTGAAGACATTGCCGCGGTGAACGCTTCCGGCGCCACTGGCATTGGCCTTT
>CANFZA010000092.1 GCA_947451235.1 Methylophilaceae bacterium | reverse complement strand
GATGTTAAAAATGCATCATCTTTTGTAGATGATTTAGGTGCTGACTCACTAGATACAGTTGAGCTAGTAATGGCATTAGAAGAAGAATTCGACTGTGAAATTCCTGATGAAGAAGCAGAAAAAATCACGACAGTTCAATTAGCGATTGATTACATCAATACTAACCTCAAATAATTCAAATGAAAGTAGCTGGTTTTTAAATCGGCTACTTTCACACTGCGTTTCTTAAACGCTTCTTTTTTAAACCTTTCGTTTCTTCAACCATTCGTTTCTTAAACCATTCTAAGAGACAAAATTATGTCTAAAGCAAATTTATGTCAAAACGTAGAGTAGTTGTCACCGGTCTTGGTGTAGTTTCACCCGTTGGTATTGGGGTCAAAACTGCATGGGATAACATTATTGCCGGTAAATCTGGCATCACACAAATCACTAAATTCGATACAAGCGCCTTTGCTTCAACCATCGCTGGTGAAGTGAAAGACTTTAACGTTGAAGATTATCTTAGCGCCAAAGAAGCAAGGCGGATGGATACATTTATTCAATACGGCTTAGTTGCGGCTATTGAAGCGGTTAAAGATTCTGGCATTGTTGTCACTGAAGAAAATGCAGAGCGTATTGGCGTTTCAATTGGTTCGGGCATTGGTGGCATGCAATATATTGAAGATACCGATATTTTGTATCAAGCCTCTGGCCCACGTAAAATATCACCATTTTTTATTCCCGGCACGATTATTAATATGATCTCCGGTAATTTATCTATTATGTTTGGCTTTAAAGGCCCTAACGTCGCAATTGTTACAGCTTGTACCACAGGCACGCATTCAATTGGTGATGCCTCACGTATGATTGAATATGGTGATGCAGACATGATGATTGCAGGCGGTTCAGAAGCGGCTATTACGCGTTTAAGTGTGGGTGGTTTTGCCGCTTCACGTGCGTTATCAACCCGTAATGATGACCCAGCAACGGCAAGTCGCCCTTGGGATAAAGATCGCGATGGCTTTGTAATAGGCGAGGGCGCTGGTGTCATGGTGCTTGAAGAATATGAGCATGCCAAAAAACGTGGCGCAAAAATTTATGCTGAATTAAGCGGTTACGGCATGAGTGCAGATGCTTATCACATGACTGCACCTAATATGGATGGTCCTCGCAGATCTATGCGTAACGCCATGAATAATGCCGGCATAGACCCAAGCGCAGTGCAGTTTATTAACGCGCATGGTACTTCTACGCCGTTGGGTGATTCTAACGAAACGAATGCCATTAAAGCGGCTTTTGGTGAACATGCTTATAAATTGGTAGTGAACTCTACTAAATCTATGACGGGTCACTTATTAGGTGGTGCTGGTGGTTTGGAATCTGTATTTACCGTACTTTCTATTTATAACCAAGTTTCACCGCCTACCATTAATATATTCAACCAAGATCCAGAATGTGATTTGGACTTTTGTGCCAATACCGCACGTGATATGAAAATTGAATATGCTTTAAAAAACAATTTTGGGTTTGGCGGCACTAACGGTAGTTTAGTGTTTAAGAAAATATAGCCTTTAAAGATTTAGCTCCAAAATTGAGCTTATTGCATAGGTAGTAACCTAAATAAGCTAACTTAAAGCTATAAACTTTATTTTTCTTAAACAGTCAAAAAGCCTGCGTATTTACCTACGCAGGCTTTTGCATTTCAGCTAGTTTATTAAGCTAGGCTATGGTTTAATTAAGGCTTATGAATCGATTTAATACATATCTAGTGAATGGCAGTTTTGATCAGGCAATATCGCCTATCGATCGCGGTTTTGCTTATGGCGACGGTATTTTTCGTACCATGTTAATGCGTAATAGTTTGCCAGATCACTGGCCCTTTCATTACCAAAAATTAGTCGCAGATTGTGCTGCCATTGGTATTGTTTGCCCAAGTGCAGAGCTACTTATAAGTGATTTGCAGCAATTGTTTGCCATCGATGAAATTGCCGTAGCCAAAATAGTCATTACTCGAGGCGAGGGCGCACGTGGTTACGCACCGCCAGCAGTAACAACACCTATGCGCGTGGTGATTAAATCACCAATGCCACAATATTCAGTGAATCACATTGTGAATGGCGTAAATCTACATGTGTGCGATATACGCTTAGCGCATCAGCCTAAACTTGCTGGTATTAAACATTTAAATCGCCTAGAAAATGTGATGGCGCGCATGGAATGGCATGATGAGCATATTTTTGATGGCTTATTGCTAGATCAGCTAGGCAATGTAATTGAGTGTACGATGAGTAATGTGTTTGTACGTTTTGGCGATACTTTAATTACACCTGATCTTAGTTTGTGCGGTGTGGCGGGTATTACTAGGCAGCATATTCTAGGTTTGGCCGATGTGCTTGGTTTAAGCATGGTTGTCAGCCATTTAACCCTTGAAGCGCTTCTCAAAGCAGATGAAGTGGTGATATGTAATAGCTTGTACGGCGCTTTTCAAGTGAGTCAAATTGGTGAAGTAATCATGTCGAAACAACATTTGGCTAAAACGATTAGAAGCGCGCTTAAGTTATGATGAGAAGTATAAAAAAATGGCTAATATTGAGTTTATTAGCGGGAATTTTACTGGGTGGATGGCTAGTATTTTATGCAATATCACCTTTAAAGCTACGTCCTAGTAGCCAAGAAATTGAGATTCAACCAAAAAGTGGCTTAAAAAATATTGCTAATCAACTCGTAGCGCAAGGTGTTTTAAAAGAGCCGTGGCGCTTTATTTTAATTGCAAAACTGCTGCATAAAGAATCGTTTTTACAGGCAGGAAGTTACACGCTGAACAAAAATGTTTCTCCTTATCAGTTATTACTTTCATTAAATCATGGCAAAACGACGCAAGGTGGTGTGACCTTTATTGAAGGCCGTACTTTTGCACAAATGCGTGAGAAGTTAAGCAATAATGATGCTGTAAAACAAACAATTACAGGATTATCTGAAGCTGAAATATTAAAGCTTTTAGGCTCTGAATATAGCGTGGCAGAAGGCTTATTTTTCCCTGATACCTTCTATTTTGATCGCAATACCGCAGATACCGTCATGTTGAAACGTAGCTACGATGCGATGCAAATTAAATTAGCTAAAGCTTGGGCTACCCGCGATGAAGATTTGCCCTATAAAAATAGTTATCAAGCTTTAATTATGGCGTCTATTGTTGAAAAAGAAACCGGCAAACCAAGTGAGCGACCTATGATTGCTGGCGTGTTCATTAATCGATTACGCCTTGGTATGCGTCTGCAAACTGATCCTACTGTAATCTACGGCATGGGCGCACAGTACAATGGCAATATTCGTAAGAAAGATTTACTCAAGGATACGCCTTACAACACATATACGCGAGATGGCTTGCCACCTAGTCCGATTGCTATGCCTGGCGCCGCTGCTATCGATGCTGTGCTACATCCTGAGCATACAAAGGCGCTCTATTTTGTTGGTAAGGGCGATGGTAGCCATGCATTTTCTGATAATTTAGAAGCGCATAATCGTGCGGTGGTTAAGTACCAGTTGAAAAAATAAAAACCAAATTAAAACTAAAATTTTAAAGTTAAAAAATAAAGATAAGAATAATGACAATGGCTAAATTTATCACTCTAGAAGGCATGGATGGCGCTGGCAAAAGCACGCATATTCCAACCATTATTGCAGCGTTGCAAGCACGTGGCAGAGAAGTGGTTTCAACCCGTGAGCCCGGCGGAACTGTGCTAGGTGAAAAGTTGCGTGAGCTTTTGTTACATGAAGATATGCATGCGGAAACTGAAACGCTGCTGATGTTTGCCGCTAGACGTGAACATATAGCAACTGTGATTGCGCCAGCCTTGGCAAGAGGCGCTTATGTGCTTTCAGATAGATTTACCGATGCTACCTATGCTTACCAAAGTGGCGCTAAAGGCGTATCAGCAGCTAAAGTCGAATTGTTAGAACAGTGGGTGCAAGCTGAATTACAGCCAGACCTTACGTTGTTATTTGATGTGCCTGTTGAAGTGAGTATACAGCGCTTGGCCGGTGCACGTTCTCCTGATAAGTTTGAGCGTGAGGATGCAGCATTTTTTACACGTATTCGTCAGGCTTACTTGCTTAGAGCGCAACAAAATCCTGCTAGATTTAGGGTGATTGATGCTAGTAGAACACTAGAAGAAGTTAAGAAGTCAGTTGAAGAAATTCTATCAACCTTATGATTTACTTATTAAAAAATAGTAATATATCAAGTAAATTATCAAATGAATAGCATTGCAAATATTTACCCTTGGCAAGCGCAAGTTTGGCAGCATCTTAATAAAGATAGCCAAAGAATGCCGCATGCACTATTGCTACACGGCCGTACTGGCATAGGTAAATATGACTTTGCCCGCGTGTTTAGCCAAGCGCTGTTATGTGCTAACCGAGGTCAACATGGTCAGGCGTGCGGTGTATGCTCAAGTTGTAACTGGTTTAATGACAATAGCCATCCAGACTTTCGGCTACTAAGTCCAGAGCAAGAAGTTGAAGCGGACGATGAAGTTGTTAGCACAAAAAAAACCAAAAAGAAAACACAAATATCTGTAGCACAAATACGTGATTTAAGTGGTTTTCTAAGTTTATCTAGCCATCGCAGCAACGGTTTGCGTATTGTGCTTATTCATCCTGCCGAAGCGCTTAATTTGGCCTCGGCTAATGCACTGTTGAAAATGTTAGAAGAGCCTGCAACAGGCGTTGTCTTCATCTTAGTCGTACACCAGTTACAACGTTTACTGCCGACCATTATTAGCCGTTGCCAAAAAGTTAGTATGCCTATACCGGACGAATCTCAAGCGTTGGCTTGGTTGAGCGAGCAGGGTGTGGCCAATGCAAAGCAGCAGCTAGCCTATTTGGAAGGCTCACCTATTAAGGTGTTTAATGAGCAACTACAATTTACTTTACTGACGGAAATATGGCGTATGCTTGCCTTAGGTCGTAAACTTGAACCCAATGTTGCTGCGCCAGCTTTTATTGCAAATTCTGTTGAAGTGGGTGTAGTTGCACTGCAAAAATGGATTTACGATCTTGCCGCAATGAAATTAGGCAAGCAAACGCGCTACCACTTGCAACACACAAGCGCTTTGCAAGGGTTAGCCGAAAAGGTAAACTTGAGCCGCCTGTTTGATTTGCAAAGAAAAACTGATGAATTGCGTAAGTTGGCTTTGCATCCTTTGAATCATGACTTGCAAATGGAAAGCTTACTCCTTGAATACACTAGAGTTTTTCAATCGTAAGATTTTTCAATCCTAATAACAAGTTAATATTGACCCTTTAGATTGTAATATATTTCAAGCAATAGAGAAAAATATGGCTGATGATACACAAGACGATATTAAAAATACTGGTGCGCCTAAACCGGGTGTACTTTCGCTTGCCATTAAAGAAAAAGCGGCACTTTATGCGGCTTACATGCCGTTTTTAAAAGGGGGGGGGTTGTTTATTCCAACCAATAAACCATTTAATATCGGTGAAGAAGTCTTTATGCTTTTAAGTCTAATTGACGATCCCATGAAATTAAAAGTAGTGGGCCAGGTCGTATGGGTTTCACCGTCATCTCAAGCGAATAGGCCGCAGGGCATAGGCGTACAATTTAGTGAGAAAGATGGTGGTTTAGAAGCGCGTAATAAGATTGAAGGCTTGCTTGGAAGTGCACTAAAATCTTCTCGCCCTACACACACTATGTAATTTTTAACTATTATTTAAGACCCACTATGCTCGTTGATTCTCATTGCCACCTTAATTTCCCAGAACTTTTAGAAAACTTACCCGCTATTAAGCAGGCCATGCAAGATAACGAAGTAGGGCATGCGCTATGTATTTCTGTCACGCTGCCAGACTTTCCACAAGTGTTAGCGCTTGCGGAAAATAATGATAATTTTTACGCTTCTGTAGGCGTGCATCCAGATTATGAAAATATCGAAGAGCCAACGGTCGAAGGCTTATTAGCGCTGGCTAATCACCCTAAAATTATTGCTATAGGTGAAACTGGCTTAGATTATTTTAGGCTGACTGGTGATTTAGAATGGCAGCGGACTCGCTTTCGCACGCATATTCGTGCCGCCATTGCCTGTGGTAAGCCTTTAGTGATTCATACCCGCAACTCAGCTGAAGATACTATACGCATTATGCGTGAAGAAAATGCTCAACTAGTGGGCGGCGTCATGCATTGTTTTACTGAAAACCTAGAGATTGCCATGCAAGCAATAGCGCTTGGTTTTTACATCTCATTTTCTGGCATTGTTACGTTTAAAAATGCGCTAACCATTAAAGACGTAGCCACACATGTGCCGCTTAACAGAATGCTGGTTGAAACCGATTCACCTTATTTAGCACCCATTCCGTACCGTGGTAAAACTAATCAGCCTAGCTATGTCAAACACGTGGCTGAAGAAATCGCAAAATTACGCGGTATTTCTTTTGAAGAAGTTTCTGCGGCCACCACAGAAAATTTCTTTAGATTATTTAAACACGCGGTTGCATAAATTTTTTACACGACATTAACTAAAACAAATCAGGCCACTAATCCAGGCGTGACTTAAGGCACGACATGCAATTAACAATGTTAGGCGTAGGCTCCAGCGCTGGAACGCCCATGCTAGGCTGTAAATGCGATACTTGCAGCTCTAGCGATGCACGTAATAACCGAACGCGTTGTTCTAGCTTAATTGAGCTAGATAACGGCAAAATCATCTTAATCGACACAGGCCCAGATTTACGCAATCAATCATTAAGAGAAGGGCTCACGCATATTGATGCCGTGCTCTACACGCATACCCACGCAGACCATTTGCACGGCATAGATGATTTGCGCGGCTTTTGCCAGCTACAACGCAGCCAAATTCCGCTCTATGGCAGTGCCGAAGCGATGGCGCATATAAAAGAAAAGTTTGGCTACACCTTACGTGAGGCTAGCAATTTTTGGGATTTACCGGTTCTTAAAATAAATCCAGTAGAAGAGCCTTTTAGCCTTTTTAATCAACTAATCACGCCTATTCCATTACTGCATGGCAATGGTGAAATCTTTGGTTACCGTATCGGGGATATTGCCTATTTAACCGATGTTTCAGTGATTCCTGAAAATTCACTAGCTTTATTAACTGGCTTAAAATTACTATTGTTAGATTGTTTACGCTACACATCGCACTATACGCATATTAATTTGGAACAAAGTTTGCAATACGCCAGTCGAATAAATGCTGAAGCAACTTATTTGATACACATGACGCATGAGCTTGAATATGCGGCTTTAAGTGCGCAATTACCAAAAAATGTCTATGTTGGCTATGATGGGCTTAAAATAACAGTGGATTAAATAACTGTTTGCACAATTATTGTGAACGATGTGTCAGCCGAATTTAATATAAACACGTTGTTTAGAATCTTATGCAGTATGCTAATTTTGAGTAAAATGAGATAATCAACCAGTTGTCAGGAGATCTTAATATAATGCAATTTACTATGAACGTGACTATAAAAAAATCTATGAAAAAATCTATGAAAAAATCTATGCAAAAGTTGGGTCTAGCTTTAACTACAGCAATCCTTTTAACAAGTGCATTTACTCATGTTAATGCGGCTCCTTTAAATAAAAAATCTTATACAGAAGATCAGTTTTTAACAGCCTTTAGCGGTAAATCAAAAAAAATAATTACAGATAAATTAGGCGCACCAGTTAAAAAAGAATTATCAGTTAAACCTGAAGGTGCATCTGGATTTTTAGGTAAAGTTGGAGCAGACGAAAAGAACTCAAAACGAGTAACTGTTGAAATGTGGTATTACAAAAATATTGTTAATTACGATCCTAAACATACTTACAAAGAAACTGAAATTACATTTGTGAATGATAGAGCGATGAATATTGCTTTTTTTAACAATAGATAGTTCGGTTTAAACTACTAGTTTGTCAGCTTGTTTTAACACAGTTTTATTAGTGTTTCCTACAAAATAGTACAAATAAAATAGTCCAGAAATACATACTTTTACTGTTTTTTTGAAGTCATCGTTACTTTGACAATGTAAACTTAAAGTATTATAAAACATCAAGTTAATCACTTAACTTGATGTTTTTTTTATGCTATTCATTTCTAAGTATTATTCATATTTAAGCATTCTTGTTTTTTTAGTAAACCCGCCAGTATTACTGTGTGCGCTAAGCATGTGGATGAATTAACTAAAATTGAATAGTGAATCAATCTTCGTAATAGATCGGTATAAATTTATACGACCAAATGCTAAAGCACGCCAACCAAACCAATGCGGCACATAGGTATAAGTGACTGCGCATAATAAAATCTAATCCTGGTAATTCTGAAATAATGCGCAGTGCTGCTACCGATTGAAAGGCCAAAAATGTGCCCCAGATTAAACGGCTTGCTTTTAGCGTTCTGCCAGAATGGCCTAGCGTTACGCGTGTCGCCATGGCGATCAGTAGTGATGTGAAATAGCCTATGGTTAGTGCATGTAAAGGCGCTTTCGCTAGGATTATTTGCCCGGTAGTAAGTAAGGCTAAACTTTGAATGGAATAAAGTAGCAATGCGATACTTAGCCAAGCAAATCCAATGTGCAACATGCCTAGAATAGGAATTGCTAGGCTTTCACGCAGGCGCCATGCGCGCGATAAATAAAATGCGCTGGCTGCCATGGGTAAATCTACCAACCAAGTCCAAGCCTGTAATCCTGTGAGTTCAAATATTCCGTGAATAAGGGCAAAGCTTGGGATTAGCGCCAGCACCCAATTGGGCCGTACTATTTTGTATTGTGGAATAGCATTAGCTGAGAAAAATGGAATCATACGGTGACTGACGGCAAAGAATACTGGCAGCAGAATTAGCCAAATGCCACCAACCTTGGCGATGGCAACTAAATGTATTTCATTAATCACAAACCCAGCAAGTAATAGCCAGCCAAAGCCAAGCACCACTGAAGTGATGGCTGCATGGCGCTTGTCTGGGTGTTTGGCGCGTAAATAGACGCGTAATAGTGCGTAAAGTCCCATGCCCCAACCGGCTAGAAATAGCACTAGCGCCAATCTTAATAGTACAAAACTTAACATTAGCCCTGCGTAAAATAATATAGACCCTGAAGCTAGCAATAAAAATGCCGGTACATAAGCGCGTCGTTCTACTTCTTCGCCATTCATCCAGCGTGGAAAAGTAGTCATTAAAAAGCCGAATATGAAAAATGGAAAAAAACCATATATCATCAAAAAAGCATGTGCATCGGTCTGCGGTATCGTCCATATAATTGCTGGGTATAAACCGCCATAGCGACCAGTTAGATCTGCTAACCACCATGCCATGGTTAATATAGACTGGACACCACCTCCCAAAAAGAACATGCGGTGTGG
>CANFZA010000091.1 GCA_947451235.1 Methylophilaceae bacterium | reverse complement strand
GCAGAGGTGCATGGCGCGCGTTATGGTACTTCGCAATCTGCGGTAGAAGCGCCACTAAAAGCTGGTTTTGATGTGATCTTAGAAATTGATTGGCAAGGCGCTGCGCAAGTGCGTAAATTGTACCCACAGGCGATTAGTATTTTTGTGTTGCCTCCATCTGTTGAGACTTTAGAGCAAAGGCTCAACGGCCGCGGTCAAGACAGCGCTGAGACCATTGCTAAACGCGTTGCTGCAGCGCGTGCTGAAATGGCGCATGTGAGTGAGTTCGATTATGTTACAATCAATGATGATTTTAATGATGCGCTACAAGACATTAGCGCAATTATTCGCACACAGCGGCTGGCAATTACCGTTCAGTTGCAGCGTTATGCCAGCTTGATTAAAGCGCTCACATAACTAATATTCAATTTAATACTTAACAAATCAATAGGAAACACCATCATGGCACGTATTACAGTAGATGATTGCTTAGACAAAATCCCAAACCGCTTTGAATTAACTTTAGTAGCTGCCTATCGTGCGCGCCAACTACATAACGGTGCAGAGCCACAAGTGAACACTGCAGGTTTGCGCGATAAAACAACGGTGCTGGCTTTACGTGAAATTGCTGCCGGCAAAATTGGTGTCGAAATTTTAAAACGCGTTTAAGTTCAATAGATTCATTTAAGCGCTATCGAATAAGTAACCGTTACTAAATATCTAGCAGTGAAAACTTCATGTCCAATACCGCAACGCAAGCGCCAGAGGAACTACCCAAACCTAGTTTAACAACGCTGGGTACAGCAACGCTAGAAACTGCAACGTCAGGAACTACAGCGCTAAGCACAAACAAGCCTAGCTCAACTAAGCTAGGCCATGAAAAGCCAAGTTTTGAAAAGCTAGCTTTGGCTCCCTTGCTGCCTGCGGACAGCGAGGATTCTGCCTTAACATTACGCCTTAAACAGTATTTAAAACCAAATGATATTGACCTGATTTGGGAGGGCTATCGCTATGCTTTTAAAGCGCATGATGGCGTGGTGCGTAAAACTGGCGAACCGTACATTATTCATCCTGTGTCTGTGGCGTGTATTTTGGCCGAACTGCACATGGATATGCCGACCATTTTGGCGGCTTTATTGCATGATGTCGTTGAAGACACGCCTATCACCGCGAGTGATATTAAAGACATGTTTGGCCAACAAGTAGCAGAGTTGGTTGATGGCGTTACCAAGCTAGATAAAATCGAGTTTCAAAGCGCCAGCCAAGCGCAGGCTGAAAATTTTAGAAAAATGCTGTTAGCCATGTCGCAAGATGTGCGAGTGATTTTGGTTAAATTGGCCGACCGTTTGCATAATATGCAAACTTTAGAGGCCATGAAGCCTGAAAAGCAAAGGCTGATTGCTAAAGAAACCTTAGATATTTACGCGCCCATTGCCAATCGTCTAGGCCTCAATGCCATTTATCAAGAGCTGGAAGATTTAAGTTTTAAATATCTTTATCCCATGCGCTATAACGCGATTTCAAAAGCAGTTAAAGCAGCGCGCGGTAATCGTAAAGAAGTCGTCAGCAAGATTCTAGATTCAATCAAGCAGCAATTAAAAAGCCAGAACGTTGAAGCAGAAGTTTCTGGCCGCGAAAAGCATCTTTACAGTATTTACAAAAAAATGTCGGGTAAAACGACGGCATTTTCACAAATTTACGATATTTATGGCTTTAGAGTGGTGGTTAAAGATTTAACCAGTTGCTACGTGGCCTTGGGCGCTTTGCATGGCCTTTACAAGCCGATTCCTAGTAAATTCAAAGACTATATTGCGATTCCGAAAGCCAATGGCTATCAATCTTTGCATACCACTTTGTTTGGCCCCTTTGGTACGCCAATTGAGGTGCAAATTCGCAGTGCTGAAATGCACAATATTGCTGATGCTGGTGTGGCGGCACATTGGCTGTATAAATCTAGCGATGCCCAATTAACCGCCTTGCAACAGCAAACCCATCAATGGTTGCAACGCTTGTTAGAAATTCAAAGTGAAAGCGCAGATTCACTCGACTTCCTTGAGCATCTTAAAATTGATCTGTTCCCTGATGAAGTGTATGTATTTACGCCAAAAGGTAAAATTTTGGCCTTGCCTAAGGGCGCTACCGCCGTTGATTTTGCTTATGCGGTGCATTCTGATGTAGGTAATTCCTGTGTTGCGGTGCGTATTAATCAAGATTTAGCGCCGCTACGTACCGAGCTGCATAACGGTGACCATGTGGAAATTATCACTGGCGCACTGGCAAAACCTAATCCAGCGTGGCTCAATTATGTGGTCACGGGTAGGGCGCGCGCACATATTCGCCACTTTTTAAAATCACAGCAATCCACTGAATCTGGTCATTTGGGTGAGCGTTTACTCAATAAAGCCTTACGCGCTTTGCATATAGAACCCAACCAAATTACTGATGTGCATTGGCAAAAGCTAATACGCGATTACGGACTTAAAAAGAAATCTGAAATTTTGACCGACATAGGCTTGGGCAAACGTCAAAACGTGATGGTGGCGCACCAGTTGTTAGCCATGACCGATGAAAACCTAGAAAAACATACTAAGTTGCCAGCCAAGTCTTTGGATACCATTACCATTCACGGCACCGAAGGCATGGCCGTACAATTTGCCCAATGTTGCCGACCGATTCCTGGCGACCCGATTTTAGGCTTTATCAATAAAGACAAAGGGCTAGTGATACACACGCATGATTGCACCAGCGTGAGTAAATTCAAGCTAGACCCAGATAAATGGCTAGATGTAGAGTGGGAGCCAGATAGCGAGAAGTTGTTTAAAACCAATCTAAATCTGACGGTAGCTAATAAGCCTGGCATGCTCGCTCAAATTGCCTCTGGCATTGCCGATGCTGGCTCTAATATCGACAACGTGAGCGTGGAAGAAGCAGACGGTAGCGCTTATGCGAATCTGTACTTTACCGTGCAAGTTAAAAACCGCATACATTTGGCTGATTTGATGCGAAGCTTACGTAAGATTCCCGATGTAGTGAGGATTAATCGTAGCAAAGGTAATATTTCTGCGGCTACTAAAAAGTCTGCGCAATAGTGTTGCATGATTAGGCCGTTAAATGTGTTACCTGAAGGCTTGCCGGTTCCGATTGATGACGGCATGGCCGCACATTTAGAAGGTATGCGCTTGCCATCTATCATGTTAGCGTCAACAAATGGTGCTGCGGTTAATTTGGCTGCCATTCAAAATAAACTGGTTATTTATGTTTATCCGCTTACTGGCAGGCCTGAAATCGCTTTGCCAGAAGGTTGGGATGAAATTCCAGGGGCAAGAGGATGTACTCCACAGGCATGCGACTTTGCTAATCATCATGATGAGTTGCTGCAATTAAATACGATGGTTTACGGACTAAGTTCACAAACCAGCGATTACCAATTAGAGCTCAAAAATCGACTGCACTTGCCCTTTGATTTATTGAGCGACAGTGATTTTCAATTAAAAAATACTTTGAATTTTCCAGTATTTGAAGTGGCGGAACTCTTGCTTTATAAGCGGCTAACAATTATTGCAGAGCAAAGTATTATCCAAAAAGTTTTCTATCCTGTTTTCCCACCAAATGAAAATGCAGCGCAAGTGATAGCCTGGCTGAAAAGCCATTAACTAGCATGACGCTGCTCACCGAAATAAAATCCTTCAGCAAGCCGCTAGTCGCCAACTTAAGCAAGCTGGGTATTCACAACATTCAAGGCTTATTGCTACACCTGCCACTGCGCTACATTGATGAAACGCACATTACCGCAGTGCGAGATTTACGCACTGGTGAAGCCTCGCAGGTAGAAGGCGAAATTGTGCATGTGGAGGTGACTTACAAGCCTCGAAAAGCGTTAATCGCCAGATTAGAAGACGCAAGTGGCCAGCTCACTTTGCGTTTTTTGCATTTTTACCCTAGCCAAATTGCGGCGCTTAAAGTGGGTAAACAATTACGTGTTTATGGCGAAATACGTAGCGGCTATTTTGGTTACGAAATTGTGCATCCAACTTGTAAAGCGGTGGGTGAAAAAACCTTGGTGGCCGAAACATTAACACCGGTTTACCCTTCCGTTGCAGGGCTTACGCAAGGCAATCTACGTAAAGCTATTGCGCTTGCATTAAAGCAGAACGCGCTGAATGAAACCTTACCCGCTAGCGTTTACCAACCGTTTAGTTTCCCAAGTTTTGCCGACAGTTTGCGAGATTTGCACAATCCGCCACCAGACACTGATTTACATGCGCTAGAAGAGAAAATGACGCCAGGCTGGCAACGCTTGGCCTTTGACGAACTGCTCGCGCAACAGCTTTCTATGCGCAAGCACTACGCACGCCGTCGTAGTGTAGATGCGCCGCAATTTAAACCTTCCAAAAAATTAGTGACTGGCTTGCTTAAAAGTCTGCCTTTTGCCTTAACGCAGGCACAGCAAAAAGTGGCCGTAGAAATTGAGCGCGATTTAACCCAGCCGCACCCAATGCAACGCTTATTACAAGGCGATGTTGGCAGTGGTAAAACGATAGTCGCCTGCATGGCAGCACTGCAAAGTATAGAAAGTGGTTGGCAAGTAGCGTTAATGGCGCCAACCGAAATTTTGGCCGAGCAACATTATCGAAAAATGCTGGGTTGGCTAACGCCGCTAAATATTCAAATTGCTTGGCTCACCGGTAGTCAATCTAAAAAAGATCGAACTGCTTCATTAGAATCTATGGCGAATGGTAGTGCGCAATTGGTGATCGGCACGCATGCTTTATTTCAAGAAGCAGTGCAATTCAAAAATTTAGGCTTGGCGATTATTGATGAGCAACACCGCTTTGGCGTGCAACAGCGCTTGGCCTTGCGCCAAAAAGGCCAGCCTGAACCGCATCAGCTCATGATGACTGCCACGCCCATTCCACGCACCTTATCCATGAGTTATTACGCAGATTTGGATGTTTCTGTAATCGATGAATTGCCGCCCGGACGCACGCCGATTGTGACTAAATTAGTGTCGGACACGCGGCGCGACGAAATTTTGCAACGGGTGCGTGAATCTTGCGCGCAAGGCAATCAAGCCTATTGGGTATGCCCGCTGATTGAAGAATCTGAAGCGCTGCAACTAGCAACGGCGAATGACACGTATGTTTTGATGCAAAATGAATTCCCTGAATTAAATATCGGTTTAGTGCATGGTCGTATGAAGGCTGCAGAAAAGCAGGCGGTGATGGCGGCGTTTAGCGCGGCCGATTTACATCTGCTAGTGGCCACCACGGTGATAGAAGTCGGCGTAGACGTGCCTAACGCGAGTTTAATGGTCATTGAGCACGCCGAACGTATGGGTTTGAGTCAGTTGCATCAATTACGCGGTCGCGTGGGCCGAGGCGCGGCAAAAAGCACTTGTATACTGTTATATCAAAACAAACTTTCTGAAACGGCTCGCGCGCGATTGAAAGTGATTTATGAAAGTAGCGATGGTTTTGCTATTGCGCAGGCTGATCTGGATTTACGCGGCCCCGGTGAATTCTTAGGCGTGCGGCAAAGCGGCGTGCCTATGTTGAAAATCGCCGATTTAAACCGTGATGCGGCATTGTTAGAAAATGCAAAGTCGCAAGCCGAAAGATTATTAAAAGACCATCCCCTTGAATCAGAACTGCATTTGGCGCGGTGGATGGGTAGCGCGGGTGACTTGGTGAAGGTTTGATTGTCCTTAGTATTATTTAAGCCGTATGTTTCACAAACATCCTAGCGAAGTACTCAGCTAGCAATGACAAATCCTGCTTTGTGAGATAATTCATCCCTTGAAAACGCATAAAAACTTATCTAAAGTAAGAAGCCGTTGGCTCAACAAGCCAATTGCGAGCTATTTGTATGATGATTGGCTGGTCGATAAAGGCTCGCTAACCAAACGCTTACAGCAACGCTATGCTAATTTTTCTGTGCAAGCGGTTGCAGTGAAATACGCCAAGCCGATTGTAGATGAAGCGGCTTTATTGCACAGCCAAAGTTATAAAGCCGCGTTGATCCGCGAGGTGTTACTGATGGGTGATAATCAAGCGGTGGTGTTTGCCCATAGCGTTTTGCCAAGCGCTAGTTTGCGAGGCGCATGGCATAGACTTGGCCGGTTAGGTAGCAAACCGCTAGGCGCTACTTTATTTGCAAATCCAAAAGTACAGCGCACACCTTTAAGTTATAAAAAGTTAAGTGCTAACCACACACTTTACCAACATGCCATGAAATGTTTAGCGCAACATTCAATACAAACAACAACGCAAACACCAACTCAAGAAAAGCCTGTGCATCAAAAGCCCAATTATTTATGGGCGCGACGTTCTATTTTTAGATTGAATCGCGCTAATATTATGGTCACAGAGGTATTTTTACCGCAATTACTCGTCAACATTACTGTTAAATAAATGATCAGCCGAACAAGCTAAAAATGACCATAAAAGAAATTATCCCCAAAATAAATGCCTACGAACGTCTAATGCGATTAGATAAACCCATAGGCATCTTATTGTTACTTTGGCCCACATTGTGGGCGTTGATGATTGCGGGCCAAGGTAAACCTGACTGGATAATCACCCTGATATTTGTCACCGGCACCGTGTTAATGCGTAGCGCCGGTTGTGTGATGAACGACATAGCAGATAGTAAATATGATGGTTTAGTCGTACGCACGCAACAACGGCCCTTAGTGAGCAATGAAGTCAGTAAAAAAGAAGCTTATATACTGGCTGCGGTGCTGAGTGTAATGGCATTTGGCTTGGTTTGTATGCTAAATATGCTCACCATTAAATTGTCGCTAGTGGGGCTAGTTTTAGCCATGACTTATCCGCTAACGAAGCGATTTTTTGCCGTTCCACAAGCATATTTAGGGATTGCCTTCGGTTGGGGAATTCCTATGGCCTTTGCTGCAATTTTGGGCTACGTGCCGCCTATTGCTTGGTTGTTACTGTTGGCTAATATTACTTGGGCGATTGCTTATGATACCGAGTATGCAATGGTGGACCGTGAAGATGATTTAAAGATTGGCATAAAATCATCAGCCATTACTTTTGGTCGATTCGATGTAGCTGCCATTATGGTTTGTTATGGATTTACGCTACTTTTTTTAGTGATAGTCGGCAGAGCTCTAGTCATGCATCCAGCTTATTATCTGGGCTTAGTTGCTGCTGCTGGTGTTGCAAGTACGCATTATTTTTTGATACGCGGGCGCGAGAAAACGAATTGTTTCAAAGCATTTTTAGGAAATAACTGGTTTGGTTTCAGTGTATTTGCTGGGTTAATAACCCAGTACTTGATGGGTTAAATAACTCGCTTTGCGATTAATAACGCCACTGTGAATTTAGCGGTGACTTTATTTCGCATCGTCTGCAGAAATTTTAGTCGGAACGTCCCACTCAATCATATTCTTCTGTGTTTGTTTTTTTGACTTAGATTTAGCCGCTGGTTTGTTTTCGAATATGGCCTGCTCAAGATTTTTTTCAGATTCAATCACGCTAAACGGCTCACTTTTAACAGTCATTTCTTCATCCAGTAAATTTATCACCGGTACAGAATCAAAATCAATCTCGTCAATGGGAGAAGAAAAATCAATTTCGTCCGCATTAAACTGGCTGTTTGATGGTTTCGATGCTTTCTCATCCATTGTTAATGATGTTGATAATTCAGTCGCAGAGAAATCAAGCCCTTCGTGCAACGATAATGTTTTTTCAGAATTTAAAAGCATTTCAGTCGATGGTGTCGACTCAGCTTGAACAACAATTTCTTCATGAGGAATATCTAACGGAATTGCGATCATTGATTCAAAACTGCTGATATTACTGTCAGTATCTGTCGTATGAGCGCTATTATCCGTATGTTCAAATTCTAGTTCATTATTAATTGGCGTTAGCTCAGAGCTTGTTTCATGCTGGGTTGATGGGATTGAGTCAACGATGGTGGCTTCATTTAAGCTGGTTTTTTCAAACATGGGATGCATTTCATCGGCATGATAAAAGCTATGCTCATGCGAAGTGTCGCTCGTAGGGTTAAGGTACGCTGAAATCTGTTTCAAGAAAAATAATTCATCAAAAGTATTGCGCTCAAAACCTTCTCTAGGCTGTGATTTTTTGTTGTAAATTAAATCATTTAAAAACCCAAGTGCAAACTGTGAGCCCCAAACGCCTTCTAATCTAGCAATAATATGCGGGTATTCTTCAAGCGATGAAGTGTCTAAGATTGCTGCGCCAGCATAGCTTGGCATTTTAATGTTGAAGAATTTCTTGCACTCTAAAACGGTGGAATCGTATTCTGACTCGTCACCTTCTGTCGCTAAAAGACTCAGCAGTTTTAGCCAGATTGCTGGAGATTCTGCCGGAACGTCGGTTAAATAATTTTGCAGTAACTGTATAGCCAAGGCAGGGCGATCGTGAGCGATAAAGACTTCGGCATTCTCTAAAATGCTTTCATGTTCATCATTACTTTCCTCGGTAATGATATGCTTGTTAGCAGATTCTGATTGCTGGCTCTGCTCAGATATTTGATGATGGTCATTGCCAAACATTGTTGGCTGCTTTACGGGCATGCTCTCTTGTTCAGTAAGCGTGGTTGCTTCAGAACTTAGGTCTGCTGTGTCGGTATCAAACCAGTTTGCTTGTTCTTTATCTAAGCGTTTAGATGCAATTTTGCGACTTAGCCATAGCGCTGCAATCAGCCCTATAGCAATCCCAAGCCCGGCTAATAAATAATCGCTCCATTTAGATAGAAGGCTAGCAAAACCAAAGCTTTCGTTTTTAGATTTTTCTGCGTCTGTCACAAGTTGCGAATTTTGAGTTTGTAGGCTGGTAATTTGCTTTTCTAGGTAGGCCATACGATTGGCTATGACTGTTGCTTCATCTAAGGCGTCTTCAGCACTTGGTGGCACTGGTGCGGCTTCGACTCGGTTCATATCAAGTTGTGTTTCTAGTCTTAGCGATAAGCTGGGCTTGTTAGCGCCAGCAGTAGCGCTGTCATTGTTACCAGAAATAACTAGATAAGGTTTATCACTATCAGCTTTGTTTGCTGCCGGTTTAGCAATGACAGTGTTTAGCGGCTTGTTTTTATTCTCCGTGGACTTGTCGTTAAGTTCAGGAGGCGTCGACTGCGGTTTACCTGTGTAGGCGACGATTAATTTTTCATCAACCGAAGACGTTTCGTTCAATACTTTTTTAGCTTTTCGACTGCGGTTATTTGGTTTAGCTAAAATTTGTGCTGAAGTGCTTATAGGGCTGGTTTTATCTACCGCCAAATCAGTGTCTGTCCTTTTCTTGCTGACTAGCTTTTGGTTGGCTATGGGAGCCTCTGATTTTTTAAGCTGTATTTTATCTTGGTCAGCAATATTGTTAGATTCACCCTCCATGCTAATTAGCGGTGCAGGATCTAGCAATAAAACATAGTCGCGACTCACGTTGTTTTCGCAGTGCGCAGTTACGCGCAAAGTGATAATTGGCTCGGTAATAGTTTCTTTGCT
>CANFZA010000090.1 GCA_947451235.1 Methylophilaceae bacterium | reverse complement strand
TTAAGCGCTTTAAAGCTGGTCAGTTGGTAATGGATACTGAGTATCACAGCATGTTTGATGAGGTGGTGAGAGTCAATAATGTTTACAACACGCTAATTCTATTTGAAGGTGATATATTTCATGCGGCCAATCATTTTTTTGGTAACACATTAGAAGATTCAAGGCTGGCTCAAGTATTTTTCATTAATAAAATAGATGCTAACAAAGCCAACTCTTTCCCTCTAAACAGAACCTAAGCAATTAAAATTTAAATCGCATTACGCACAATTAGCCATCTAGTTTTATGGTCGTTGCTTATAAAGATGTCGTTTTACACGACACGTCAATAACACGCAGTTAACTCAGCCTAACTTTAGATAATGTCTTCTGTGCATTTTGCAAACCTGTAATTGCTTTTGTGCGCTGCTGTGATTGCTTCTCAGTTTTCAACGCCGTAGTTGCGCGATCCTTTTGCGTTTGCAATATATGGATTGTTGCTTTGCCCGGCGTTAAAGGTTTAAGTGGCGCAACAGCAGCGATTGGTGCTATTGGCTTAATGGGTTTTATTGTGATTTAATTGTAGGTTAGAACTGAATAGGCCATTTGCGCGATGTATGAAACACACGTAACACTTCCACCGCATCATCTTTGATGCGGTAAGGCACGATGTAAGGGTAATGCGTAATGACTAATTCTCTTGTGCCAAACACTCGCCCAGCGCGACCAATACTTGGCTGATAGCCTAACTGTTGTACCGACTTAAAAACATGTGACACAAATTCATTTGCGGCTTTTGGATTTTGTTGTGCGATGTAAGCGGCTTCAGCATCTAAGTTTTGTAGCGCACGTGTAAGCCACCTAACTTGCATACTTCGTTGCCAACATCGTTACTTGAGCATCACTTGCAAAATCCCCAGCATCTGCTTCTACCAATGCCAGCTCAATTTCACTAATTTGCCAAGCTTCAATTTCCAAATAGCGATTAATTGCTTCAGCGGCTAAAAATGATTTACTTCGGTTTGTGGCTAAAGCTAACTTATCTAATTTATCTTTTGTATCTAAGTTTAGTCTTAATGTAAGTACTGCACTTTCCATTGCGTTCTCCATAAATATTACGTTGTATACAATGTAATATACATTCTAATAAGCAGCAATCCTTATTTGTCGTTTAAAGCGATATCCAATCTCACATGCCGCAATTTACTACGTAGCCTAATTTTTATCGCGCTTGCTTTGCAGCCAAGTAGGGTATGCAAATAGTTATTTATTTGCCCACCGTTATAAACTCGCACATTCAATATTTTTCACATATTTCAACTGAATTTTGTAGGAGCGGATTTATCCGCGAAAACTGCTGACATTTCAATTGCGGATCAACCTGCTCCACACTTTGCTGCCGCGCCTATACTTTATCGTGCGTTTTCCGTGCTTAATTGTTATCATTTAGGCTGATTAATTTAGGTGCATTATCATGAGCGCATACAGCGAAATTGAAGCAGGTGATTTATTGAGCATGATGGCGGCGCAACCATTATTATTAGTGGATGTGCGTAACGATGATGAAGTGGCACGTGGCGTTATTGAAGGTGCGGTGCATATTCCATTGGCAATGTTGCCAGCACAATATGAACCATTAACTAAGGTAGATACTGTCGTATTTTATTGCCACAGTGGTATTCGCTCTGCGCATGCGGCACAATTTGTGGCTAGCAAGGGTTGTAAAAACGTGTATAACTTAGTGGGTGGCGTGCTGGCTTGGGGTAGAGCGGGCTTACCTTTAGTCGCAAAAGATGCAGGAGCGCAAAAGTAATGGATTTTGATAAAGAAGTAGATGCTAGTGGGCTAAATTGCCCATTACCTATTTTGCGTTGCAAAAAAGGTTTAAGCGAGCTTGCTACCGCACAGGTATTAAAAATAATTTCTACTGACCCGGGTTCAGTTAAAGATTTTAAGGCATTTTGTGCACAGACTGGTCATGAGCTTTTACAGCTTAATGAAGTTAACCACACGTATGTTTTTTATATTAGAAAACGCGCAGCTAGTATGTATTAACTTGCATTAGATGTTGCTGGTATTAAAAAGGGAGCTATTGCTCCCTTTTTTAAATAATTTCTTACTTTATTAATCTTACTTTAACTTAGTCAACTGATTTTGTAGTTTTTCTACGCTGGCGCTAAACTCTGCAACGCGGGCTTTTTCTTGCTCCACCACACTGGCTGGCGCACGCGCTACAAAACTTTCGTTATTAAGTTTGCCATTGGCTTTGCCGATTTCTGCTTCTAGGCGGGTAATTTCTTTGCCTAAACGCTCTTTTTCAGCGGCCACATCAATCTCAACTTTCAGCATCAGCTTAAAGTTTTCAACCAACATGACTGGCGCGTCGGCTTCTGGCAGTTCAGCCACAATCGACACTTCTTCTAACTTAGCCAAGGCTTTTAAATACGGTGCATATAGCGCTAATTGGTCTGCATCACCAGCTGCAATTAATGGCACGCGTGCTGCTGGAGAAATATTCATTTCACCACGTAAGCTACGGCATGCGTCTACCGCTTGCTTGAGTAAAGCCACCCAAGATTCTGCAGCTTCATCTATTTTGCTTGCTTGAGATTTTGGATAAGCCTGCAACATAATGCTAGCGTCAGTAGCATTTGCTTTAATTTTGCCACTCATAACGCCTATGGTTTGCCAAATTTCTTCGGTGATAAACGGCATAATCGGGTGCGCTAAACGTAAGATTGTTTCTAGCACTCTTAGTAATGTGCGGCGCGTTGCGCGTTGTTCTGCTTCACTGCCATTTTGCACTTGTACTTTTGCTAGCTCTAAATACCAATCGCAATATTGGTCCCACACAAATTCATAAATGGCTTTTGCGGCCAAATCAAACCTGTAGTCAGTAAAGGCCTTTTCAACTTCTGCTTCGGTGCGTTGCAAGGCTGAAACTATCCAGCGATCTGGTTGTGAGAAACTCAAATAGCCATCAGCTTGTGTGCTGCAATCTTCTATGCCGCAATCTTGGCCTTCGGTATTCATCAACACAAAGCGCGTGGCGTTCCATAATTTATTGCAAAAGTTACGGTAGCCATCGCAGCGTTGTAAATCAAATTTAATATCGCGGCCTGGGCTGGCTAACGCGGCAAAGGTGAAACGTAGCGCATCGGTACCGTAAGCGTTGATGCCTTCTGGGAATTCTTTGCGGGTATTTTTCTCAATTTTTGTAGCATCTTTTGGATTCATCAAGCCGGTAGTGCGCTTTTTAATCAAATCATCCAAACTAATACCATCAATCAAATCAATCGGATCCAGCACGTTGCCTTTAGATTTACTCATCTTTTGGCCTTCGGCATCGCGAATCAAGCCATGCACATACACATGTTTGAACGGAATTTTGCCGGTGATGTGTTTGGTCATCATCACCATACGCGCCACCCAGAAAAAGATAATATCGAAACCTGTCACAAGTACGCTAGACGGCAAAAATTGTTGTAGCGCTTGGTTTTGCGCGTCAATCGCCTCATCGCCTGTCCAATCTAAGGTTGAAAATGGCCATAAAGCGGATGAATACCAAGTGTCTAGCACGTCATTATCGCGGGTTAGTTCACCTGCGTAACCATCGACTGCGGCTAGTTTTTTTGCCTCAGTTTCATCGTGCGCCACATAGACTTTGCCGTTTTCGGCATACCAAGCAGGAATCTGATGGCCCCACCATAATTGGCGTGAAATACACCAATCTTGAATATTATTCAGCCACTGGTTATAAGTGTTTACCCAGTTTTCAGGGTAAAACTTAATATCGCCACTGGCTACTACGTCTAAGGCTTTTTGCGTGATGCTTTTGCCGTCAGCGCTAGGTTTGCTCATGGCCACAAACCATTGGTCTGTCAGCATAGGCTCAATAATCACGCCAGTACGGTCACCGCGTGGCACTTTGAGTTTGTGTTTGTCGGTTTTAACTAAATAACCTTGCGCGTCTAAATCTGCCACTACTTGTTTACGCGCAACAAAGCGTTCTAAACCTTGATATTGCTGTGGTGCGGCATCGTTCACAAAGCCTTCTAAAGTAAGAATGCCTATCATGGCTAAACCATGACGCTGGCCGACCGCATAATCGTTAAAATCATGCGCTGGCGTTACTTTTACCACGCCCGTACCAAAGTCTTTATCGACATAATCATCGGCAATAATGGGGATTTCACGATCGCATAAAGGCAACTTTACATGCTGACCTATCAGGTGCATATAACGCTCATCTTCAGGATGCACCATTACTGCGACGTCGCCAAGCATGGTTTCTGGACGTGTGGTAGCCACGGTTAATGTGCCTTCACCACTGGCAAGCGGATAGTTGATGTGCCACATAAAGCCATCTTCTTCTTCTTGCACCACTTCTAAATCTGAAACAGCAGTGCCTAATTTCACATCCCAGTTAACCAAACGTTTGCCGCGATAAATCAGGCCTTCGTTGTACAAACGCACAAAAGTTTCGGTCACGGTTTTATTCAAACCTTCGTCCATGGTGAAGCGCTCACGGCTCCAATCTGGCGAGGTGCCAAGGCGGCGCATTTGCTTGGTAATGGTGTTGCCTGAGTATTCTTTCCACTCCCAAACTTTTTCTAAAAATTTCTCGCGGCCTAGGTCGTGGCGGCTGATACCTTGCGCGTCTAACTGGCGTTCTACCACTATTTGCGTGGCAATGCCGGCGTGATCTGTGCCCGGCTGCCATAGCGTGTTATCGCCGCACATACGGTGATAACGCGTCAGTGCATCCATTAGGGTTTGATTGAAGCCGTGGCCCATGTGCAGCGTTCCTGTCACATTGGGTGGTGGCAGTAAGATGCAGAAATTATCTTTAACTTCTGGGTTTAAGCCGGCAGCGTAAAAACCTTTTGCCTCCCAAAATTCATACCATTTACTTTCTATGGTTTTTGGGTCAAAGGATTTAGTCAGTGTGTTTTCAGTGGTTTGGGTGTCAGTATTCATAAATGCAATTTTAACACAGCCTAATGTCGCTTTTGCTGAACTAGGTGATGGTTTTAAAGCCAGAATATTGCACTAGCTGCCAAAACTGATGTGGCTAGGTGAAAATAACTCCAGAGTAGGTATCTAAACCTAAGTTTTTGCGGGGACATACTTGAGATTAAGAATAAACGGCCGTTTTTTGGCGCCCGTATGACATGAACTCCCATCGCCGAACGTAGTTCTCTATGCTGCTGTTCAACTTCTCTAAAAGCTTGGCGACGCGCTAACTCCCACTCTTGAACATTAATTTCACCGTTTCCATCAAGGTCAAAGCGCTTTTTAAGGAGAGTTGGATTTTTTTTCCAATCAGTCAGTAAAGCATTGACGTCTTCTTTGACGCTCAACACAGAATTTGCACCGCCAAGTGTAGTAAATTGGCCAAGCACGTAAATAAAGCCTCCAGCAAAAAGCATTTCTTCTACATATTTGTAGGTGCCTTCATAGCTGACTCTTCGGTCAGGCGAGATAATTTCAGCATCATCGGGATCAATGTCGCATTTGCCGGAGCTATCGCTAATCTCAAACATGCTCTCGCTTACGCCTTTGCTTAATTCACGCCATTCGCGCTCGCTATTGTCTTTGGTATATACCCAGTAACGAAACCATATACATGAAATGCCGCTGAGGGGACTTTTGATAAGGTTGTCGGCATTGACGCTGGCGCGACCATAAAGCTCGACGTAGCCTTGCGCTGCCGAGCCGATGCGAGAGGTAGCAATGTCGGCGATTGTGCGTACACGTTTATAAGTGGATACCCAAGCCAATAAGCCAACGACTGCCACTAAGGCTAGGGTGATGATGCTAACGCGCTGATTTTGAAAATGTAGCGCTAGCGCAAGTAAGCTTAAGTAACCGCAAGAAGTTAAAGCCTCAACATAATAATTTCGCAAGCCATTGAACATGGCTTAGGTTACCCATTAAAGCGTTGGCTAACATTCACGTCTTTTAATTCATTGCTTGAGAATCTAAGTAAATCAAAAGCTTTAAAATTAAACATGCGCGCGACTAATAAATCTGGGAACTGCTGAATGTTAACGTTATTAATATTCACGCTGTCATTGTAAAACTCACGTCTGTCAGCAATGGCATTTTCTAGGCCGCTGATGCGCGACTGTAGATGTAAGAAGCTTTCGTTAGCCTTAAGTTCAGGATAAGACTCAGCAAGGGCAAACAGGCTAGTTAGGCCATTCCTTAAAGTGCTTTCAGCGACACCTAAAGCCGCTACGTCATGAGATTCACGAGCATCCGCAACGCGGCTGCGTGCCTGAATGACTTTTTCCAAGGTTTCTTGCTCATGTTTCATGTACTGTTTACAGGTGTCTATCAACTTTGGCAGTTCATCATGACGTTGCTTGAGTAAAACATCTATGTTGGCCCATGCTTTAGAAACATTGTTTTTAACGTTTACTAGGCTGTTATATGTCATCACAAAATACATAGCTATTACCGCAACAATTATCCAAATCATCATGCCACCTTTGAGAAGTTAGATTGCATTATATATTGTGATATTAAGGCTTGCGATAATTATCATCACCTAAAACTAGCGGTCCGACTTTTTCCCAATATCGAGAAAAACGTTTAAGGCGTTGCGGGCTAATTTCAACATTGGCAAACTTAGCGACCGGCTCCCATTTGGGCGAAAATGGCATGAGCAACTCTTTAATTTTGCAGTTTGGCGTTTCTTGCGTAATCACTTGCCCCACGCCGCGTGCCATTAGCACTTCATAAGTATCGCCCAACCAAACTTCAACATCTTCCATCTCACTCAAACAATCGGCTACAAACTGCAAGCGATTAAGTGACCAAGCACCGTGAATTTGTGGGTCAAATACAAATATTTTGGGAAATGGTTTGGTGAGTAAAATGTGTGCCGCCGAGAGCATTTCATCGTGTATAAAAACTGCGATGGCAGGAATACCAGAAACTGCGCGTTTGGTGAGTGGGGTGACGCTATATTGTTTGGCAATAGGCGCTAATATTGGCTTAAATAATCGCTCATTTAATTGTTCGTAGCTTGCATTGAACGGGCAGGCGGCGGTGCAACTTGCGCAATACTTTTCACCAGTAAAGCGGCCTAAATTTTCTTTGTTGAAAAAATAAGGTTTTGAACTGAAGGTAGAAGCCACCCACTGCCATGAAAGATGGTTGCTGGCGCTATCGCCATCAAGCAAATGTGCTTCAAACCAATCTGCGGCGGCACGCCAATCTATTTTTAGATGATGTACAACGTAGCTAGCAAACCACATGCGAGCGTGGTTATGCATGTAGCCAGTATTTATTAGCTCATGAATAAAGCCATCCATGCAGGGTAAACCAGTGTTGCCTTGTGTGACAAAATCATTCAAAGGCGCATAAGCAATAGCGACTTTTGGCGGCTCCATTTCGCTATAAATAGCATGGCCTTCAGCAAACCATACTTGCCGCCAAAAATCGCGCCAGGCGAACTCAAACAGTAGCTTTTCTGCCTCCATGCCAAAGCGATTTTTTACCGAAGCGAACGATTCGTTTAAGGTAATGCAACCATGGCGTAAATAGGGCGATAAGTGCGTAACCGAGCCGTTGATGAAGTTGCGGTTTCTGTTATAGGCTGCAGCATCAATACTGTTGAGTTTTTTAAGACCATTCAGACGCCCACCAGCCCATTCATGGCGCAAATCAGAGCCTTCAGCAGCAGGGAACTGCCGCTTAATATAATGCAAACGTTCTTCCGAATCGCAAGGAATACTGAGTTTTTTTGCTGGTATCATAAAATTCTCACTCTTTTTACTAGTGTACTATTAATTAATCTTAGTGGCGTGGGAAATTTACCCATAATTTATATGTCACGTAAATATTAGATTCTTATGCAATAATAATCGTTCAAAGATCGTGCAGATAAATTAACATTTTGCAAAGGAAAATCATGTTAGAACCAATGTGGATGTGGGGTGCGCTAGGCTTAATATTGCTTGGTGTAGAGATGGCAACTGGCACTTTTTATGTGCTTTGGTTTGGCGTTGCGGCCTTATGCCTTGCAATTGCAATCTGGTTTTTTCCTGAGCTGCCAAGCGCAGCTCAGTATGCGATGTTTTCTGCCTTGTCTTTAGGTTCGTTGGCGATATGGCGGCTTAACTATAAACAAACTTCCACGGATTCTCGCGTTGGGCAATCGTTAGGCGAGGAAATCGGCCGCGTAGGCACGGTCACTGAAGCTTGTAGCGTTAGCCAAAGCGGTAAAATTACTTTTACCCAAGGCCTAATGGGTAGCCGTGTATGGGTGGCTGTAAGTAACGAGAGTCTTGAAGTTGGAAGCAGTGCCAAAGTAGTGGCGGTGGAAGGTAACGAATTAAGAATTGTAAAAGTTAGCTAAAAGTTTTAAGAAAATACACATCAATTTAGGAAACCAACATGACCGAATTTAGTTTTGTACTGATATTTATAGTAATTGTTGCCATTATCAAAGGCGTGCGAATTGTGCCGCAGGGCGAAGAGTGGGTGGTTGAGCGTTTAGGTAAATTTGCTGGCGCACTTAGCCCGGGCTTACACGTAATTAATCCTGTTTTCAGCAAAGTGAGCTACAAGGTCACCACTAAAGATATTATTTTAGATGTGCCTCAGCAAGAAGTGATTACCCGCGATAACGCCGTTATTTTGGCGAATGCCATCGCGTTTATTAAAGTTTCAAATATCGAACGTGCTGTGTATGGTATTGAAAACTTTAGAGAAGCGATGCGTAATATGGTGCAAACCAGCTTACGTTCAATTATTGGCGGCATGGATTTGAACGAAGCGCTAACTTCGCGCGACCGCATTAAAGCCGAATTGAAAGCCGCGATTGCTGATGAAGCGCTAGATTGGGGTTTAACGGTAAAGTCTGTCGAAATTCAAGACATTAAACCATCACCAAATATGCAAGATGCCATGGAAAGACAAGCCGCGGCAGAGCGTGAACGTATTGCTGTTGTGACCGAGGCCGAAGGTGCAAAACAATCACTTATTTTAAATGCTGAAGCACGATTAGAAGCGGCGCGCAAAGATGCTGAAGCGCAAATGGTAGCGGCGCACGCTTCTGCTGAATCGATCAAATTTATCACCGAAGCGGTTAAAGAGAATAACGCGTCAGCTATGTTCTTGCTGGGCGACCGCTACATTACCGCTTTGCAAAGTATGTCAGCATCTTCTAATAGTAAAATTATTGTGATGCCGGGCGATTTGGTTGGCGCGGTTAAATCTTTGGTGGGTGGTAAGTAAGTTTTTTTTAATCCTCCGCCATTTAAAAATGGCGGGGAATTTTCTTGCGGTTTAATTCAGGTTCCGCATACAGCGCAGGCGACATCCTTACGCAATTTAATCGTGCGCCATTCCATAGCTAGCGCATCCAGCAATAACAAGCGGCCTTGCAGGCTTTCACCAATACCCATTAGCAATTTTAAAGCCTCAGCGGCTTGAGTGGTGCCTATCATGCCAACTAATGGCGAAAACACTCCATGAGTAGCGCAGCGCATGGTGTTATCTTCGCCAGTGGTTTCACTTTGGTCTGGAAACAAACAGTGAT
>CANFZA010000089.1 GCA_947451235.1 Methylophilaceae bacterium | reverse complement strand
TATGTACCACGGGCACTCCGATTTTCTAAGCACTAAAGCGCTTGAAAAGTCGTATGTAGGAGCGGCGCCCTCGCCGCGAAGCAATGAAACATATTAGAAAGTTTTACCATCGCTTCGCGGCGAGGGCTCCGCTCCTATAGTTGGGTTAAGGTTGCAATCACTGCGATTTGTTTATAAGCATGTTTAGGAATTTAAGTTATGAGTAATAACCCAGCATACGATTACATCATCATAGGCGCAGGCTCTGCGGGCAACGTACTGGCAACGCGTTTGACAGAAGATGCCGATGTGACTGTGCTTTTGCTAGAAGCCGGTGGCCCGGATTATCGCGTTGATTTTCGCACGCAAATGCCGGCGGCTTTGGCTTATCCTTTGCAAGGTAGACGTTACAATTGGGCGTACCAAACTGATCCAGAACCTAATATGAATAATCGCCGCATGGAATGTGGTCGCGGCAAGGGGTTGGGCGGTTCTTCATTGATTAACGGCATGTGCTATATACGCGGCAATGCGCTGGATTATGACGGTTGGGCGAAGCGCGATGGTCTGGAAAGTTGGACTTATCTGAATTGTTTGCCGTATTTTAAGCGTGCTGAAACGCGCGATATTGGCGCCAACGATTATCATGGAGGCAATGGCCCAGTCAGTGTAACTACGCCTAAAAATGGCAATAGCGTGCTGTTTAAAGCCATGGTTGATGCTGGCGTAGAAGCGGGTTACCCGCGCACAGACGATCTCAATGGCTATCAGCAAGAAGGATTCGGCCCTATGGATAGAACGGTGACGCCAAAAGGTCGACGTTCTAGCACCGCACGCGGCTATTTAGACCAAGCACGCAAGCGTAAAAATTTAACAATAGTTACGCATGCACTCACAGACCGCATTTTGTTTGAAGATAAACGCGCCATTGGTGTGGCTTATTTACTGGGTAATAAACCCCAACAAGCCACCGCTAAGCGCGAAGTGTTGTTATGTGCCGGCGCAATAGCTTCACCGCCAATATTGCAGCGCTCTGGCGTTGGGGCTAAGGAATTGTTAACAGAATTAGATATTCCGTTAGTGCATGATTTACCCGGCGTAGGCGCTAATCTCCAAGATCATCTGGAGATTTACCAGCAATATGAATGCAAACAACCAGTATCTTTAGCGCCAGCCTTAAAGGTTTATAATCAGCCCTTAATTGGCGCAGAATGGTTATTTTTTGGTACTGGCATAGGCGCAAGTAATCAGTTTGAAGCGGGCGGTTTTATTCGCAGCGATGACAGCTTTACTTGGCCAAATATCCAATATCATTTTCTACCAGTGGCCATTAATTACAACGGCAGCAATCCCATTAAAGTACATAGTTTTCAAGCACATATGGGTTCTATGCGTTCACCTAGCCGTGGTCGCATACAAATTCGCTCTAAAAACCCCGCTGAACATCCCAGTATTTTATTTAACTATATGTCTACCGAGCAAGATTGGCGTGAGTTTAGGGCTGGCATTCGTATTACCCGAAAAATTATGCAGCAACCGGCCTTGGCGCCATATGTAGGTAAAGAGATTTCACCAGGCATAAACGTACAAACTGATGAAGAAATTGATGCTTTTGTGCGTGAGCATGCTGAAACCGCCTATCATCCTTGTGGTTCATGCGCGATGGGTGTTGGCGCAATGGCCGTGGTCGATGCAGAAGGGCGCTTGCATGGGCTACAAGGCTTACGCGTGATAGATGCTTCTATCATGCCAGAAGTAGTCACCGGCAACCTAAATGCGCCTACCATTATGATGGCTGAAAAAATATCAGATTTGATCCGTGGCCTTAAGCCATTGCCAGCAGTCGAAGTGCCAGTGTTTATTAGTGCGCTTCATCAGGCTTAGCGCTATAAAGCCCAATATCAGACTTCGCCCGATAAGAATTGGAAATTCTTCAGTTTGTACAATTAACTTGCGCTATTATTTAACTTTAAGATTAATACTTTAGATAGCAGTTAAGTTAAAAAATAATCATTGAGTTAAATGTGAATTTTACCCAAATCAATGCTCTTGCCCTAATTGAACTGTTAGGCGTGCTCGCTTTTGCTTTTACCGGCATTATAGAGGCACGCAAAAAAGGCATGGATATTATTGGTGTATACACCGTTAGTATGATTACGGCTTTTGGTGGCGGCACCTTGCGAGATATGATGATAGGCCAATATCCGCTGTATTGGGTTCAGCATTCAGCCTACGCGTTAATGCTGCTAGGTTTTTCTATTGCCGCGACACCATTACCCGCAAAATTTTATCAAAATCCAAAAGTCACCAAAATATTTGTTATTTTAGATGCACTTGGGCTGGGTTTGTTCAGTACGGCAGGCGCCAGCATTGCGCATCACGCAGGCTGTGATTTTTACATTTCTGCACTAATGGGCGTAGTGACGGGCGTGTTTGGCGGCATTATGCGTGACATCATTTGCAACGAAATCCCAAATGTTTTTCGTAGAAATGAGCTCTACGCAACTTGTGCCGCACTAGGTAGCATGGTGTTTTTAATGTGCCTTTATACTGGGCTTAACGAGTTGCCTGCAACTCTTATAGGCCTTACATTTACCGCTGTGTTGCGGCTAGTTTCAGTCAAATATCGGGTTAAACTCCCAATCTAAAGGTCATCAGGCGCGCGACGCTATAGAAAAGATTGCTAAATGTTCAATAAAAATATTACTGCTGGCGTTTGTTAAGAAAAGCCTAGTATGCTATAGTTTCCCGCTGAATTACGCGAAGCAATGAGCCTATAAAACTGGTTTTTTCTGGTGAGTTACAAATGTTGTGCGAATTTTAAACAAATCTCGCCGCAGCAACCAACAAATCAATAATTTTTGATGCTCTACACTTCGTACCAACTTACTTATTAAAGCAAGCCCGTAGCATGCGTTTTTATAAACGTTATATGCAGGCTGCATTTAGATCTTAGGAATAAACCGCATGGCACTGAATGTTGAAACTATTAGCAAACTTGAACGCCGTATTACTGTTACGGTTCCACTTCAACCATTACAAGCACAAATCCACCAGCGCTTAGTGCAAATGTCACGCACTGCAAAATTTGCCGGCTTCAGGCCAGGTAAAGCGCCTATGGGTTTGGTTAACCAACAATACGGCAACCAAGTGCGCGATGAAGTGTATTCTGGCGCCGTTGAGCAAAGTTTTGGTGACGCGGTTGATGAAGCAAAATTACGCGTTGCTGGCTACCCTAATATTGAGCATAAACCATTCGTTGCGGCTTCTGAAGTTTTAGAATATACAGCGACTTTTGAAGTGTTCCCAGAAGTGGTTATTGGTGATTTATCAAAAGTAAAAATTGAGCGCCCAGTGCTTGAAGTTGGCGATGCGGATGTTAAAAAAACACTAGATGTTTTAGTAAAACAACGCGTTAGTTATGAGCCAGTTAAACGTGCAGCTAAAAAAGATGATCGTATTAACGTAACGCTTAAAGCTTCTATGGATGGTAAAGAAGTTGAATCTACTGGTGATACTGGTATTGATTTAGTATTAGGTGAAGCTGGTCGCGTTGAATCATTTGACGAGCAATTAACGGGTGGTAAAGCCGGCACTACAAAACAATTTGAAATTACTTACCCAGCGGATCATGCACCAGAGCAACTTGCTGGTAAAACAGTGAGTTATGAAGTCACTTACATTAGCGTATCACAACCTAAATACCCAGAACTTGATGCTGATTTTGCTAAAAGCTTAGGCGTTGAAGATGGTGATATTGATAAAATGAAAGCTGAAATCACTGAAAGTTTGAAGCAAGAAGTGGCTAAGCGTGTGAGTGCTAAGTTAAAAGAACAAGTGTTTCAAGCTTTAGTCGATAACTCTGATTTTGAAATTCCTAGCGTATTATTAGGCACAGAAATCAACCGCATGATGGAAACGACTGAGCAAAACCTTAAACAACGTGGTGCTGATTTAAATAATATTAAATTAGAGCCATCAATGTTTCAAGACCAAGCTAAACGCAGCACAAAATTACGCTTAATCTTAGGCGAGTTAATTAATACTAATGGTTTGCATGCAAGTGCTGATCAAATCCGTGCAATGGTAGACGTATTCTCACAAAGCTTTGAGCGCCCAGCAGATGTGGTTACTTGGTACTTTGCTGATCCTAAACGTTTGGATGAGCCATCAGCTTTAGCCACAGAAGAGAACGCAGTTGCATGGGTGTTGTCAAAAGCTAAAGTGACTGATAAAAAAGTTAAATTTGATGATTTAATGGGAAATGCTTAAATGAACAATATGCAGTCGCAACTACAGCAGGATTGGAACCCGCAAGGTTTGGGTTACATTCCTATGGTTGTAGAACAAAGTGGGCGTGGTGAACGTTCATTTGACATTTACTCACGCTTACTAAGAGAGCGCGTGGTGTTTTTAGTGGGTCCGGTAAATGACGCCTCTGCAAATCTTGTAGTAGCTCAGTTATTGTTTCTTGAAGCTGAAAATCCAGATAAAGATATTTCGTTCTATATCAATTCTCCAGGCGGTTCTGTGACTGCGGGTATGTCTATTTATGACACTATGCAGTTTATTAAAGCCGATGTAAGTACGCTATGTATTGGTCAAGCGGCAAGTATGGGTGCATTTTTACTCGCTGCCGGAGCAAAAGATAAGCGTTTTAGCTTACCTAATTCACGCATTATGATTCATCAGCCTTCGGGCGGTTTCCAAGGCCAATCTTCAGATATTGAGATTCATGCCAAAGAGATTTTATATTTACGTGCCAAACTTAATGATATCTTAGCCCACCACACTGGAAAATCGGCCGAAGAAATTGACCGTGATACAGAACGCGATAATTTCATGAGTGCAGAACAATCTGTAGCGTATGGCTTGATTGATAAAGTCATTACCAGCAGAGTTGAAGCGGCATAGCTTTAAGCGCTTTACAGTCGATATTTAGTTAACAGCGCCTATGTAAATTAGGCGCTGTTTCCATTCAAACAGCATTTAATAGGAGGTAATCGATGGCGACTAAAAACGACGGCGATAAATTACTTTATTGTTCATTTTGTGGCAAAAGCCAGCACGAAGTGAAAAAACTCATTGCAGGGCCTTCTGTATTCGTTTGCAATGAGTGCGTAGATTTATGTAACGACATTATCAAAGAAGAGGCTCAAACAACTGAAGGTTTGAAATCTACAGATGAAAGTTTGCCGACCCCGCAAGAAATTTGTAAGATATTAGATCAATACGTCATTGGCCAAACACACGCTAAAAAGAATTTAGCCGTGGCGGTTTACAACCATTACAAGCGCTTAGGTCATAATAATTTATCTAATGGCGGCCAAAAAGACGAAGTTGAAATCTCAAAAAGTAATATTTTATTGATAGGCCCAACCGGCTCAGGTAAAACTTTACTCGCTCAAACTTTGGCAAGAGTGCTAGATGTTCCATTTGTCATGGCAGATGCGACGACGCTAACTGAAGCTGGTTATGTAGGCGAAGATGTTGAAAATATCATGCAAAAACTATTGCAGAAATGTGATTACGACGTTGAAAAAGCCAAGCGCGGCATTGTTTACATTGATGAAGTGGATAAAATTTCACGTAAATCTGAAAATGCATCTATCACCCGTGACGTATCAGGTGAAGGCGTACAGCAAGCTTTACTGAAACTAATCGAAGGTACGGTAGCTTCAATTCCTCCTCAGGGCGGACGTAAGCATCCTAATCAGGAATTTGTGCAATTAGATACGACTAATATTCTATTTATTTGCGGTGGCGCGTTTGATGGTCTAGAAAAAGTCATCCGTCTACGTTCTGAAAAAGGCGGTATTGGTTTTGGTGCTGAAGTTAAAGGCAAAGCAGATGTGCGTGAAATTGGCGCGGTGCTAAGGGATGTAGAGCCTGGTGATTTGATTAAATTCGGCTTGATTCCAGAGTTTATCGGTCGATTACCAGTAGTTGCTACGCTAGAATCGTTAGATGAAGCGGCTTTAATGACTATTCTAACTGCGCCTAAAAATGCCTTAACCAAGCAATACATCAAGCTATTCAAGATGGAAGGTGTGGATTTAGAGTTTAGAGAAGCGGCCTTACTATTAATCGCTAAAAAAGCATTAGAGCGCAAAACTGGCGCGCGTGGCTTACGTTCTATTATGGAACACTCTCTACTAGAGATTATGTACGAGCTACCATCGCTTAAAAACTTAAGCAAAGTCGTGATTGATGAAGGTGTGATTCGTGGTGACGGAACGCCAATTTTGATTTACGAAGATAAGCCCAGCGAAGAGGCTGTAGGCTAAAGCTTCAGCGTTTAACTTAAAGCTAACTAGTGATTATTCGAAATCGCTAGTTAGCTTTATTGCTATAATTTTCACGTTATTAATCATACCAAACCTAGTTTAATAACGATTTGCACTTTGCGTTTTATAGGCTTCAAGTTTTAATCTCTCTTTTTTGTATATTTAAGCCTTTAATTGATGGTTAGTTGTTAATTAAAGGCTTAATATTAATAACCTAAGGGTTGAAGAGACAGGATTCAACCCCCATCAACTTACGTATACACGTTATTCCTGCTTAACCTGATTACTTAACTTGATTGCTTAATTTTAGAGGTCTATTCATGACACCATCATTTCCTTTATATACGTCTGAGAACGGATTGCTTCCCGTGCTTCCGTTGCGCGATGTCGTTGTATATCCGCACTTAGTCATTCCCTTATTTGTAGGCCGCACTAAATCTGTAAAAGCATTAGAAATTGCCTCAGAAGGCGATAAACGCATTTTATTGGTTGCGCAAAAGTCTGCTAACAAAGATGAGCCTGATGCCAACGATCTTTACGAAGTTGGTACCATTGCTACCGTACTACAAATGCTTAAACTGCCTGACGGTACCGTCAAAGTGTTGGTTGAAGGTATTCAGCGCGTTAAAGTCACAGGCTTTGTAGAAACTGAAGAGTGTTTTGCTGCGCAAGCTGAGCTGATCGAAGACTCAGTGAGTGATGTTGAAATTCAAGCTTTGATGCGTACTGTTTTTGCTCAGTTTGATCAATACGTCAAACTTAATAAGAAAATTCCACCAGAAATTCTTACGTCATTAGCTTCTATCGACGAAGCGGGTCGTTTGGCTGACACTATTGCCGCACATTTAACTTTGAAGTTAGATGAAAAGCAAAAGATACTCGAAATGTTCAGTGTTGCTGAACGTTTAGAGCATTTGCTACGCCTGATGGAAGGCGAGATTGATATTCTGCAGGTTGAAAAACGCATCCGTGGACGTGTTAAACGTCAGATGGAAAAAACGCAGCGCGAATATTACTTAAATGAACAAGTTAAAGCGATTCAAAAAGAGCTAGGTGAGCAAGATGAAAACGCTGAAATGGAAGAGCTTGAAAAGCGCATTGCAGCTGCACACATGCCAAAGGATGCGCTTGCTAAAGTTTCAAGCGAGCTTAAAAAATTAAAGCTAATGTCGCCAATGTCGGCTGAAGCTTCGGTTGTACGTAACTATATTGATATCTTGATTAATCTTCCATGGAAGAAAAAAACTAAAATCAGTAAAGATTTATTAGCTGCTGAGGCGATACTAGATGATGATCATTACGGTTTAGATAAAGTCAAAGAGCGCATTGTTGAGTATTTAGCAGTGCAACAGCGCGTAGATAAAATCAAAGCCCCAATCTTATGTTTAGTAGGCCCACCAGGCGTGGGTAAAACATCGCTAGGTCAAAGTATTGCTAAAGCGGTTAATCGTAAATTTGTCCGTATGGCCTTAGGTGGCATGCGCGATGAATCTGAAATTCGTGGCCATAGACGCACTTATATTGGATCAATGCCGGGCAAAATCATGCAAAGCATGACCAAAGTTGGCGTTAAAAATCCACTTTTCTTATTAGACGAAGTAGATAAATTAGGTCAAGATTTTAGAGGTGATCCATCTTCAGCGTTATTAGAAGTGTTAGATCCTGAACAAAATCATACTTTTGCCGATCATTACGTTGAAGTTGAATACGATTTGTCTGATGTGATGTTTGTGGCTACTGCAAACTCAATGAATATTCCTGCGGCGTTATTAGACCGTATGGAAATTATTCACCTTGCAGGCTATACCGAAGATGAAAAAGTGAATATTGCAATGCGTTATTTGTTGCCTAAGCAACTTAAAGCGCACGGTCTGCAAGAGACTGAAATTAACATCTCTGAGCTAGCAATACGTGATGTTGTCCGTTTTTACACACGTGAAGCTGGCGTGCGTAAGTTAGAGCAAGAGGTTTCTAAAATATGTAGAAAAGTAGTGAAAGAATTAATCACTACAAAAGCTAAAGAAGGTACAAAAGCCACTAAGAAAATTAGCGTTACCCCTAAAAACTTAGATAAATATCTAGGCGTACAACGTTACGATTACGGCGTAGCGGCTAAGGCGGATCAAGTAGGGCAGGTTACTGGCTTGGCTTGGACATCAGTTGGTGGTGAGTTGTTAACCATTGAAGCTGTGTTGTTACCAGGTAAAGGTAAAACCACGACTACAGGTAAACTTGGTGACGTTATGCAAGAGTCAACGCAGGCTGCAATGAGCGTTGTACGTAGTCGCACTAAACGTCTAGGTATCGCTAGTGATTTTTATGAAAAGAATGATATTCATATTCACTTTCCTGAAGGCGCTACGCCTAAAGATGGACCAAGTGCAGGTATTGCTATTACAACGGCGCTTGTTTCTATTCTTACCGGCATTCCTGTGCGTGCAGATGTGGCAATGACAGGTGAAATTACACTAAGAGGTGAAGTGTTGCCTATTGGTGGTTTAAAAGAGAAATTACTCGCTGCGCATAGGGGCGGAATTAAAACGGTATTGATACCGCATCAGAATATTAAGGATTTAGCTGATATTCCAGAGAATATCAAAAATAAGTTAGATATTCATCCCGTACAATGGATTGATGAAGTGCTGGCTTTAGCTTTGGCGTCACAGCCACAGCCATTACCTGAAATTTCACCTGTAAGTGAGTTGGCGGCTAAAGATGCGCAAGTATCAGATAGCGCTACTGAAACTACTGATGCGACCAAGCACTAAAAATAACTGTAATATAGTTTTATAAAAGCTTGACATTGCCTTTGTAGGCTTGCTATAAAGCTATACGAGTAAATTTTATTCGTATAGCTTACCTAGTCTTTATTTAACAAACCTTAATAGGAGATTACACATGAATAAATCAGAACTGATTGACGATATTGCAAATGCCGCAGGTATTTCAAAAGCTGCTGCTGGTCGTGCTTTAGATGCAACAACTGCTTCAATTACAAAGGCGATGAAAAGTGGTGATTTAGTGACTTTAATTGGTTTTGGTACATTTTATGTAGGTAAGCGTGAGGCTAGGAATGGTCGTAATCCTCGTACAGGTGAAACGATTAGTATCAAGGCTGCTAATTCTCCTAAATTTAGGGCTGGTAAAGCGCTCAAGGATGCTGTAAACTAGCGTTTTTGTTGGTTAAGCGGGTGCTTAGCTCAGTTGGTAGAGCGTCGCCCTTACAAGGCGAATGTCAGCGGTTCGACCCCGTTAGCACCCACCAAAATTCCAGCAAATGTAGTTTAAAGTTAAGTGACTAAGTCGTTCCTAATTGTAAAATTTAGAGTGCTAGTAGTTTAAGCACTCTTTATTTTT
>CANFZA010000088.1 GCA_947451235.1 Methylophilaceae bacterium | reverse complement strand
TTATCTTGGTCAGCAATATTGTTAGATTCACCCTCCATGCTAATTAGCGGTGCAGGATCTAGCAATAAAACATAGTCGCGACTCACGTTGTTTTCGCAGTGCGCAGTTACGCGCAAAGTGATAATTGGCTCGGTAATAGTTTCTTTGCTGCTAATTAATAATTGGTAGTTATCATTAACTTGTTTAAATGCAAGGTTGGGCTTTTTAAAAGCAGGAACATCGCTAGCATCAGAAATTGAAAAGCAGGCGCTATCAGCCGCAGCCTCCATTTCAGTGATGTTAACATTAACCACAAGCTTTTCGCCTAAATGTGACTTTAGCTCAGCGTCACCTAAACCAAGGGCTAGGCTAGTATTTGCATAAATAAACAGAAGGATAAAGGTAATGAATTTCAAGCTGAGCTAATTCCAGAGTAATTTAGTCGAAAAATTTAATCATATAATGAGAATGTGAATAACAACGACTATAACAAAGTATGCTTAATAGCAATATCGTAGCATAAGCGTAATAAAAACATCTGATTAGTGGCTATATTAATGCCGACTTAGCTAACAATAGTTTACTTTAAGCTGATATTTAGCGCATAATTCATCCCCTGTACGTAAATTATGTTCAATTTTAGTGGTCATGTTCAGTAGCTTAAATCTAATATAGATAATAAAGCTCAACATAATGTTTGACAAACACACACTCTTCGACATAAAATCCGCCTCTTAAATTTTTTAGCTCATAGTATTGATAAGACAATGAAAACCTTCTCAGCAAAATCACATGAAGTGAAGCGCGAATGGTTTGTGGTTGATGCCACAGACTTAGTGCTTGGACGTTTAGCTAGCGGAATTGCACATCGCTTACGCGGCAAACATAAAACCATCTATACACCACACGTTGATACGGGTGACTACATTGTCGTGATTAATGCCGACAAGTTAAAAGTGACTGGTAACAAGGCTGACGGTAAGCTTTACCACAGCCACTCTGGTTACCCAGGTGGTATCAGCACAACTACTTTTGCTAAAATGCAAGACCGTTTCCCAGGTCGCGCTTTAGAAAAAGCAGTTAAAGGCATGTTACCTAAAGGTCCTTTAGGCTACGCAATGATCAAAAAAATGAAAGTTTATGCTGGTGCTACGCATGAACATGCGGCGCAACAACCGCAAGCATTGACAATCTAAGGATATATAAAAGATGATCGGTAAATATAACTACGGTACAGGCCGCCGCAAAAGCTCAGTAGCGCGCGTGTTCATGAAAGTCGGTAAGGGCAACATCATTGTTAATGATAAGCCTGTTGATGAATATTTCTCACGCGTTACTGCGCGTATGATTTTACGTCAGCCACTAGAACTAACTAACAACCTAGCAAGTTTTGATATTATGGTAAACGTAATCGGTGGCGGTGAGTCTGGCCAAGCTGGTGCGGTTCGTCATGGTATTACACGTGCTTTAATTGACTTTGATGCAAACTTAAAAAGCGCATTATCACAAGCTGGTTTCGTAACTCGTGATGCTCGTGAAGTTGAGCGTAAAAAAGTTGGTTTCCGCAAAGCGCGTCGTCGTAAACAATTCTCTAAACGTTAATACTGCAAATACAAGTATTTGGCGGTTAGTAGTAAAAAAGGTCGCTCACGCGGCCTTTTTTATTTTTAAGCTTCAGTTTGCATTGCTAGCTTCAATTGCCAATATTTATGAATTAGTTCTGAAAGATTTCTGATGTTGCGTTTTGCTAAGCGATGTTTGTTATGATGATGGTATGGAAAATAAAAAACTAAAAGTAGGAATTGTCGGTGGCACTGGTTATACGGGCGTAGAGCTTTTACGCCTGCTATGTGTGCATCCAAATGTTGAATTAACGGCAATTACTTCGCGTGGCGATGCCGGTTCAGCCGTTGCGGACATGTTTCCGAATTTACGTGGCTATGTTAATTTAGTGTTTACAGACCCCGCAAAAGCCAATCTAGGTGAGTGCGATATCGTATTTTTTGCAACGCCTAATGGTATTGCTATGCAGCAAACCCGTGAGCTTTTAGATAAAGGCGTGCGCGTGGTTGATTTAGCCGCAGACTTTCGGATTAAAGATATCAGCACTTGGGAAAAGTGGTACGGTATGAGTCACGCTTGCCCCGATTTAGTCGCAAGTGCAGTATATGGTCTACCTGAATTAAATCGCGAGGCCATTAAAACTGCGCGTTTAGTCGCCAACCCCGGTTGTTATCCAACTGCCGTGCAGCTTGGATTCATGCCTTTACTAGAGGCTGGCGTAGTCGATACCAGCTATTTGATTGCTGACACCAAGTCAGGTGTGAGTGGCGCAGGTCGTAAAGCAGAAGTGCATAGTTTATTTGCTGAATCTGCTGATAATTTTAAAGCCTATGGCGTTGCGGGGCATAGACATTTACCTGAAATCAGCCAAGGCTTAAGTAATATGGCAAATGGTCAGGTAGGGTTTACTTTTGTGCCACATCTCACGCCGCTGATTCGTGGTATTCATGCCACTTTATATGCAAAGTTAACCAAAGAGACTGATTTGCAGGCTTTATTTGAATCACGTTATGCCAATGAGCGTTTCGTTGATGTGTTGCCAAAAGGAACGCACCCAGAAACGCGCTCTGTACGCGGCTCAAATATTTGTCGAATTGCAGTGCACCAGCCTCAAGGTAGCGATGTCGTGGTGATTTTGTCTGTCATCGATAATCTAGTAAAAGGTGCGGCTGGGCAAGCCGTACAAAATATGAATATTATGTTTAACTTAGCTGAAAATACCGGCTTAGAAGTTGTGCCGTTGTTACCTTAAGTGTGCGCTGAATATAATCAATGAAACCAGTGAGAAGAAAAATCAGGCGGCATTTTGGCTTAACGGCTAAACAAGTAGCCGTGCGCTCAAGGAGACCATGGTATTTTCAATGGTTGGTTTCATTTCTTTTTATCGCAGTTGGTTATTTAATTGCCTATTGGCAGTTTGCTGGTGGCGGTGAAAATCTAGGTGATAAATTAAAGCAAGCTACGCTTGAAAATCAAACCTTGCAGACCAAGGTAATACAGGTTGAGCGCCAACTGCAAATTGAGCAGGCATTGCAAAGCAATCTGTCAAAAGAGTTAAATCTAGTGCAAGATGAAAATATGCACATTAAAGAAGACTTGTTATTTTACAAAAATATGGTGAATACTAAAAAAGTACCTAAAAGGTAAAAGCCTGCATTCAATTGAATTTAGATGGGACCCAATATGTTTTTTAAAAAAAGTAATCGAATTCAAAATACCATCGCTACGCTTATAGGTGCTGAAACTCGCATCGAAGGAGATGTTCACTTTTCTGGCGGCCTACGTGTAGATGGTGTGATACGCGGTAATATAAGTGAACCAAATGCTAGCCCAAGCACACTAATATTGAGTGAGCAGGGCAGAATTGAAGGCGCCGTGAGTGCTTCTAAACTAGTGATCAACGGTAAAATAATTGGCCCAGTGAAGGCGAATCAATTCATAGAGCTACAGGCCAAGGCGCATATTACCGGCGATGTTTATTACAAATCGCTAGAGATGCATACTGGCGCAGTGATAGAAGGTAAGCTCGTGTATTTAGGTGAACATGAGCAAGAATCAGATAACACAGGTCTATAAACATAGATTGACCTTGCTAGTATGCAGTAGCATAATGATTAAATAGAATATTTTAGGAGTTTAAGATGAACGCAGTAGCCGACTTACCCGAGATGGAAATCCCATCACCATTAGTTTTTACCGACAATGCGGCAAAAAAAGTGAAAGAATTGATTGAGGAAGAAGGCTCGCCAGATCTTAAATTACGTGTATTCGTAAGCGGTGGTGGTTGTTCAGGTTTTCAATACGGCTTCACTTTTGAAGAAGAAGTAAACGATGACGATACGCAAGTACAAAAAGATACCGTTACTTTATTAATCGATCCTATGAGCTTGCAGTATTTGATGGGCGCTGAGATTGATTATCAAGATAGTTTGCAGGGTTCACAATTTGTGATCCGCAACCCGCAAGCGACAACGACGTGTGGCTGTGGATCTTCATTCTCAGTGTAGTACGTTGATGATGTATTAAAGTTTGTGTATTAAGAAATAGTTTATTAAAAAAGCCAAGTCATATGACTTGGCTTTTTTATTGGTGTGAGTTAGCGATTATTGATCAGTTTTTGATATTAAATAATCGGCGCTAACCAAATCTTTTACCATCTGTCGCTCGTCTTATCTTTCGTCCATAGCCACATAGTCTCTACGCGCACTACCAGTGTAAAGTTGGCGTGGCCGACCAATTTTATGCTCATCATCGGAAATCATTTCTGACCATTGTGCTACCCAACCGGCGGTTCTTGCCATGGCAAAAATAGCCGTAAACATGCTGTTTGGTATGCCCATCGCACGCATCACAATGCCGCTGTAAAAATCTACATTCGGGTAAAGTTTGCGTGATACAAAATATTCATCTTCAAGCGCAATTTTTTCAAGCTCCATTGCCAGCTTGAACATTGGGTCATCATGCAGGCCTAATTCATCTAGCACTTCATGGCAGGTGGTGCGCATAATTTTTGCACGTGGGTCCATATTGCGATACACACGGTGACCAAAGCCCATTAAGCGGAAGGTGTCGGTTTTATCTTTAGCGCGCTTAATAAATTCGCCGATACGTGAAATGTCGCCGATTTCTTCTAGCATTTTAAGCGTTGCTTCATTTGCACCGCCATGGGCTGGGCCCCAAAGTGAGGCGATGCCTGCTGAAATGCAGGCAAAAGGATTAGCGCCACTTGAACCTACCAACCTGACTGTGCTGGTTGAGGCATTTTGTTCATGATCGGCATGTAAAATCAATATGCGCTCAAAGGCTTTTGCCAACACTGGATTTGGTACGTATTTTTCACATGGTGTAGCAAACATCATGTGCATGAAGTTTTCAGCGTAATTAAGGTGATTCTGCGGATACATAAATGGCTGACCCAAGTTGTATTTATAGCTCCACGCGGCAATTGTTGGTACTTTTGCTAATAAGCGATGCGCTGATATTTCACGATGTTTCGCATCACGAATATCCATAGCATCAAAATAGAAGGCTGAAAGCGAGCCCACAACGCCCACCATAACCGCCATTGGGTGGGCATCACGCCTAAAGCCTCTAAAAATATTGCTGAGCTGGTCATGCAGCATGGTGCTGCCGCTGATGGTGTCGGTAAACTGTTGTTTTTCTTGAGCATTTGGCAACTCGCCATGTAGCAATAGGTAAGACACTTCCATGAAATTACAGTGTTCAGCTAGCTGCTCAATCGGATAGCCGCGGTAATATAGCAAGCCCTCTTCGCCATCAATAAAGGTGATGTTTGAGTTGCAAGCTGCCGTAGACATAAACCCTGGATCGTAGGTAAATACGCCATGTTTACTTAAGCTTCGAATATCAATCACATCATTGCCAAGGCTACCGGACAGCAATGGCAATTCAATAGGCGCTGCGCCGTTATCAAAGGTAATAGTGGCTTTGGTTGGTTTGTTCATCATTGAGCGTCTTAACGGTTAGTGTTAATTGTAAAGTTAAGGGCAATTATACTTTAATGAAGCAATTAAGTGATTACCCATAAGGCGTATATGCATACATCGCCACTTAGAAATTAGCTTTGGTAGATGGCGCCCAATATACGTGCGCCTTTTGCGCCAGTGACTTGCGGTAAATTAGCGGTTTTCTGTTGCAAACATTTTTGGGCTAACCAAGCAAATGCGATGGCCTCAAGCCAATCTACCCCTATGCCAAGCGCGGCAGTCGTTTCTACTTTAGTCTGGGGCAACAAGGTTTGCAGGCGATTTTTAAGTAAGGTGTTGCGCGCACCGCCACCACACAAATACACGCTATCGACCATGCCGCAGTTTAATAGCAAAGCATTGTGAATCGTTTGTGCGCTTAGTTCTACCAAGGTGCGAGCAACATCTTGTGCATGGTAATTTTTGCCAGATAACTTTTGCGCTAGCCACGCATCATTAAATAAGTCGCGCCCTGTGCTTTTGGGTGGAGGCAAGGTAAAGTATGGTTCAGCGAGCATGGCCGCTAATAAAGGTTCGATTACTTGCCCAGAACTAGCCCATGCGCCATCAGCATCAAAAGCTAAATTTTTATGCTGCATAATCCAAGCATCTAACAACATATTACCAGGGCCAGAATCAAAGCCTAGCACTTCGCCTGTTTTGGGCAGATACGTAATATTGGCAATGCCACCGATATTGATTAATGCACGATTTTCTTGATAACTTGCAAATACCGCTTGGTGAAAGGCCGGCACTAAGGGCGCGCCTTGGCCGCCAGCGGCAATATCGCGACTGCGGAAATCCGCCACTACGGTTATATTAGTCAGCTCAGCTAAGAGGGGTGCGTTGCCAATCTGTAATGTGAATTGTTGTTCAGGGCGGTGTCGTATGGTTTGCCCGTGACAGCCGATTGCGGTAATTTTTTCTGGGCTAACTTGATGAATGGCTAGCAGTTGATTGACCGCTTCAGCATAAAGTATTGCCAGCGTATTGGCCATCAATGCGGTGGTTTCTAGTTCATTTTCGGTGGGATGTTGCAGGGCTAATATTTGCTGGCGTAGCGAAAGCGGATACGCTAGAAAGTGGGTATGCAATACACGCGGTGCGTGTTGGTCAGCCGAAGAATCTTGATTGAAGGCTACTAATGCCACGTCAACGCCATCAAGACTAGTGCCAGACATCAGTCCGATGAAAAGCGACTCAGTCATAATGGCCTTGGTATTTTACTGTGGATAAGGCTTAATCAAGCGCAGCAATATTACTGTTACCAAGTAACATCAATTGCACGGTTAACTGTTGGCTAATGGCGTCAAACTTAACTTTATCACGCCCAGCAATCGGGTCAGCTTTAGGCAAAGCTACCGTCATTGGGTCACGATGCTGGCCATTTAGTAAAAACTCGTAGTGTAAATGTGGGCCAGTCGCTAGGCCGGTCATGCCTACGAAGCCAATAATGTCGCCTTGTGCTACTTTTTCACCGCGATGTAAGCCAGCAGTAAAGCGTGATAAATGGCCATAGACTGTGCTCACCCCATTATTATGTTTAAGCACAATCACATTGCCGTAACCACCTTTTTGGCCAACAAATTCAACAATCGCATCGCCAGAAGCCCTGATGCGCGTGCCAGTAGGCGCTGCCATATCCACGCCTTTGTGTGCTTTCATACGCTGTAAAATTGGGTGAAAACGGCCTAAGCTAAAGCCTGAGCTCACACGGGTAAACTCTAAAGGCGAGCGTAAAAACGATTTATGCAGACTTTTGCCCTCAGGCGTGTAGTAATGCATTTCATTCATGGCATCTCTATAGCCAACCGCGCGGTAGGTTTTGCCGTTGTTAACAAACTCAGCAGAAAGTACATCGCCAGTTTTAAGTAACTGGCCTTGGTCGTAGCTGCCTTCGTAAATCACGTTAAAATGATCGCCTTTGCGTAAGTCTGAATTAAAGTCGATTTCACTTTCAAACATCTCAGCCACTTGTATCGCAATGTAATCAGGAATATTGGCCTCATCGGTAGCGCCAAATAGTGAGCTGGTAATGACCGCTGATTTTAAAATCGGTCGCATTTCAAGTTGATGTGTGACCTTGTCGGCAAGGTAGCCGGTAGCACTATTTTTAATGGTAATAAACTGGTCGGCTTCTAATTGATATTCAAGAGAGATTAAATTGCCGTCGCTGTCTGATTGCGCTTCGATGTCATGTCCAGGCTTTAGTGCGCTGGCAATTTGACTGGCAACACTGTCATTACGAATAAAATCAATCGCATCTAAATTTTGAATATTAAGGCGCGATAACAAATTATTTAAAGTGTCGTCACGGCGCACATGATCTTTGTACCAAAAATGGGTGTCGGCAGCAGCGCTTGTTAGGTTGCTAGAAGTTGGTAAGGCCATTTCTTCTATCACGGTTGTGGTTGCAATATTGCCCGTTAACGATTGTGGCGCAATACCAAAGGCCGCAAAAATACCAAATAAAGGTAAGCATGAAATTGCCAAAATCCAGCGTAATTTAAGCTTGCGCTCAGCTTTATCAGCATTTTGCGTTAAAATAGTGGTCTGTGATGCATCCGTTTTAACTGGTTTGTTATGCAAAGCGTGAGGTTGATTAGGCTCGTTAATAGACACGGGCTGACCTTTAATAGAGATGGATGCGATTGCGAATTTTAACAGAATACGTAATTAAAACAACAAAATGACTGATTTATGTTCCCCGGTTTTAAATGACCCGGCTTTAAGAAATGCTAAGGAAGTAAAATTGAATACAGACGATATTAATGCCAACATACAGCAACAACTTGCAGTCATTAAACGTGGCGCTGATGAGCTTTTAATAGAAGCGGAATTAGTAGAAAAATTACGCTTAAGTATTAAGTCTGGCCAACCGCTGAGAATCAAAGCTGGTTTTGACCCAACTGCACCAGATTTACATCTAGGCCATACCGTTTTAATCAATAAGCTGCGCCAGTTTCAGGAGCTTGGCCATCATGTGCTGTTTTTGATCGGTGACTTTACAGGCATGATTGGCGATCCTACCGGTAAAAGCACTACGCGTCCGCCGTTAACGGCTGAGCAAGTGGCAGAAAACGCTAAGTCATATACCGCGCAAGTATTCAAAATACTCAAGCCAGAGCAAACTGAAGTAGTATTCAATTCTAAGTGGTTGAACGAGTTAGGTGCGGCTGGCATGTTAAAGCTAGCGGCAAGTCACACAGTGGCTCGTATGCTGGAGCGGGACGACTTTTCTAAGCGCTATAAGTCAAATCAACCGATTGCTATCCATGAATTTTTATACCCGCTATTACAAGGCTACGATTCAGTTGCTCTTAAAGCCGATGTTGAACTAGGCGGCACGGATCAAAAATTTAACCTGCTCATGGGTCGCGAGCTACAAAAGCAAGCTGGTGTGCCGCAGCAGTGTGTATTAACCATGCCGTTGCTTGAAGGCTTGGACGGCGTAAATAAAATGTCAAAATCGCTAGGCAACTATATAGGTATCGCCGAAGCGCCAGAAGTCATTTTCGCGAAAATAATGTCAGTCTCAGATGAATTAATGTGGCGTTATATAGAGTTACTTTCTTTTGAAAGCTTAGAAAAAATTGCGGCATGGAAAGCAAGCGTTGCTGCAGGGGCGAATCCACGTGATATTAAAGTAGGCTTCGCGCAAGAGATCGTTGCACGCTTTCATAGCCAAGAAGATGCAGACAAAGCGTTAACAGATTTCCAGACACGCTCAAAAGGCGGTGTGCCAGAAGACGTGCCGGAAGTTACCATTACTATAGAAGAGGCAACGGTAGGCATTGCGCAGTTGCTAAAAATGGCTGGCCTAGTCGCAAGCACATCAGAAGCCTTCAGGGCGATTGAGCAGGGCGGCGTAAAAGTAGATAGTGAAAAAGTCGTAGATAAAGGCTTGCAACTAAGCAAAGGAGCCGTTATTACGGCTCAAGTAGGCAAACGTAAGTTCGCAAATGTAACTATTATGTAACAAATGAAATAAGCGCTTGACCAATGTTCAAAGCCCTGTAGAATGCGGCCTTCGCTAACGAAACAAGTGAAACGAAGCAGTAAAAAGCAGTAAGTAATAGGCAGTAAAAGGTAATAATTAGCGCGAAAAG
>CANFZA010000087.1 GCA_947451235.1 Methylophilaceae bacterium | reverse complement strand
TAGCCCCGCCGTCAGGGTCTGTGCAGAAAATGGTCGATGCTGAATACGCGTCAGCAATACCAAACAATTGGTTAACGGATCGTCGGGGAGGAGCGCGTCCTTGGGAATACTCCATGCATCATTTTTTGAGTCGCTTACTGACATAGTCATCCATATTTAGTTTAGATTATTTTAGACAATTATTGAAAAAAGCTGTTTCAGGAAATACTGAGATTTAGTAATTACTGAGATTTAGAAAATTCTGAGACTTAGAAAATCCCCTCATCTATCCCCACAAGGTCATTGGTGCCAGCAAATCTACCGCGAGCATCTTTACGGCTTAGAATTTTTTCACGTACTTTTTCAGGTAAATCAGTAAAAATAAGAATATCTTTACTGATCAAAAGATCAATCACATCCTCAATAACACGAATAAATTCGATATCTGAACGCGTCAGATCCATCAATGCGTTATTACCCAAGATTATAGGAAGATCATTTCCAAAGAACTGAACAATATCAGGATGATCGCTAGGCAGAGACTCCATCGCTTGTGGATGTGAGCTCAAAAAAATACCGCTCACCGAGCCCGTTGCATCTCTGCTTACATAAGGCATGTTGATTTCCCTAAGATGAATTATTGTGATTTATGATAGCATAATTCATAAGTATCATTAAATTAACTAACTCTGCTGCTCTAGCACACCTTGTATGCATCGCTAAAACAGGCAGATACACCTAATAGTATTACTTAGCCGCCTAAAACTAAAAACAGGGCAATAATAATAATGAATTTTCTAGTTAGTAATAATCCTGAGTTATTTAATCAATATTGCACTGCATTGCTTGAAAATGGGGAGTATCAATTGCTGTCTAATTTCTCTGAGTTACTGTGGAGAGCCGCAACTGCAAAAAAAGGGCTGGTGCTATTGGATCCGAAGGTCGATGGCTTTCCGGGATTGTCTGGTATCACCAATTTAAAACGAAGCAACCAGAGCATCAATATTTTGCTTCTATCATCAGAATTAACGATCGAAGACGAACTTTCTGCACTTGCGGCAGGCGCCGCTGGCTGTTGCGGACCGAACCTATTACCAGAAAAAATCCGCCAGATTTTTGCTACCGTAGCAGATGGCGGCGTATGGATATCAAGTGCAGCCTTGCCAAATTTGCTACAACGCTTGAAACGTCTAGAAAACCTGACCAATACCAATAAACCTCAAAAAGAAAATGGCATACAACAAGACGAAATAGCCAGCTTAACCCCGCGCGAACAGGAAATCGTCGACCTAGTTGCAAAAGGTGGTAGCAATAAAATTATTGCACGCGAACTTAACATTTCAGATCGTACTGTTAAAAGCCATTTGTCTATTATTTTCAAGAAACTGAATGTGAATGATCGCCTTCAACTAGCCTTATTAGCCAATAAAAAGAGAGGGGCATGAGCGCCGAAGCATCAGCAAAATCAATCACTAATGGCATCGCCATCAGCTTCATTGCTAAGGATGAGTTATATTGATTTAGGTAAGGGGTGCTTATCAAACACATTCTGAGGATGCGTTATAAGTGATTGATTTTATTTAAATTTTTGGAGGCGCGAACCAGAGTCGAACTGGTCTAAACGGCTTTGCAGGCCGCGGCATAACCGCTTTGCTATCGCGCCTTAGATAAAGAAGCATTTTAACAAATGCTTCTAAATTGTGGGATAAAACTAAAAATTTGTTAGCTAAAACTAAAACGGCGAAAGCATATATGCATTCGCCGTTTATATGCCATTTTAACTAAACCATGATAATCAAACTATCATGCTTATTAAATTCGTGGAGCGGGAAACGAGACTCGAACTCGCGACCTCAACCTTGGCAAGGTTGCGCTCTACCAGCTGAGCTATTCCCGCGTTAAGACAGGCGCCATTATAGCGAGTTTGGCGATATCGTCAAGACTAAATGACATACTTATGACTAATTTATTTGGCTTTCATTTTAGGCCAGGCGGCCTTCAGATAATAAGCCATTGATAGCAATGTTAAAAATGCCGCAAACACAATTAAAACGTGTCCAATAATTTTTGTCTGGAATATTCCTAAGCTGCCCAAATCAACATCGTCCCAAAACAGTAAGAATAAAATAGCTAACATTTGCACGGCAGTTTTCACTTTCCCTATCATCGCCACGCCTACGCTACTGCTTTGCCCTTCTCCCGCCATCCATTCGCGTAGCGCACTAATGGCAATTTCACGGCCAATAATAATCAAAGCGACAATTGCGCCTACGCGTTCAAACTCAACCAGCACAATTAAGGCTGCCGCCACCATTAATTTATCGGCTACTGGGTCTAAAAATGCGCCAAATGATGACGTTTGATTTAATAATCTAGCTAAATAACCATCCAGCCAATCGGTAAAAGCGGCAATCGCAAACACACACGTTGCAAAAATATTAACGCTCTGCGTAGGCATCTCGCCCAAAATGTATAAATTATTCGGCAGGTAAAAAACGCCGACAAATACCGGAATCAGCAAAATGCGTAGCCATGTCAGCATGGTTGGAATATTGCAGGTCATTTTAAAGTCGCTCGCTATTTATTGTGTTATTGGTGGCGTGGTGCTTGATCAATGTAATTCCCCATAAATCTTTTCCGCCAAACTCTGGCTAATGCCTTCAACGTTAGAAAGTTCATCAATACTAGCACTCTTTACGCCATCTAAGCCACCAAAGCGCGTTAGCAGTGCCTTGCGGCGTTTTGCGCCTATGCCTTCAATATCTTCCAAACTAGAATGCATACGTGCTTTAGCGCGTTTGGCTCTGTGGCCAGTAATGGCGAATCGATGCGCTTCATCACGGATTTGTTGCAATAAATGCAGGCCTTTATTGTCTTTTTCTAAGTTCAGCATTTCACCTGTGTCAGAAAAAATCATGGTTTCCAAGCCCGGTCTGCGCTCTTCACCTTTAGCAATGCCTACCAGCAAAATATCCTCTAATCCCACTTCCAGCATCACTTCAACGGCGACACCTAATTGCCCTTTTCCGCCATCAATAAATACTAAATCTGGCCGAACACCCTCGCCTGCCGCTACTTTTGTATAGCGGCGCGTTAGCACATCGCGCATGGCCGCATAATCATCGCCCGGCGTAATGCCCGTAATGTTATAGCGACGATACTCACTATTTTGCATGTCGCCGCGATCAAATACCACGCAACTGCCCACGGTTGCCTCGCCCATGGTGTGGCTAATATCAAAACATTCAATGCGCTCGGTGCTATCTGGCAAATGTAGCGCCTCACGCAAAGCTACTAACTTTGCACTTTGATTAGCTGAAGTGGCCGCACGTTGCCCCAAGGCTAGCTCGGCATTGGTTTGCGCCATTTTTAGCCACACGCGTTTATCGCCAATGGCATTGATGTTAATTTTAACTTTGCGTGCCGCCTGCTCACTTAACACTTCTTCAAGCACTTCTGTTTCGATTTTAATGCCGACAACGATTAGCGGTGGCGTATTTTGCGCCACATAATGTTGCGCGATAAAAGCTTCCATGCTGTTTTCTAAGGTTTCGCCATCTGAATTCTTAGGCATAAAACTTTTATCACCCAAATGCCGGCCGCCACGTATCATCACCAGATTAATACAATGCTGACCTTGCAACTCTGCGCAAGCAACAATATCAGCATCGGACACATTAAAATCGCTCACAAATTGCTTGGCTTGTACTTGTCGCAAGGCTTGCATACGGTTACGAAAAACCACCGCCAGCTCATATTCCTGATGCTCCGCCGCGGCATTCATCTGCTCGCCCAGTGCATCAATCACCTCATTGGTTTTACCTTGTAAAAACAAGGCGGCCTGATGCACATCGTTTTTATAATCCGCATCTGAAATCAAGCCTACGCAAGGCGCAGTACAACGCTCAATTTGATGCTGTAAACAAGGCCGGCTACGATTAGCAAACACGGTATTTTCGCAAGTACGTAGCTTAAATACTTTTTGCAACAAATGAATACTATCGCGCACTGCGGCAGAATTTGGAAAAGGCCCGAAAAATTGACTGGCACTTTTAGCTTTGCCCGCTTGACGCTGGCTACCACGATGAAACGCTAATCGTGAAAAAGCATCGCCGGTTAGCGTGATGTAAGGATAAGATTTATCATCGCGAAACAACACGTTATAGCGCGGCATCAAGCCTTTAATCATGTTGTTTTCCAGCAATAAAGCTTCCGCTTCGTTGTGGGTTACCGTGGTTTCTATTCTGACGATATTACTCACCATCATGCGCGTGCGCGGACTAGGCAAGTTTTTATTAAAGTACGATGAAACGCGCTTTTTTAGGTCTTTAGCTTTGCCTACGTAAATCACCTCGTCGCTTGCATTGATCATGCGATACACACCGGGTAGATTAGGTAGGTTTTTTAAGATGGGTTTTGGGTCAAACATTGCGTTATTTTAGCATTACTGCTGTCATTAAGTACTTGGCACAAAATGACAGAACGTGAAAAGTAGCTCGCCAATTAACTTAGCGCGAAATTGTTTAATTACAAATCATCAAACAGAAAATATTATTCGTCTAACAATTTGCCAGCAATTGCCCAATCTTCATAAGCAACTTCTTCAAAAGTAATATACGTATATGACTTTGGTTTATTGGCAACGCGCTCTAAAGTTTCAGTAAATTCTTTGGCGATTTGCGCTTTTTGTTCACGTGTGACTGAACCAGCAAGTTTGATATTAACGTAAGGCATTTAATTGCTCCTGAGAGTTAGAGTTTTGCTACTAGTTTGTTTTGGAAGTTAGTTTTGCAAATTAATTGGCATTAATCATAAATGGCACAGGCTGTTTTGCATAGGCAATATAAAGCGGGTGTTGCGGGCTGTTATCAGCATTCAATTGTAGGCACATTACTTTATGCTGCAAATGTGCGCTTGTCAGCAGTATCGCAATATCTTTGCCTCTAGGCGCGGCTAGCGGATGCTTGCCCCAGCCACAAACCGTCATTTCAGACAATTGTACGGCGCGTAAAATACAATCATCCGCCTCAGTATTGTCGCCTAACAGATTATCTACGGTATTGAGCAAGCTTGAATCTGTCATACGAAATGGAAACAAATTTACAATAATCATGCTGCCATAACCCATGCTAATGGCTCTGCGCTGGCAACGCTCAATCGTTGGGTCGTTGTCAATTTCATTGGCGGTGCTGGGGTTCAGCATTAAAAAACTAATCGCAGGTTTATCGGCATCCCAATCTCGGCGTAGCCAATAGCGATATTTTTCGCAATCTGAAAAATGTGCTTCCGATTGCTGAATTAAGGTTTTGTGCTGCTTAATGATCATGATGATGCTCATGATTGTGACTATGCTGCTGGCCTAAACTCGCTTTGCCATGCAACGTTTGCCAAATATCGCGTATTAAGTTCAGCGTAAATATCAATAATAATACTGAAATTAACAAAGATAAAATCGGGTCAATTGGCAACCAACCGGTAAAATAAATCACCACGCCCGCGGCAACAGCGGCAATTGAGCCTAATAAATCGCCCATCACGTGCAAAAAGGCCGCGCGATTATTTAAACTTTCACCATGATGCAGCACTTGCAGATGCAACAACTTAGCGACCACTAAATTGACGATTAAACCTAAAGTAGCAATCACCATTAGGCCTAAACCTTGCACCGCGTGCGGTTGTTTAAATCTGGCGATGGCTTCATAAATAACAAAAATAATCACCACCAGCATGGTCACAGCATTAAAGATAGCAACAGCTAATTCAAAATAACTCACGCCTGATTGATGCCGAGCAACATTTGGCTTTTTAGCTAAGGCGCTGGCTAACCAAGCCAAACCCAGCGCCGCAACATCGGTAAACATATGTCCAGCATCACTCAATAGGGCTAAAGATCCGGTGTACCAACTGCCAACCGCTTCAACAATGGCGAAAATTAAAATTAAGAAAAATGGCAGTAAGTAATGATTGCGTTCTGAATCTTTGTGTTCTGAAGCGTGATGATGTGCGGCGTGATGATGTGCGGCGTTAACATTTGTTTGCGTGCTGAGATTAGATTCTGTCATAAATGAAATGCTAACCGAAAAGCTGGTTTAGGTAATCAATTTTTCACGAATTTAATTTTTTCTAGCCACCGACCATGAATAAATTAATGCCACTAATTGATGAAAGCTATAATGCTCACTATTCAATTATTTGCAGTTACTTATTATGCTTAGTTATCGTCATGCCTTTCACGCAGGCAATCATGCAGATGTATTAAAACACTATGTTTTGGGCTTAGTATTGGCGCACACCACACAAAAACCAGCGCCTTTTTGGTATGTGGATACGCATGCTGGCGCTGGTTTATATAGCTTAACGGAAGGCTACGCTGCGCAAAATGCCGAGTTTGAACTTGGCATAGAAAAGTTAATGTTCGCAGAAAATCTGCCGGCACCGCTGGCTGAATTTGTGGCGCAAATTAAAAGTTTCAACACCAATGCGCTGGAGTTCTACCCAGGTTCACCCTTGGTTGCACAACAGTTTTTGCGTGCCGATGACAAAATGCGCTTGTTTGAACTCCATCCTAACGATAATAAATTATTGCTAGAGAATTTTAAGCGTCAAGGCCGACAAGTTAAAATTGAGCTACAAGATGGATTTGCCGGACTTAAAGCTCTGTTACCGCCGCCAACTCGACGTGCCGTAGTATTAATCGACCCGCCTTATGAAGACAAGCAAGATTATCTGCGTGTGGTCAAAACCATTAAAGAAAGTCTGGCGCGCTTTGCTACTGGCACTTATATTATTTGGTATCCATTGCTACAACGCGCGGAACCCAATGAGATGATAGACAGCCTGATAGAATTGGATGCCCCTAACTGGCTACATATTGCCATGACCATACACGAACCGTCTGCAGAAGGCTTTGGCATGTTTGGCAGTGGTTTATTTATTATTAATCCACCTTGGACATTATCGAAAGTGCTGGAAGAAACCATGCCAGTGTTAACCAAACTTTTAGCTTTAGATGACACCGCAGAATATGTGCTTGATAGCCAAATACAATAACTCAATCCAATAACCCAATTCACCAGACAATTAGCATCACCAAATCAAAATAAGGTCTAAAACCATGCAAGAAAAAACCAAACCATCCTCACTTGAATATAAACAAAAAAGCATGATGACGAACATTTTATTCGGCAGTCGCTGGCTACAATTACCGCTTTATTTAGGCTTAATAGTTGCACAAGCGGTGTATGTCTATTTTTTCGGCCTAGAATTAGTCCACTTAGTGGGCAAAGCCGCGCACCTTGTAGAAGCCGACATCATGTTGATTGTATTGGGTTTAATCGACGTAGTGATGATTTCAAACTTGCTGATTATGGTGATTGTAGGCGGCTACGAAACCTTTGTATCACGCCTGAATCTAGAAGGCCATCCGGATGAACCAGATTGGTTATCGCACGTAAACGCTAACTTGCTTAAAGTTAAATTAGCCACCGCGATTATCGGCATTTCATCCATACACTTACTTAAAACATTTATCAACGCCGAAAATTTAAGCGATAAAGTATTGATCGCGCAAACCGTCATACACATGACTTTTGTGTTTTCAGCGGTTGCTATTGCTTATATTGATAAATTAATGACGCGACCTGATGTTGGGCACTAGATTTAAACAAGCTGGGTTCAAACAAGCTGGGTTCAAATAAGCCAAGTAGTCCGTGGAAGGGGTTTTCCACGCACTATTTGGCTAGAATAATTGGCTGATAGATGGCGGCGCAACCGACACAGTTTTAATACTAAAATCATAAACCGCCACAGTTTTTTCGCTCTCAGTTTCTATCGCCACACGCCATTCACCCGCTTGTAAGTTTTGCTTATAAGTGTAACCCCTGAAGCCATTTTGACGCCCGCCGGCAAGCGTAAAGCCAATATGCGACTCCGTTACCCAGCCTAGTTTTTTATCGTAAAACTGCCAGCGATGATATAACTTGGTATTTAGGCCGCGTGGCGCAAATACTGATGAAATGCAATACACGCGTTGGCCTGGAGTCACTTCTAAATGATTACTGGTCTTACGCCAAAATACCCACCAATCTGAGGGTTGTTGCGTTAACTGAAAATCGCCATTCACTTTATTCAGCGAATAAGCAACAGCGATGTCGCGTTTTACTAGCGGCACGGGTGGAATCATATCTGCCGCATAAGCGAACATTAACACTGCCGCTATTAGCCAAACCGGCTTAATACTACCTAAGTGGTTGGGCGTGGTTTTATACAAAAAATGCGCGGCGCCTAACCCCATTAGCGTACTTAAATAAAACCAAATAGGGTTGATACTGCCAATTAAAAATGGCAAAGCAAAGTTAAACAATAGCATCGCGCAAAAGCCAAACAAGGACCAACTTAGGGTGAAGCGTTTATATTCATTTTCTAAATACTCATTACCGACTAGCATGGCGCCTAACAATAATGACATGACCCAAGCCAGCCAATGGCTTGCGCTTTTAAAATACAAAATAAATAAAGAGCTTAATAAATTACCGAAGATGAATTGCAGTAAAAAATAGGGGAAGTTTGGCCAGTGATATTTCTTGAGGTTAAATTTAAAGTAAATCCGACTTAGCCAACTAGGCAAGCTTGTTGAATCCGCCAAAATATAGCTAGGTCTACCGATGACATAAAGAATCAAACCAGCGGTAGCTAAATAAGCGCCAAAAATGAATAAATCTTGCGCCGCGACGTTTTGGCCTATGGTGAAGGCATCCCAAGCGAAACCACCAAAAAAGAAAATTGCCGGAAAAAACTCGCGTACTTTGGCTAGTTTTTTGGCTAGATTCTGTATGGGTGGTGATTGTTTTATTTTGGTGAAATACATGTTAAATACGCCTAGATTAGCGGGATAAAGTTTGCAACTGAGGGTTAATGATAACTTAGCTAGCTAAGCAGATTGGCTAGAATAAAACCAATGACGATGCCGGTAATCAGCGCAATGGTAACGGCTCGATAAGTGAGTACATCTTTAGAATAACCACGCTTGATAGCCACGTAGGAAACCAAATAACCGACTGCGTTTAACAACCAAATAATGGATAAACTCAGCACTTTTACCAGCAAAGGGCCAATGATAGGCACTAAGGTAATAATGCCCAAAATCCAAGCAAACACATGAGAAGCTGCCGCCAAGAGCACAACACCGGTAGTGACTGCTTTAGCATGCCAGCCGAAATGCCAGGCCGCGAACACCGCTAATGCCAGCACGATGCTTAGTGGCAACATCCACTTCCATGCGCCACGCTTGCTGGGCGAGACTATGGTTTGTTCACTGAATATATGGGCGTTATCTGAGGGTTTTGGTGTGTTCATAATTGAACCATACAAAAATACATATAGTACATTTTGTATCGCGGCTAGGTATATAAATTGAGGCTTTTATTATGGGAAATCATGCACGAAGATCAATTGACCGCAATTTAATATAGCTTTCAATCATAGCCGTTATCTGTAGGAGCGGCGCCTCGCCGCGATAGCAATATTGAAAATTGCACCATTTTTCGCGGCGGGGCGCCGCTCCTACATACGACTTTTCAAGTGCTTTAGCGCTTAGAAAATCGGAGTGCCCGTGGTACATACGGCTTTTCAAGTGCTATAGCTTTTGTTACAGGAAACTTGCACGAAGCTAAATTGACTGCAATTTAACAAAGCTCACAATCATAGCCATTATCTGTAGGAGCGGCGCCTCGCCGCGATAGCAATATTGAAAATTGCACCATTTTTCGCGGCGGGGCGCCGCTCCTACATACGACTTT
>CANFZA010000086.1 GCA_947451235.1 Methylophilaceae bacterium | reverse complement strand
TAAGGGTGGCGGTGGCAACATCTTTGGTGTTGCTAGCAATATTACTACGGCTGGTCGTGGTTTTAATTTAGGCTTACTGGCGGGTAAAGTAAATATTCCCGGCATCGGCCAAGTGACCAACCTTGGGGTGCTGGCGCATGCTTTAGAATCTAACGCCAACGCAAATATTCTATCCAAACCTAATTTGCTTATGCTAGATAACGAAGAAGCTAAAATTGTTATCGGCCAAAACGTACCGTTTGTCACAGGTTCTTACGCACAAACAGGCGGCTCAACCGTGACGCCTTTTCAAACTATAGAACGCCAAGATGTAGGCCTAACGCTGAAAGTAAAACCACAAATTTCTGAAGGCAACACCGTTAAACTGCAAATTCACCAAGAGGTTTCCAGCGTATCAGATGCCGCTGGCAGCGCAGGCATTACCACCAATAAACGCGCGATTGATACCTCGGTGCTAGTGGATGACGGCAGCATTATTGTATTAGGCGGCCTAATTGAAGATCGAGTATCTGATACCGTAGATAAAGTGCCACTACTTGGTGATATTCCATTTGTAGGCGCACTGTTCCGCTCGGTAGGCCGAGGCCACAAAAAAACCAACCTGATGGTGTTTTTACGACCTTACGTGATGCGTAATGCAGAAGACACCGCCAAAATCAGCAATGAGCGCTATGACTATATTATTCAACAGCAAATCGCCATTACACCCACTAAGGTTTGGCCGTTGCCAGAGTCGCCAGTGGTGACGTTGCCGGATCGGTTTGAGCGTAGCCTTGGTAAGGAGCCTGCGGTTAAATAGCTTGGTCTCAGCTAATGTTGTTAGTTGAGCCAATTAATTGGAATTATGATGAAAATAATACTTAGAACACTATTACTTACTTGTTTATGCTTATTCATGGCTGTTTCGTATGCCGGCACAAATGAACGTATCCCATTATGGGGTGCTACATTTTTCGGAATGAGTTTGAAAGAGGTGCTTGCTAGCGTCCCTAATGCGCAAGCTACAGCAAGTAATATAAAGCCTTCATTTTTGAACCCTAACGATCAAGCCTTAGCTAAGTTAGATAATATTGAAATTGCTGGCGAAGCATTTAGTGCTTGGTTTATATTTAACAATGGCAAGTTGCACCAAGTTACTTTATCTTTAATACCTAAGGTGACTGGCACTGAGGCATCGATGCCAAGTGATTATCTCAGTGCGCTTTATTCTCATTTCTCATTGTTATTAAGTGCAAAATACGGTAACTCTACAAGTATAACTCGGAAAGATTATGCGCCTACCAACACGCATTTGTGGAACACGCAATGGATATTTGGTTTAACTGATATTGACCTTAACGTGGACAAATCGCAATTAGAAATTAACTACAGTGCGCAATACGCTGACGACTTAAGGAAGTTATAAAACATGAAGATTAACGAATTTTTATTTAAAAATGGCAAAGTTATTGGGATTGCATTATTAGCATTAATGATTATTGGCATAACGGTGTGGTGGCAACATAAACAGATGCAACAACAAAATGTAATGTTAGAACGTGCGCGCATTGGTGAGGCATTTAGGCAAGTTGGAATTGCCTCAGCTAAAATACAGCAAGCCCAAAGAAAAGCGATTGTTCAAGAAGACGAATTAGCACCACATCAGCTCTCTGGCGATGCAGAGTTAGTGCAAGCCCAACTTTGGCAGAGTTTGCCTAAAGATAAGCGCGTAATTATGCAAACAGAAACCATCAATGCAGGACTTGCCGCAAAGCCTAGTAATGAATAGAGAGTTTTGCGCGCATTCTATTTAAATTTAAAATCAACCATGCAGTCATTCACGCGTAGGCGGCAATCCATTTAAGTTAGTTGATTCGCCGAGATTCCCGCCTAAGCGGAATTGACGATAATTAATGATTTTATATAAATTTCAGCCAATTCAGGCTCGTGCAAAGCTCGTGAATAAATATTAAACCGCTTATGTTTTGAGTAAAAAGTGTTTGATATAAAAAGGCTCCGTTCAATACGGAGCCTTTTTATTTACTACGGATTAGTGCAAAAAATTACGCTGCAGCGATAGCATCCATGAATGCTTCACATTCTGATGCTGTAACGTTATCGCAAGTATTGTTTGCCAAGTCCATCGCCGCTTCTAAATTAACTGCCGTACCGCTGGCAACTAATCTTTGAATTTGCTGAAGAACTGTTTCGCTACCGCCACCGCCGCCACAAGCAGTCAGTGTAAGCGCAAAAACAGCAACCATAAACAGCTTGCTAATATTCCACTCCGTAGACGCTTTAATCATGTGTTTCATGATAAGTCCTTTCGAAAGTGTGAGATTAGTTTGTTAAGCCAGCAATAGCAGGAATAGCATGTCCAGGTGCACAATCAGGATGACCCCAACCACTAGTGCTTGTGCCATTATTATTAGTAATAGCAGAGATATCGTAAATGATGTTGTCATCCTTTACGCCACCAGTGTCAGTATTTACACCACCAGGAACTTTATTGGCTACTAAACCTGTGCCGGTACCATTACCCACCAATGCAGCACGCAGTTTCCATGCGATTTCGTGGTCAGCGCATGAAGAATCGCCACTGACACCAATTGCACCGATTGCTTGCTTAGCAGTGTTGTAAAGTGCTAAACCGCCACCGAATACATTCACACCACCAACACGTAAACCTACCATTGGGTCACTAGTTGTACCAAAAGCAGTAGCAGCACCTCTGTAAGCCACAATTGTGTTCACTGGATTACTGTGTTGCAAGCCATAAAGTGAGCCACCTGGTTGTACCGCGCTGTATAGATTCGCTGAAGAAAGTGCAATATTCTCTGTACTGAATGCATTAGCAGTATTGGCCTTTTGTGCAGAAATTACGCGACTGCCAACCCAGGGGTCAGTAGCATTTAGTTTAGCAACAGCACATACACGACCACTTGAATCTACTAATGTAGCCCACATTGGCAAACCAAAGCCAGTTGCACCAGGAACTGCGGTTGCAAGAGCTGTTTGAAGTTGAGCAAATGTTGGCAAGTTGGCGCAAGTTACACCAGAACGGTCAGCAGCAAAAGCCGGTGCAGCAAACACACTAGAAGCCGCTAATAACATAGCGATAGAAAGTTTTTTATTCATTTTTAAATCTCCCGAATTATGATGAAGGTAGTAAAGCCATAGAACCTATTAATCATAGGTGTTCTAAATATTAACCACTTTGCAATAGGATGGGTAAATGTAACAGTTACATTTAGGAACTCGTTGCGGAAGTTCAGTGTATCTGGCGATGGTTTTGAATTGTCGGTTAAATCCAGCTTTAATTTTACATATCTCAACGTGAGGCCCTGTGGCTATGCGCTGGCATAATTAATTTGCAGAAAAATTATGCGATTAATCGAGGGGAGTAATCGCTTATAAGGGACTGTATGAAATTTTTGTGACGGGTTGGCTTGGAGGTTAGCGCTGGTGTTTGTACTTAAGACTTAGCATTAAAAATGCTTACAAAAAAAGTAATTAAACCTAAAAATGCATGCCAGTTTTAGCTGGCGTGGCAGTAGCCGATTGACGACTTTCTAGTGTAATCGTTTGCGTGCTACCTTCTTGGCCAACTTCTACTGCTTCTTGTTTAATGGCTTGTAAGTGTATGCCAGCGGTGATTTCTTGGTGCAGAAGCACTGATTTCTGTTTGCCATCGGCTAGCTTAAATACCGCAAAGCCTTGCTTGTTATCTGAAGTTTGGCTATCTCCAGTTTGGCTATCTGTAATTTTGTTGCCTCCAGTTTTTATAACGCCAGCTCGGTTGCCTGTAGCCGCGTAAATACCCACCAGTTTAAAATTAACGGTGCTGGGTGCGGCTATGGCAATGCCTCCAGTTTTTGGGGTAAACCAATGTGCGGCTAGTATGGTGGCCGATTGGCTAGAAGCAGCTTGTTCTAATGCTGGCGGCATGACTAATACGGTAGGAGAAAATAGTAGCCATATCCAGCGTGCTAGTAACATACCGCCTAATATAAATACCGCGGCGTGCAGTAGGCTAGCAATAATTTCCGGCCATTTTTTTTCAAAGCGAATGGTAGGGCGTAAGGCGGCTAGTTTCATCGAAATATGGCTCCATAGGCTGATAACAAGCCCAGTAATATGGGTTGATGCAGCATGTAAACGGCTAAACTGTGACGGCCTAAGAAACCGACTGGTTTTAGCGTATTAGGCGGTGTGATGGTTAATGGCCATTTGGCCAGCTTTTCTTTAGCCAACGTTTCTTTAACTAGCTTTCCTTTAGCCAACGTTTCTTTAAGCTTATTCGGGCTAGCCCAAAGGCCGAGTCGTAAGCCAATGAATATTAAGCCTAACCACGGCAACATAGGCACGTAGTCTTCTGTGATGGGTTTGAAAGTCATCATGCCTAACCATTGCAACATAGGTTGGTTGAACGTGGCAGACTGATACAACAGGCCTAGCCCTAGCGAAACGAAGGCTAATGGCAATAGCCATTTTTCATGGCGCGCTAAAAACCAGCACAGCATGGTTGCCAGCACAATAAAGTGCAATACACCAAAAAATATCCATGACTCAGGAAACATAAAATAGCTGCCAACGCTAACCAAAAAGGCACAGCCTGCAATGCGGCCTAATCTTAGCCAGCGCTGCTTTGCCGCGTGGAGTGGTGCCGTGTGGTGTTGTGCCAGCGCCAAACTAAAGCCGGACACCAGTAAAAATGTGCTGAGTATCAGGCTACGCGCCACTAACCACGGCAGGCTGTGGTTGAGGTCTTGCACAATATAACCTTGCATGCTGAGGTCAAAGCCAAAGTGATAGGCCATCATGGCTAAAATCGCCACGCCGCGCACGGTGTCGATGATAGGGTAGCGGGGTGATTTAGCGAGTGTCATGGTTAAGTTAGAACTTTAATTGGTAGCGACCGCTAGCGGCAGAAGTTTCATTACCCATGACTCGTAGTAACTCTTGTAACTGACTTTTGTTGGCGGCATTCGCTTCTGCAGTACCGTCAAAATGCAGGCCTTCACTTGCCAGCCAGCGGCCGTTGCCTTGCAATATTAGCGGGCTGTCGCCTTGTGTTTCCAGTTTAATCTCCAGCGCGTTGCCAATGCCATTAAGTTTGGTGCGGTAATTACCTAGCGGATTCACCATGCTTAAAGGTGAGCTAGCTTGATTCCAATCGACATCAAGCTGGCCGAGAATTTCTGTGCGTGTGAGCGAGAAGTTTTCGCAGCGTACTGACAATTGCCCGCCCAGTTGCGCGGCTTTTAATGTGGGCACTAAGGCTGAAACAATATCAGCGGGCAGTGCAAAGGCGGCATGTTCAATATGTAAGCGTGTAGTGTCTAGCGTTAGCCAAAAAGGTGCGCCATCATTCCACGTAAGGTTGACTGAAAAGCGACCTGCGAGCAATTGCAAAGCTTGGGTATTCCAAGCGATTTTGCCTAGATTGATAACGGTATTACTGGCTAGCGCATCGTTATTGCCATCAGTATTATTGTCTAAACTATTAAGCAGTAAATTGCCATTGCCTTGCCACAAGCTACCCTGTGTGGACGCCAAACCTAGCCTGCCATGCGTCATTTGGCCGAGTAAACTGCCCAGTAATTGTGCAGGCGCATAAATGCACAAAAAAATCAGCGTGCTGGCAATGCCGAGTAAAAAAAGACGTTTCATATTCACTTAATCCTAAATTCTGACATCAGCTCAAACATTATTCAGCCGCGGTAAAAACAGCTTCAACTTTCACCTGCCCAGCAATGCCAGTCGGCGTAATGCGGCATGAAACTACACGCACATGGTTTTGGCTTTGCAGAGATTCCACCCATTTAAGCCAGCTATCAAAACTCACTTGTGTGAGCGTTATTGCCAATTGTTTATCAGCATTTTTTGCGGAGATATTACTGGCGCTAGCTTCGTTATAGCTAGGTGCCAAACCCTGCATTTTTGCAGAAACTTGAATTGCCGCTTTAAGTGCGCCGGTTGAAGCGCCCAAGGCTTTGTATAGACCACGCAAACGTTCAATATCGGCCGCTTGGGTGCGCATTAATAATAGTTTGGCTTGTTGTTCTGGAATGGCTTTCGCTAAGCGCTCGCGGCCATGTTGCACTGGCAACCAAGCAAAAGCATAAAAAATCAGGCATAGCGTGACGGCGGTTAGCGCGCTAAGTAGGCGTTTTTCTTGGCTAGAAAAACTGTTCCAGCGGGCGATTAGTGCTTGATTCATAATGAGTTTTTTCATGAGCCACTCGCACTAATCACAAGTTGACAATCTAGCCCTAGCGCAGAAGGTTTAGGGTTTTCTATCGTGGCCGACAAACCAGAGCTGCTTAAGCGTTGGCGCATGGCTTGGGCTTGTTCCATATCTGGCATTAATAGAGCAAAGGTTAGTTTGCCATTTTGATAATCCATACCTTTGAGTCTTTCGGCTGAAATGGCGCCTATGCTAGTGGTTACGCTGGCAAGCAAGGGAATATAGTCTGCATTGCCACTTTGGCCTGCGCCATGTTTTAAATCATCAAGATTACGCTGCATTTGCAAAGGCGCATCCACAATAGTGGTCGCGCTAGGAAAAGTAGCTTTAAATTGCGTCACCATAGCCAGTGTAAGTTGGCGATTTTCACGCGCTTTAATTGCATAATCAACCATAGAAAAACTCACTTGCAAGAGCAATAAACCTAGCAACGAGATTGCCGCCGGCTTAAAGGCAATTAGCCTGCGCGAAATGCCGCCTGAAGGCTGAAAATCGCCCTGCAATAAATTAACTGTTGGTTTGGCGTTGCTCACAAACCATTCTTGCTGGCTGGCGCGAGTGATAGTAAGCGCTAGCTGTGTAGCCCATGCTTTGGCATGCGCCGGATAATCACCATAAATAATCAAGCTGGCAGGACGTTTAGTTTCGTCTGCCTGGGCAAGCGCCATCGTCAGCACAAATGGCGCGGTTTCGCTACTTGCGTCCACATCCAAAGGGAAACCTTGGCTGGCGCTAGTGCGAATAAAACTTTCGTGACCGCGACAAACTAGCGCCCAGCTATTCACCGCTAAATTAACAGCTAAATTTGACGCTAAATTAGGCGATAAATTGGCTGCTAAATTCGGCAAAAGTGTTTCTGGAAACATACGGCTAGGGAATATTTCTGCGCGTGCGAGCCTATCTAACACGCGTTTCATCCAAGCTTTTTGGATAACCGCCACTACAATTTGTGAGTCAGTTTGCGCGGCAAGCACCGCGTGCGTTTCTTCAGGTGGGTTAATTAAACTCGCTTCTACCAAAAATGGTAGTGCGTTTAATATTTTAGAATGATTGCTTGGCGGCAATTGCGCGGGGATAAAGCCAACCATCGCGGCTGGCACCACAATTTCAGTTTCGTCGCATTGTGGCAGTGCGCTTAAAATATCTTTGCCACGGCGTAGCACTTTTGCTTTGCCATCTAGGCCATCAACGCCGCTCAAACCGGGGCGATCTAAAATAGCCCACTCGCAGCTATCTAAGCTCGCATCCCATGTGGCGGGTATCATTAATCGTAAGGTGGTCAACGGTATCTCTCCCAAACTAAATGTGGCCAACCGCTGCCATCACGCTTAAGTAGCGCTTCGGTGCGTATTGTACTCTTTCCAAATTGCGTCTGGCTAGTGACCATAAAATAGCGGCTACCTACTGAAAACTGGCCATCGCTTAAGGTGATTTTGCTTTGTTCCAGCAATTTACCCACTTCTGTAATATTTTCAAAGGGGCGTAAATTGCGTGCTGCCACAATAGATTGCAATTCAAATTGCGATAATTCCGGCAACATTAAGCCTAATAGTTCTAGCGAGGCGGTATTCACATTAACCGGCGTTGGCTCTGGCAACACCGTGCAATATTGTTTTAATTTAGCGATACTTTCGTCAGTAAAACCCTGCACGCGGCTTAAATTACCTATTTCTATCAGCGGCTGATTACCTGCGCGATAAGGCACTGGCTGTGTGAGATAGTGCTCACTTTCTGCGCCATTTGGGTAGGTGATATCAGCGTCTGTGTCTATCCAATCTTTTAGCGCCTCAACAGAATCAGGGTTGCTACCTACTAAAGATAGTAGCCGCTTGAAAAAATCAGTATTAGCTGCGTTATCTTGTAGCAAATTATTGAAATTACAATATTGCTGCTGGTCGGTAATAAAGCCTCTCACCGTTCCGCCTTCAAAGGGCGTGCTGGGTAGTCGTATGGCCCAATTCTCTTTTAAATGATCAACAGTGCCGCCCTTGGCATCTTCAGCCAAAATAGCGCGCGACCAATGAATAGAAGCTTCACCCATCCAGCGCGCTTGCGTGGCAGCAAAATGGTTTTCTAGCCGATTGATGAATCTTTGCTGCTGATAAACCATCGCCACTGCGATAGAAACCACTAAAGCGGCTAATAACATGGCTGAAACTACGGCGATGCCAGCTTGTTTATTTTTAGCTGAGCGTTTATTTTGCACCATTTTATGGACTAAGTTCGGCCTCATAAAGCAAAAATCCGAGTTACAGTTTCACCCGATTCCAATTTAATGATTAGTTGTACGGCGGCCGGTGCAAAGGGTTTTGTTGTTGATATTGCCGTTTGTGAGGCGGTTACCACTTCTGGCCAAACATTTAGCCAGCGCCCATCGTCAGACAAATAGTTGAAGGCAATTTGAGCGACATGCGGTAATACTTGGAATATTTCAGGTTTGGCATTTGGTGCAACATCTAATGCGGGCCAAATCAGTAATTCAAGCGCGCCATTATGTAGTCGATAACCCACGCGGCGGCTATCCATCAAAAAGCCGGCTTGTTCGGGGTCGCCAAACCGGCTAAAAGCCAGCTGCGCACCATATTCTCCAGCAAAAGAGGGGCGTGCCAGCCAGGCCGGCTCTACCGTATCTTCACGGGATTTAATCGGGCGATTCACGCTTTGCTTAATATCCAACTCAAAGCGATCAAAAAATAAGATGAGTTGCTGCCATTTATCATCTTCAATTTGTACCCGCTCTTTGGTTTGAATCAGGCTGCTAATGCCTTTGTAGCCAATAATCGAAAGCACGGCAAAAATGGATAGCGCAACAATCACCTCGATTAAGGTAAAGCCTTTATTTTTTGGTTTTGGCATGGCTGCGGTTTTTAGCATGATTATGGGGCTTACTGTTTAGGCTCTAGTGTTAAAAACCCCACTAGTTTTCTTAACATAAACTGCTTATCTTCGGCGGCATAAACTTCAACCACCACTTTACGAAACGCAGGATTAGGCGTGTCGGTAATCTCTTCTTTCCACTGCATCGTTATTCCAGCCTGCGTTTCTTCGCCGGTCAGCTTGCCTGATGCAAGCCAGTCATGCTTCGCCTTATGTAGTTCTAATCTATTTTGTGCCACTAAGTCTGCCACTACGCGACGTTTGAGTTCTGCACTAGAATCAAGCGCGTGACCGGCAGCGCGACTAGCGGCGGCCAGTGTTACCGCGATAATCGCCATTGCCACTAACACTTCTATTAGGGTAAAGCCGGCTGATTTTGAGTTGGGTTTTTTTTGACTTAAACTATTTTTCTTTGTAGCGCTCATAAAGCCGGAACTCCCGATGCTAGAGTTACGGCTAAATCAGGATTCAACATTTCAACCTTACCCAAAAGATTACCCCTAATCACGCGCCTTGTTTTACCAGTAGCGAGCTCAATTTGAAACGGTGCTTGTATGCTAGAAGGTGAAAGCGCAATCAGCCCATTCACACTGACTGCAGCTTGCTGTTTGTTGGCGGCCAAGATGCGCACCGCTTCGGGTAGTTTTCGCTCGCGCAACACTTCGTCCGTGATAATCGGTTGCCAAATGTTTTTTTCTTCATTACGCTGCAAAAATCGATAGCCAGTAGCGGTTGGCATCCAAGCTAGCCAATGGCCTTGGCTACTTGCAGCATCGGCCGCGTATTCCATCAGCGCCACTAAACGCGTCGCTTCTTCTTTTAGCACATCGT
>CANFZA010000085.1 GCA_947451235.1 Methylophilaceae bacterium | reverse complement strand
TTTATTAGCTAAATTAAATAAGTTTTTAAAACTACGAATGAAATTTCGTATCCGTTTTATTATTTGCATTTTTGAATCATCTCAACTTTAAAATCATTATTTAATATAGGTAAGTAGCTTGTTATATATTATTTTATACAGTGGTACATTAAAACAACTATTAAAAGTATATAAATCAGCTTGCAAATTTCTATATACACCAACAGGAGGTATTATTGGAAAAATCATCTGGCAAGTTGTAATGTTTGCTAACTTACTGTCACCTATGGTGTGTGTTGCATCTAGGCCAAACCCAATATTTGAAATTAAATTCACATTAGGCATCACGTTCAGACGACCGTCCACCCAATTGGCAAAAACCCACTGATAATCCCAAGTATCAATTTCACCCTTATACATACTTTCAAAAATCTTATTCCAGCTTTTAGCTTCTTTATTATTACCTAGAATATCTACCAAGTAATTACCATCTCTAATTACTGGCCATTTTTTTAGTTCTACATCATAGTTTTTCTGCCATCTATCACGCCAAGTAGCCCAACCCCAAATATGCACATATTTTGAAAAGTAATAGCTGTCATTATTGCGCGTTTGGCCAAACTGAAAGTTATCTCCACTAATCATTCCAATACGCTGATCATCTCTATAACGCTCAAGCATTTCTTGGCAAAACCTAAAAAACGTAGCATCTGGCAGGCAATCGTCTTCAAGAATAATCGCTTCTTCAACTTGCTCAAATACCCAATCAATGCCACTAGAAACTCTTATTTTACAGCCTAGATTCACCTCAGAAAAATTGGTGAGCACTTCGCAATCCCAATCTACACGCTGAATAATGGCACGTGTGGCGGCTACTTTTTCGGCTTCACCTATTTTATTGGTTCTTGCACCATCGGCCACAACCAGTAATTTGGGTGGTTTGGCTTTGGCAATTTCGGCAAAAACTCGCTCTGTGGTGTCTGGGCGGTTAAAAATGATGAATGCTACGGGGGTTGTTAATTTAAAATCAGACATTGAGTAACTTTTTAAAATTGATAACTATTTAAGGCAATATTGCTTAAACAGCATCAGTGCGCTAAAGATTGAAAACTATTAACGACTGAAATAAGTTGAGCATCTAAAGTAAGTAATTGAGCATTATTTACAATGGTTGTTGCAGCGATTACCGCATCGGGTAGCTTAATTTTTCGTATTTTTCGCAACGCTATGGTCATACTTTCAACATTACTATCTAGTGCGATGCAGGTAAACGCGCTTAGTTTTTGTCGAATTAGGACTTCTTCATTTAGTGTAATGCCATTAAAACCCAGCAACTCAATACGCGTAATAACACTGCAAGCACACTCTGATGCCAATATATTAAGCTCATTAATCATCGCTAAAGTACTCGCATCCGACTTCATTATGCTGATAATAAAATTGGTATCTAAAATGTATTTAATGCCACTCATCGCGCAATTTCTTTTGAATAGCTACAGCATCATCAGCAAACGTGACTGAGTTTTCCAACCCTCCACGCAAATCATTTAATAACTGGGCTGATGCTCCCAATGATGGTGCTTTCGTGTACTTTTGTTTTAAAAACAAAGTAAAGTCTAATAATTCTGCCAACAATGGTTCTGGCATATTTTGTGTTTCTTCTAATATTCTATCGGCGGTTTTCATAATACGAGCACTCCTACTTCAAGGTAATCATTAAGCGGTGACTGTCAAATAAAATTATACAGCTAACAGCTTTTTAAAATACGCAATCGTTTCTTTAAGCCCATCTTCCAAATTAACTTTTGGCTGCCAGCCTAAGTTTTCTTTAGCTAAAGTAATATCGGGCTGCCTTTGCTTAGGGTCATCGGTTGGTAATGGCATAAACACTAGCTTAGATTTACTACCAGTTAATTGAATGATTTTTTCGGCTAATTCCAGCATGGTAAATTCACCAGGATTACCTAAGTTAATTGGCCCTGTTACGCCTTTTTCTGTCGCCATCATGCGAACAAAACCTTCTATTAAATCATCCACATAACAAAAACTACGTGTTTGGCTACCAGTGCCATACATTGTAATATCTTCGCCTTTTAATGCTTGCACAATAAAGTTGCTAACAACTCGCCCATCATTTGGGTGCATGCGTGGGCCATAGGTATTAAATATACGTACTACTTTAATATCCAAATTGTACTGACGATGATAATCAAAATACAAGGTTTCTGCGCAACGCTTGCCTTCGTCATAGCAAGATCTTGGCCCTATCGGGTTTACTCTACCCCAATAACTTTCTTGCTGAGGGTGCTGCTCAGGGTCTCCATATACCTCAGAAGTTGATGCTTGAAACACTCGCGCTTTTAATCGCAAAGCAAGATCAAGCATATTAATAGCACCATGCACACTGGTTTTGGTCGTTTGCACAGGGTCTAGCTGATAATGAATAGGTGATGCTGGGCATGCTAGGTTGAATATTTGATCCACTTCTACCGATAGCGGATAAGTCACATCATGGCGCATCAACTCAAAATTTGGCTTGCCAATAAGGTGTGCAATATTTTGTTTACTGCCTGTAAAAAAGTTGTCCAGACATAAAACATCATGACCATCTTTAATTAAGCGGTCGCAGAGGTGTGAACCTAGGAAGCCTGCTCCGCCTGTTACTAAAATTCTATTCATGTATTAATCCTATTTAATTTGGCGCTTCAGCTTGCCAAGAAACATATTCACCAGTTGTAGTACCATGCTTAAAAATTGCTGGGTCTGCATGCATGCAAATGCAATCCGAAACCCGTTCTCCACAAAGGATAAATAAGCTATTCATCATCCAATCTATACCAACTAATCGCAACCACGGCCTTCTAGTGAGCGTTGCACAGAATGTAGCTACAAGCTCACGACTTATTAAATATGCACATGCTGTGTTCGTGACAGGTTTTTTGTAGTACCTATAACTTTCATCTTGACTCGTTTCTAATCGATCTATCATTAAGGCCGCTAATTTACAGCCCCCCCCCAAATCTACATAACATGGTTTATTCATGTGGTTTTTGGATAGCGCATTCAATAATGCGTTTAGCCTTACAGCACTATCATCTTTAAATACGGCATCGTCCTCAAAAACAATTAAATAATCTGCGCCTGAATCAAGAAACTGAAACCATGCACGAATATGCTTATCGGTCACAGCCACTTCTATGGCGCTGTTACGTTTCCATCGATTAGCTATACCATTGGTGTTAAGAATGTACTTAACAAATGAAGCCCTGAAAAAATTAACAGCACTTCGGAATTTACGTGATTTCAAGAGCAGGTATCTACGCCATTTAGAATCTAAATTTTGATAGATTACATCTCTTATAAAAGCCATGGCCAAACTGTGAGGTTTGATTTCTGATTGAAATGAAACTTCTATCTTACTAGCCAAAAAATTAGCTTCCATACTGCTTATAAGAGCTTCAATTTTTGGACGTATATAGTCATTTCGTAATTGATTATTGTTATGTATGAGCGCTAAGCAAACAGAGAAATGCATTTAATAAACCTTTAACAATTTAATACAATAAATTGGAAATAATGACCTTAACTTTATGATCACAAGCTCTCTTAAACTTGCATCAAAAAAATCATATAAGAAATTAGCAATAAACTGGCTTATTACAGTCGCCATTGCCGCTCCTGCAATTCCGTAATGTGGGATAAGTAAAAGATTAAATAATACATTTGAAATAGCACCTAATAGCGTGCGGTAAAGCGACTTTTTAGTATAGCTCTCCACCGTAAAAAACACCCCAGAAGCAACGCCAAGAAATACAAAGACAGCGCCCCATATATGAACTGCAAGCACAAGTCCAGCTTGTTGATAGCTATAGCCATATAGTAGGTTAACTATAGAGTCAGCAAAAAATGTTACGGGTAAAGCCACGGATACAGCAAGCCATGTCATGAGAGTCGATAACTTTTGTAATCTCTGGAGATATAACGCCCTGCTAACTTTTTTTGCACTCACAATCGCAGGAAAAAGAGAGCTGGTAATGATACCGGGAACAAAATACCAGACTTCACTCAATCTAACAGCGGCAGAAAACAACCCCACCTCCTTGGTGCCTAACATTTCTTTAATCATCAGCTGATCTATGCGCATATAAATAGTAACTGCAAGTCCACTTAGTATTAACGGCCAGCTAATTTTGAGTAGATTCTTTGCTATATTGATATCGAAAAAGCTAATAAAACTACCTTGCTTCTGAAATCTATACGCAACTAATAAAGTGAGTGCCAGCATGACTTGATCAATTAAAGTAACCACCACAAACCAAATCAAATCTGCCCCAGTCACCACAAAATACACCTTTAGCGCCGACGAAACTGCAAGTTGGGTAATTTTGCAAATAGAAACAAACTTAGAGAGCACTTTTGACTGAAAGTAAAAATCTACCACTTCAAATGACTGAAAAATAATGCCGCTAGCGATAATGAATACATAAAGATTGGTGGTGTGATCATTACTGGTAAATAGCGTGGCTAACGCCACAAACCCAAGCATGACAAATGCGCCAACAAACTTAAGCCAAAAGGCTGTGCCTAAGTAAACATCACGCTGATGCGGGTGGTTTACTAAGTCTCGCACTACTATGCCATCTAGGCCTAGTTTGGCTAGGCCACTGAAAATAGAAACAAACGCTAGGGCGTAGCTAAATAAGCCAAACTGCTCTGGCCCTAAATATCGTGCCACCCAAATACCCACCAGCAAACCTGATGCCATGCGCAACATTTGCTCGCCAAACATCCACGATGTATTGGCAAAATAGCGCATAAAGCCTTGATGGGTTAAGGCGCGGTTAGTAAGGTGCTTAAGACGTGATATCACAATAACTTATCAGCCAGCTCAAGATACAACGGGAATTTTTTATCAGAAGACATTAAGTTGGCATTGTGCATGATTGCTGTTGCTATAATAATTCTGTCTTGTGGGTCACTATGATGTTCTGGCAAACCCGTAGCTATACATGCTATTTTTGGCGTTATAGGTAGTAGCGTTATACCAGAACCTGATAATGCCTTTTCGAACCATTGGTCTTGATCGCATGACAACTCGATACGACTGTGACGTGCTAACCAAGCCACCTCAAAGCAACTAATTGCAGAGACCGCTATAAATTCGCACTGTTCTATTTGGCTAGCCCTAATATCACCAAGTAGTGCGGTATCTCCATTTACCCACCATAGCCATATATGCGTATCTAACACAATCATTTGTGTAAATCCCAAGCTGATAGTGGTGCGCTATCTAATACGTTTCCAGTAATTTTTACTTTTCCTGCAAGGTCAGGATGTGGTCTACGGTGAGTATTAGCGGTGATTTCACTCTCTGCAATCACCAAAAATATCGCTTCGTATTGTTTATTGGGTGGCAATTTAGGCATTTTTATCAACTGTCCAGTAATATCCGTTTCAAGAATCATTCGTTCTGCATACATAGCATTAATCCTTTTCTAGTTTGTTTCAATCGTCCGCGCTTAGTCTTTACCAAACAAATCACGGCTATAAACTTTATTGGCTACATCACTAATGTCATCGGTCATGCGGTTAGCCACAATTACATCGGCTTCTTGCTTAAATTGCGTTAAGTTGTTTACCACTCTTGAGTTAAAAAACTCAGCCTCTTTAAGCGCGGGTTCGTACACAATAACTTCTACGCCTTTGGCTTTAATGCGCTTCATAATGCCTTGAATGCTGGAGGCACGAAAGTTATCCGAACCTGCCTTCATAATAAGTCTGTGTATGCCGACCACTTTTGGCTTGCGCTTGAGTATGCTGGCGGCAATAAAGTCTTTACGCGTGGTATTAGCGTCCACAATGGCACCTATTAAGGTTTGCGGCACATCGTTATAGTTGGCGAGTAATTGTTTGGTGTCTTTAGGCAGGCAATAACCGCCATAACCAAATGACGGATTATTGTAGTGGTCGCCAATACGCGGGTCTAAACTTACGCCTTGGATAATTTGTTTGGTATCTAAGCCATGCGTGGCGGCGTAGGTATCAAGCTCATTAAAAAACGCTACGCGCATGGCTAGGTAGGTGTTGGCGAATAACTTTACCGCTTCAGCCTCTGTGCTGTCGGTAAACAGTACTTCTATGTTTTGCTTAACGGCGCCCTGCTGTAGTAAATCTGCAAATATTTGAGCACGGGTTGAGCGCTCACCAATCACTATCCGGGATGGGTGTAGATTGTCATATAGCGCCTTGCCTTCACGCAGAAATTCCGGTGAAAATATGATGTTATTGCAGTTAAATTGAGCGCGTATTTTATTGGTGTAGCCCACTGGCACGGTTGATTTAATGACCATTACCGCTTGCGGATTAATAGCGATTACATCTTGAATAACAGATTCAATTGAGCGTGTATTAAAGTAATTAGTTTCAGCATCGTAGTCAGTTGGGGTGGCGATAATCACGTAGTCCGCGCCTTCATAAGCTTCTTGCTTATTGAGCGTGGCGCGAAGATTAAGTGCTTTATGGTTTAGATATTCCTCAATTTCAGCATCTTCAATGGGTGATTGCTTACGATTAAGCATTTCCACTTTTTCAGCAATAATATCTAGAGCGACCACTTCATTATGCTGAGCTAGTAACACTGCATTTGAAAGACCTACATAACCAGTACCGGCGATTGCTATTTTCATACTAACCTTTGTTTCAAACTAACCATTGAAATTCTTAAAATCTAGATAAGCACTAGTTAGGCCATCTTTTAGCTGCATATTTACTTTCCAGCCCAGCTTATTCAAACGACTAGAATCCATCAACTTACGCATGGTGCCGTCTGGTTTTGTGCTGTCTAATGCAATTTCGCCTTTAAAACCTACCACTTCTTTGATCAAACTAGCTAGTTCTGCAATGGTTAAATCAGTGCCGCTGCCAAGGTTAAGTAATGGCGGCAAGCCATCATTTCGATCTGCGGCTAATAGCGGTTTAAATTGTTCATCGCTTAAATTCATTACAAATACACAAGCTTCGGCCATGTCATCGCTATATAAAAACTCACGTTTTGGTGTACCTGTGCCCCAAATGGTGACGGCATCTTGATTGCTCATTTTGGCCTCATGAAACTTGCGAATCATGGCTGGAATCACATGGCTGTTTTCAGGATGATAGTTATCGCCTGGACCATACAGATTAGTTGGCATCATGGCTAAAAATTGTGTGCCGTATTGGCGGTTATAGCTCCAGCACATTTCTATGCCTGCAATTTTAGCCAAAGCATAAGGTCGGTTGGTTGGCTCTAATGGGCCTGTGAGTAAATATTCTTCTTTAATCGGCTGAGGGCAATCACGCGGGTAAATGCAGCTTGAGCCTAAAAATAATAAGCGTTTTACGCCAGCCACATAAGATTGATGAATAACGTTGCTTTGTATGGCTAGATTTTCTTGTATGAACTCGGCTGGATAAGTATTGTTGGCGTGAATGCCGCCAACTTTAGCTGCTGCTAATATCACGTATTCAGGTTGTTCAGTGGCAAAAAACTCAGCGACTAATGTTTGATTGGTTAAATCTAGCTCAGCGTGGGTGCGGGTAACAATGTTGCTGTAGCCTTGAATTTGTAATTGGCGCATCAAAGCCGAGCCGACTAGCCCACGGTGACCTGCGATGTATATTTTTGCGTTTTTGTTCATGGTGATTATTCAATTATATAAGTTGTTTTATTGCTATTTAACTTTGCTTATAAAACACAATGCCAACACGGTTAATGTGATCAACTAAGTCTTCATTATCAATATGATTGAACAACGATAGATCAAAAGTATAAGGTAGCAATAAATCTTCAATTTTCACTGCAATATTGCTTAATTGCGTATAAGTTAATGCTTCGCCAAATAGCGTTAAATCAATATCAGAACCCACACGATAATTACCTTTGGCGCGTGATCCATATAGTAAAACTTTAGTGAGTTCAGGATATGCCGCAAAAACGCTAATTATTTTAGCAATGGTTGCCTCGCTAAGGCCACAATTTGCGCTAAGTGAACTATTTAACAAGCTGCAAAGCCTTTAATTGCTGTGCTAATTGCTCAAATAAAGCAAAAAAACGTTCGGTAATGTGGCTCACAATACTACGCGCCGTTTCTGGATTATAAGTATGGTTGGTTTGATTGCGATCTTGAATCATCAGCATCCAGCCTTCGCCGTCATCAAGCAATCCGAGCTTAAAAGCCATGCGCGTAACATCTTTAGAACCAAAAATATCAGTATTGCCGCTATTTTCCAAAAAGTCTTTTAAGGTTTTCCATGCCAGTTCGTGCGTATATTCAAAACATTGGATTAAGCCCTGTTCTTCTAGCTCATTCAGCTCACCTTTGGCTATAAACTTACTAAGTTGCGCCAAAGCTTTTTGATAATTACTAAACCGCTGTTGCCAGCGAATATCCAAAGAATTTTGATCTTGCGAATGATTACTCATGATAATCCATGGCTTGTTTCCTTGGCATTGGAATCATCGTTTAAACCAAGTGTATTAGCGTATTGTGTTATGGTACTTACAACACTTATTAGCATTATGGTTGCTTCATTAGCAACATATAATGCCTCCAAAAAAAGTTCGGTATCAGTCATGTATTCATGAACAAGTAAATTTCTGAGCTTTCTTGCGCTGACAAATTCCTCTGCATTGCTAAGCCAAGACATTTTCTCTGCATAGGCCAGAGTATCTAGTAATGACTTTGGTGATTCTCCTAATAGTGCTGCAAAGCGAGGGATAAGCTTGTCGCCTATATGATCTTGCAGACGACTAAATCTGCCAACAAAGGCATCAATTTTTTCTGATAAAGCTTCATTCGTTGATAAAGACTGCACCCATTCGAGATCAATTTTTTGGGCAAACAATGTTTTGTGTGTATACGCTAGGTGCGCCACCTCTTTTTTCGCCAAATTTAGCACTAATACTGCGTTTTCAGCATGCTCTTGCAAATATTTGATGCTCACAATAAAACGCCTTCTCGCCTAGCAATGCCAAAAATTGGGACTTCAACCGTGCGTGCATCTTTAAGCAAAATGTCTATCTTGCGATCTCCCAAAGACATCATCAATGCACCATATAGGCGGCAGATAGTGCTGGCTCTATTGGTTACATTTGCTTGAGTTTCAACAAATAAATCAATATCTCCACCCTGTAGATTGTCGTCAACACGTGAGCCAAAAAGCCACACCTGACTAGGAGTACCCAGTATGCGGTCTACAGTTTTTTTGGTTATTTCAGCTTGATCTGTGGTGATACGCATTGCTACTCCTTAGTGAAAATTTAAGTTTAGGGAAGCACTTATTAAATCCGTTCGTGGTGAGCCTGTCGAACCATGCCTTATTTTCCCAAATAAAAAACATCAATTTAGAAACATCCTTAGACAAGTTTAGGGCGAAAGCAAATTTGGCTAGTGGAAAATCTCGGTTCATAGCAATTGCACCCCAGTTTTACGTGCAATATGATAAATGGCTTCATCATACGGTGTGTTTGAACGTTTAATTACAACGTCAATTTTTTGATCACCTATTTGCTGATGTAGTGAAGCTAGAAACGATAGCTTTGCGTCAACTAATTCCATTGCATTTTGCTGTTCTGATTCTATGTATAAATCGATATCGCCGCCCAATTTTGTATCATCAACCCGTGAGCCAAATAGCCATACATGCGCGGTTTTCCCAAAGTTTTTGAGAACATTGTCGCATATTGCATTATTTTGTTGTGGACTAAGGCGCATAGGCTAATTGTACCAAAGTAAGAGTTACTCGTGATAATCCATGGCTTGGTAGCCATGCTCTTTGACCAGTTCATCACGCTTGGCTGATTTATAATCTTCACGCACCATTTCTGCCACTAGTTCGTGGAAGGTGATTTTTGGGGTCCAGCCTAGCTTTTCTTTGGCTTTGGTTGGGTCACCGAGTAAGGTTTCCACTTCGGTGGGTCTAAAGTAACGTTGGTCTACTTGCACGATGCATTTATCTTGCCAGTAGCCTTTTTCTTCTATGCCTGTGCCTTACCAAGTAATTTCCATGTCTAATTCTTTAGCAGCAGCATTCACAAAGTCACG
>CANFZA010000084.1 GCA_947451235.1 Methylophilaceae bacterium | reverse complement strand
GTGCAGGGCTTAGGTGTGGTGGGCGCGCAACCGCTACTTCAACCTAGCGAATCTTTTGAATATAGTAGCGGTACGCTTATTAGCATGCCTATGGGCGAAATGCATGGCACCTACCAAATGGTGGCTGAAGACGGCAAGCGCTTTGATGCCATTATTGAGCCTTTTACGCTGAGTATGCCTAGGGTGCTGCATTAGTTTTTTCTTGTGCTGTCGCTGCGTAACGTTCTTTGTAACTTCAATTTAGTGCCAGTCTTTTATATTTACGCCTTCTTAATGCCTACTTTTTTAATTTAGCTTAGTTAACCCATGAAAAAAACAGCTGCATTTTTTATTGTGGTATTGGCCGCTATTAGTTTAGGCGCTTGTGCTAATAAAAATGAAAAAATCACTGAGCCGGTCAAGCCAATGCAAGCCGCAGTTAAATGTGATTGCGCGACTACTTTACAATCAACAGAAACTAAGGTGGCAGATTCTAAGCCGGCTGACTCTAAGTCGATAGACGCAAAAGAAGCCACAAAAGTCTTGGAAAAAATTCCAGAATATGGCTTATTAAAACCGGCGATGTGGGACGACGTAGACGGACTCAATCAAGATAATTTAAGCTTATCTTGGCCAGCTTGGATGCAAAGTTGTAGCACTTTGATTAATAAGCCGGTTTGGCAAAAAGCCTGTGGCGCAGCGGTTCAGTTAAATAGTCAAACGGCTAGCAGGCCTAATTTAGAATCTGTACAAAGCTATTTTAAGCAGTATTTTTCCGTGTACAAAACCACCAATGTTGATGGCACCGAGAGCGGATTAATCACAGGCTATTATGAGCCGCTATTAAAAGGTAGCCGCAGCAAAACTGCCAAATACCCAAATCCTTTGTATCAAGCGCCGACTGATTTAATTACTGTTGAGCTTGATAGTATTTATCCTGAGCTTAAATATAAACGCGTGCGTGGTCGCTTAGTCGGCAATAAATTAGTGCCTTATTATAATCGGGCAGAAATCGAGCTAGATGCTTCGCCAATTAAAGGTCGCGAGTTTATTTTTATTGATGACATTATTGATGTGTTTTTCTTACAGATTCAAGGCTCAGGCTTGGTGCAGTTAGAAAATGGCGAACAAGTTCATGTGGGTTATGCTGATCAAAATGGACAATCTTACAACTCAATTGGTCGCTTACTTATAGAGCGTGGCGAACTAACAAGCGCGACGGCCTCTATGAATGGCATCAAAAATTGGGCGAGGAATAACCCTAGCAAATTACGTGAGTTGCTCAATAGCAACCCAAGCTATGTGTTTTTTAGAGAATTGCCAGCCGGCTTGCCAGGTCCATTAGGTGCGCTGGGCGTACCTATTTTAGGCGAAAGAAGTGTTGCGGTAGACCCGAAATTTGTACCACTTGGTGCGCCAGTATTTTTATCGACCACAGAACCTAATAGTGCAAAACCGTTAAAACGATTAATGATGGCGCAAGACACTGGCGGCGCCATTAAAGGCGGCGTGCGAGCTGATTTCTTTTGGGGGGCAGGTTTTGAAGCCGGTGCAAAAGCTGGCGCCATGAAACAAGCCGGTAAAATTTGGGTATTTCTACCGAAAGAGTTTGTTTTTAAGTAAAGCTTGAGTGAAAGTTTTGCGCAATCTAACGCATTTCACGCGTTGATTCTCACATATTGATCACCACACGTTGATTATCTGGATTTTCTCAGCCTAAAAAATGCAAGCAAGCTAATAGCCACCAAAACAACCGCGCCAAATAGGGTGGCGGTTTGCACAACAGGGATATTGTTTTTTTGCATTAAAATATACAGGCCAACCAGCAACAGCATGGTGCAGTTTTCAAAAAAGTTTTGCACCGCCACGGCATTGCCAGCGCCGACTGTTTCATGGCCATGGGTCTGCAATAAAGCATTCAGTGGCACCACATAAAAACCGCCTGCCGCGCCAATTAAAATCAATAAACCAATGGCTATATATAGATTTGTACTTGGTGCAAAAAGCATAATCAGCAAGCCGATGGCAATGCCAACCGGCAACACGCGATTTACATTTTTTAGATGAACAAATCTAGCGGCTACCGCTGCGCCAACTGCAATGCCAATGGCTACCGCGCCACTTAAGTTTGCCGACATGCTTAAATCGGCAATACCAAGCGCCACCGGCACCCAAGCCACTAGCAATAAGCGTAGCGTTGAACCTGCTCCCCAAAATACGCTGGTACCAAGTAGTGATAAACGCGCATCAGGATGGCTAACTAAAGTTTTTAACGCATGTGTGAAGTTTCTGACTAGGGCGAAAATAGATAAGTGGTTTGTTTTTTTGAAGGCCGAATTTTTGTAGGCTAGCGTTTTAGGGATAAATACATTAGCCAATGCTGCGATTAAATAGCAGGTGCACACCGCCACTAAGGCGATTACCGCATTGTAGTCGGCTAATATTCCACCAAGTACCGCGCCTAACAAAATTGCGACTATGGTAGAGCCTTCCATCATGCCGTTCGCTCTAACTAATTGATCGCTGTTGACTAATTCTCTTAAAATGCCATATTTAGCCGGCGAATAGGCTGCCGCACCAAAGCCGACTAAGCCGTAGCTAATTAGAGGGTCTAAGCCTAATAACATGGCCGCTGCACCAGTAAATTTCACTGTATTCGCCAGCATCATTACGCGGCCTTTAGGATAGTTATCTGCCAGTGGCCCTACAAATGGCGCCAGAACAATAAAGGCCACCACAAAAAATTCTTGTAACATCGGTATTTGCCAGTCAGGCGCTGCATGGGCTTTCAGCATTGCAATGGCTGCAAACAGTAGCGCATTATCCGCAAGTGCAGACAAAAACTGGGCGCTTAGTAGTGCAAACATGGCTGTCCTTTTTTCTGGTGATATATGGTATTAATAAATGCTTATAGCTAACCGCAGCATTTTATTGTTTTAATTTTAACAGTGAATAGCTACACAACGTATTTCGCTGAGATTATGCCTTGTAACGTTAAATATATGCCCAACATTCTCGCCGTATATTTCGTCTTATATTCCGTTCTAATATTTTAGCCCAATAAAAAAGGGCGCTTCCGCGCCCTTTTTTAACTTTTTATTAGCCCTAAAACAAGCTAAATTTAAAGCAGATTAATTGTGATAAGCACGTTCGCCATGTTCAGTAGTATCTAAGCCTTCACGCTCTGATTCTTCACTTACACGTAAACCGATTAACACATCTACAATTTTTAATGCGATGAATGAAACCACCGCAGAAACAACAACTGCTGTAACCACCGCATAAACTTGCGCAGTCATTTGTGCAGCAAAGTTGTACTCACCCACTTTATTGGCAACGTAGTCATACACGCCCATGCCGCCTAGCGCTGGGTTTACAAACACACCCGTTGCTAATGCACCAAAAATACCGCCGATTGCATGCACACCAAATACATCTAATGCATCATCGTAACCAAGTGCGTATTTTGCTTTGGCAACCATAAAGTAACAGATTGGTGAAACTAGCAAGCCGATGATGATAGCGCCCATCGGGCCTACAAAACCACAAGCTGGAGTAATTGCCACTAAGCCAGCTACAGCACCAGAAGCCGCACCCAACATAGATGGTTTGCCTTTTAATAGCCATTCAGCAAATGCCCATGATAATGTTGCTGCGCCTGCTGCAATCATAGTGTTTACTAAAGCTAATGCTGCATAACCGTTTGCTTCAAGGTTAGAACCAGCGTTGAAACCAAACCAACCTACCCATAGTAATGCTGCACCAACCATGGTTAAAGTCAGGCTATGAGGCGCCATTGATTCTTTACCGTAGCCAATACGTTTACCAACCATGAATGCTGCTACTAAACCAGCTACACCCGCATTAATATGCACTACAGTACCGCCAGCAAAGTCTAAAGCGCCTTTAGCCCACAACCAACCAGCATTAGCCATCACTGTTTCTAATGATTTTGCATCAGTAATTGCATCAGGACCATCCCAATACCAAACCATGTGCGCCATCGGCAAGTAAGCAAATGTGAACCACAACACCATAAATACTAAAATAGCAGAGAACTTCATACGCTCAGCAAATGCACCGATAATTAACGCTGGTGTAATAGCCGCAAACGTCAATTGGAACGCTACAAACACTAGCTCAGGAATCACAACACCTTTGCTGAATGTAGCGCCTACTGAATCAGGTGTAATGCCCAGCAAGAAGGCTTTAGCTAATCCACCAAAGTATGGGTTGCCGCCAGTAAACGCTACGCTGTAACCGTAAATTGCCCAAAGCACACCCATTAATGAAAAAATCATGAATGTTTGCATTAAGACAGACAGCATATTTTTTTGGCGTACTAAGCCGCCGTAAAATAGGCCTAGGCCTGGAATAGCCATTAGGGTGACTAGCACGGTTGCAATTAGCATCCAAGCGGTGTCGCCTTTGTTTGGCACTAGTGGCGCGGCTACAGCTGCGGCAGGCGCGGCAGCTTCAGTGCTAGCAACTGGTGCTAAAACGGCCACAGCTTCTGGCGCTGCAACCACTGTCGTTGCAACCACTGTCGTTTCAACCACTGTCGCTTCAGCCGCAGGTGCTGCATCTTCCGCAAAAGTATTGCTGCTTAGACCAAAGCCTAATGCGCTTACTAAGGCAAGTATCGAAAGTATTTTTTTCATGTTCATCCCCTTATAAAGCTTCTACGCCGGTTTCACCGGTGCGGATGCGAATCGCTTGTTCAAGATTGAAGACAAAAATCTTGCCATCACCAATTTTGCCGGTAGCTGCTGATTTTTCAATCGCTTCTACCACTTGGTCTAATAGATGGTCGTCAATGGCGACTTCTAATTTAACTTTTGGTAAAAAATCGACCACGTATTCAGCACCGCGATACAACTCAGTGTGGCCTTTTTGGCGACCAAAACCTTTTACTTCGGTAACGGTAATGCCTTGAACGCCAATGGCGGACAACGCTTCTCTAACTTCGTCAAGCTTAAATGGCTTGATAATTGCGGATACAAATTTCATGAATGCCTCCAGATGTTGTGGTCATGCGACAGATAATAACTGCAAATTATCTGTCGCAACTTTTTAAAATTTGTTAAATATAAATTGCTACAGGTGAAATTAGAACGTTTTTTGTACGAATACTGTGAAAGCGCTATCACCGATATTTTTATTGGTCGCAGCAACTAAGTATCCAGCTTCTTTGGCCGTAGTATCTGTGTAGTAAGCACCTAGATTAACGCCGTTAGCCCATGATTTTGTAGCGCCGATTTTCCAATCGGTGTAATCATACACGTTGCTACCTTGGCCTGAGAACTCTTGGCGACCTAGGTGTAGGTTAGCTGTAATACCTGAATCCATAATTGGGAAGTTACCATTTAACTCAGCATACCAACTGCCATCTGCTTTTCTGAAACCAAAGGCACCGTCAGAGGCAACAACAGAAAGCTTAGCCGCTAACCATTTGTAGCTTAGGCTACCGTAAACTTCAGTTGTTTCAGCTTTTTTAATACCTGGTGTTACATCGCCAGGGTATATGTATTGAAGTACGCCCACGTTGTAGCCAACACCTGTTTCAGCAATTGAATTTGCATAGCCACCATAAAGATCTAATTCTAAGCTAGAGCTGTTGTATGCAGCGGCATCTTTTAACCAACTAATATTAGAAGCCCAAGCTCCGGCATAGAAGCCGCTAGCATGCGCGTAATCTACACCACCTTGAACTGCTGGATCTTCATTAGTTTGCGTTAAACCACGGAAGATATATTGGCTATACAAGCCAACATTGTAAGATACCGTATGTGGTGAAGCTGGTTCAGCCGCTGCCACTGCATCCGCAGCAAATGATAAAGTTGGCAATGACAGCGCACTTAAAACGGCAATTGATAATAGTGATTTACGCATAATGTTTAACTCCTGAAGATTAACTAAATAATAAAAGTACTCTTAAGTGCATAAGCAAAGCGCGTGCCAACATAAATATTCTTTATAATCAGTCACATAAGTGTAACTTAATCAGTGCATATTTTTGTCTTTGCCAGATAAAACCTGATAAACTGGACGCTAAATTAAAGGAAGCAATATGATAAGCACTGAAAAGTTAAACGAAATATCTAATAAAATCAAAGAGGTAGTGAGCGGCTCACCACTAGGAGATGTTGAAAAAAACATGCATGCACTATTAAAGGGCGTGTTCACCAAAATGGAGCTGGTTTCGCGCGAAGAATTTGAGGTGCAAGCGGAAGTGCTTAGAAATACTAGGCAAAAACTGGAGCAATTAGAAATTAAACTTGCTGCCTTAGAGGCGCTAGCGCAAGCAAATAGCACTACTGAACAGGCTAAATAGTAGCTATGAGTTTGGCGGTTTTGTATAGCCGTGCCTTAAGCGGCATGGATGCACCAGAAGTGGTCGTTGAGGTGCATCTGGCCAATGGCTTGCCTAGCTTTACGATAGTCGGGCTCCCTGAGGCCGAGGTAAAAGAAAGCAAAGACCGCGTGCGTGCTGCTTTGCTAACCGCGCAATTTGAGTTCCCCGCGCGGCGTATTACGGTCAATCTTGCGCCAGCAGATTTGCCCAAAGAAAGTGGGCGCTACGATTTACCTATCGCGCTGGGCATTTTAGCCGCTAGCGGTCAGATTCCTACTGAGCCCTTATCGCGCTACGAGTTTGCCGGTGAGTTAGCGCTGACTGGTGATTTACGGCCGATACGTGGTGCCTTGGCGATGACATCTAGCATGATGCGCGACACTGTGAATCAGCCGCTAGTCTCTCAGCCAACGTCGCCACAAAAACGTGCATTTATTCTGCCAGAAGCCAGCGCCGCTGAAGCCGCTTTGGTGCGCGAGGCGATTATTTACCCGGCCAAATCTTTATTAGAAGTTTGCGCGCATTTAAGTGGGCATACTGCACTAACGCAATTAGCGCCGGTAGAATTTTTCAATGAAATTATTTACCCAGATTTTAGCGATGTAAAAGCGCAAAGCATGCCAAAACGGGCGCTAGAAATTGCGGCTGCAGGCGGCCATAGTGTTATTTTAAGCGGCCCACCTGGCACCGGAAAAAGCATGCTAGCTTCGCGCTTCGTCGGCATATTACCCGCCATGACAGAAGCCGAGGCGTTAGATTCAGCGGCGATACAATCACTTAATGGCAGTTACAAGTTAGAAAACTGGCGGCGCAGACCTTATCGATCGCCACATCACACCGCATCAGCCGTCGCTTTAGTCGGCGGTGGCGGCATTCCACGTCCTGGTGAAATCAGCTTGGCGCATCACGGGGTTTTATTTTTAGACGAGTTACCAGAATTTGATAGAAAAGTATTAGAAGTATTGCGCGAGCCTTTAGAAAGCGGCCGTATTACTATTTCTCGCGCGGCGCGGCAGGCAGATTTTCCAGCTAATTTTCAATTAATTGCCGCCATGAACCCTTGCCCGTGTGGCTATTTAGGCCATCATAATAATAAATGCCGTTGTACGCCTGATCAGGTTTCGCGCTATAAAGCTAAAATCTCAGGTCCATTGTTAGATAGAATCGATTTGCATATAGAAGTGCCTGCGCTTAAACAGGATGAGCTTATTAATGCTAACGAAAGTGAACATTCGCAGGCGATTAAAGTCCGAGTAGAAGTCGCACGGGCTAAGCAACTAAAACGCCAAGGGAAGCCTAATCATTTGTTAGGCACTAAAGAAATAGAGTTACATTGCCAAGCGACTGAAGCAGGTACAACGCTATTAAAAACTGCAATTTCGCGCCTCAATTTATCCGCAAGAGCGTATCACCGCATATTAAAAGTGGCGCGTACTATTTGCGATTTAAGTGATGAAACCAATATTCAACCAACACATATTGCCGAAGCCATTCAATATCGTCGGCATGACATATAACTTGGCGCGCTTAGAAGCCCTTCTTGATAAACCATGCGTCATAAGCCATGACCGCTAAGCCAATGTTATAATTCACTCTCACATTAATACACGAATAAAGCTTGCATATGCACCAAGATACTCCACCCAGCACTGAGAAAATTCTTAGAGATTTACTTGCTAAACGCATCTTAATTTTAGATGGCGCAATGGGTACTATGATTCAGCAATACAAGCTGACTGAGGCTGATTATCGAGGTGCACGTTTTGCAGATTTTGCTGCGCCTTCAGGCCAGCGTGAGTTATTCGTAAAAGGCAATAATGAGTTATTGACCTTAACGCAACCGCAAATTATTCAAGAAATCCACGAAAAATATCTGGCCGCAGGCGCGGATATTATTGAAACCAACACGTTTGGTGCCACCAGCGTAGCGCAAGATGATTACCACATGGCGCATTTGGTGTACGAAATGAACGTGCAAGCGGCCAAAATTGCCAAAGCTTCCTGCGAAAAATACAGCACGCCAGACAAACCGCGCTTTGTGGCCGGTACTTTAGGCCCTACGCCTAAAACTGCCAGTATTTCACCCGACGTGAACGACCCTGCCGCGCGCAACGTCAGTTTTGACCAGTTGGTAAACGCTTACTTAGAGCAAGCGCGAGCACTGGTAGAAGGCGGTGCAGATATTTTAATGGTAGAAACTATTTTTGATACGCTGAACTGTAAGGCGGCTTTATTTGCCATTGATGCGTTTTTTGAAGAAAGCGGCTTACGTTTTCCTATTATGATTTCCGGTACGGTGACTGACGCTTCTGGCCGTATTTTATCTGGCCAAACAGTAACGGCTTTTTGGCATTCTGTGCGCCACGCAAAACCATTAACCATCGGTTTAAATTGCGCACTTGGCGCAACCTTAATGCGCCCTTACGTGGAAGAACTTTCAAAAATCGCGGATACTTTTGTCTGCATTTACCCTAACGCCGGCTTGCCAAATCCAATGTCAGACACTGGTTTTGATGAAACGCCAGACGTAACCTCAAGCTTGGTCAAAGAATTTGCCGAAAGCGGTTTCTTGAACATTGCCGGCGGTTGTTGCGGCACTACGCCCGCGCACATCAACGCCATTTACAATGAAATCAAAAATATTACTCCGCGCACACCGCCAGTGTTACCGCAAACGCTAAAATTATCTGGCTTAGAACCATTCATCGTTGATGACAGCTCTTTGTTTGTAAACGTCGGCGAGCGCACCAATGTGACTGGTTCTAAAGCGTTTGCGCGTTTAATTATTAACGAACAATACGACGAAGCCTTAACTGTCGCGCGTCAGCAGGTAGAAAACGGCGCACAAGTCATCGACATTAACATGGACGAAGGCATGCTGGACGCCGTCAAAGCCATGACGCACTTTTTGAATTTAATCGCCAGTGAACCTGACATTGCGCGTGTGCCAATTATGATCGACTCCAGTAAATGGAGCGTGATTGAAGCTGGCCTAAAATGCGTGCAAGGTAAATCTATCGTCAATTCAATTTCGATGAAAGAAGGTGAAACCGAGTTTTTACGTCAGGCAAAACTATGCCGTCGTTATGGTGCCGCCGTCATCGTAATGGCGTTTGATGAAAAAGGTCAGGCCGATACTTACGCACGCAAAACAGAAATTTGCAAACGTGCTTATGATTTATTAGTCGGCATAGATTTTCCGCCAGAAGACATTATTTTTGACCCGAATATCTTCGCCATTGCGACGGGTATTGAAGAACATAACAATTACGCAGTCGATTTTATTGAAGCCACGCGCTGGATTAAACAAAACCTGCCGTATGCAAAAATTTCTGGTGGCGTATCCAATGTAAGTTTCAGCTTTAGGGGCAACGACCCAGCGCGCGAGGCGATACACACGGTATTTTTATACCACGCTATTAAAGCCGGCATGACCATGGGCATTGTAAACGCCGGCATGATGGGTGTTTATGACGATCTAGCGCCAGAGTTGCGTGAGCGTGTTGAAGATGTGGTGCTCAACCGTATTATCGATGCAAATAATCCTTTAGCCGCCACCGAGCGCATGATAGAAATAGCCGGCACATTAGTGGCCGGCGGTAAAAAAGAGGCGGCAACGCTGGAATGGCGCGGTACACCTGAAGCGCCAACACCGGTAGAAAAACGCTTAAGCCACGCCATGGTGCATGGTATTACTGAGTTTATTGTGGAAGATACCGAAGAAGCGCGTGCCGGCGTTGAAGCCAGCGGCGGCCGGCCTATCCATGTGATTGAAGGCCCGTTGATGGACGGCATGAATATCGTAGGCGACCTGTTTGGCCAAGGTAAGATGTTCTTGCCGCAAGTGGTGAAATCAGCACGCGTCATGAAGCAAGCGGTAGCGCATTTAATCCCATTTATTGAAGCCGAAAAAGCCGCAGATGAAAAACGCACTGGTATTGTAGCTAAACCTAAAGGCAAAATGGTCATCGCCACGGTAAAAGGTGATGTGCATGATATTGGTAAAAACATCGTTTCTGTGGTGTTGCAATGCAATAACTTTGAAGTGGTCAACATGGGTGTGATGGTGCCAGTGGCGGAGATTTTAGCCATGG
>CANFZA010000083.1 GCA_947451235.1 Methylophilaceae bacterium | reverse complement strand
GTAGCTTCTGCAGAATATGACAGGTTTTTATCACAGCTTGAGGACGATTATTTGAAGTCCCTAGCAGGTGAAATAAAGGCAAAATACATTGAAGGACAAAATACCGCGGCTTTTTATGATTTTGTGCAAAAGCAAAAACCAGCGGCAAGTTTTGTGACTGCATATTCAATCCGTTGGTTGTATTTATTGTTGGCGGCACTTTTTGTTTTGGCAAGTTACCTGCCGGTAGATAGAATTTGGTCTAACTCACGCGGAGAACATGTTTAGGTTGAACTGATAAGAAATCTCAAACTTATCAATTTAATTCAACTATTAAGTCGTATATTTATAAAACTAAGCAACAAATCTCATTTAGCAATGTCGCATGCTTAATTGTATTTTAAACATCACTTATTGGATGCGATTCAATGACTATTGCTAAATTAGCCTTACTATTAAGTTTTATTTCGCCTTCTATTTATGCGGAAACTTTGCCAGAACCTAGCGATGCATTTTTATATCAGCTTAAAGATTCTTTGGTTAAAGTGGCTACTTCTACTAAATCTGGTGGGCATGGTTTTGGTACCGGCGTAGCGATTACCAAAGATCATGTGGTGACTAATTGCCATGTGCTAAGTAACGCTAATGGCATCAGTATCAGCCGTTGGGGTGTGGAGTATTCGCCAGTGTCTTTACAGGCTGATTGGCGGCATGATGTATGTATTCTTAAGTTTGAATGGGCTGACCTAAAACCGGTAAAAATGGCTGTTTCTGATATGTTGCAATATGAGCAGCCCATTATCTCAATTTCGATGCCCAATGATTCGCCAGCACCTTATGTTGAATTAAGTTCGATTAAAGCTTTATACGCGATGGATGATGGTGAGGTCATACGCACCAAAGCGGCCTTTTCTGTGGGTGCCAGCGGTAGCCCAGTATTTGATTATAGCGGTGATTTAATCGGTATCAGCACCTTTAAAAGCCCAGGCCGCAAAGCCTATTATTACAATATGCCCGTGAAATGGGTAAAAGCTTTGCTACAGACAGAGTCTTCAAAATTAAACGCGCCACATGATTTGCCTTTTTGGGATGCCCCTGAAGATTTACGCCCATTTTTCATGCAAATTGTGATGCCTTTTCAAAATAATCGCTGGGCGGATGTTCAAAAAATTGCACTAAACTGGACAGAAAAAGAGCCAAAAAATGCCGAAGCTTGGTATTACCTAGGCATAGCCGCAGAATTCTTGGGCGATAAACAAGGCGCACATCAACATTTTAACCAAGCCTTGGTTTTGCATCACAATCATCCCGCTAGTTTGCAGGAGTTAGCCTTAATGGCGCATGCCTTAGGTAACGACGCTGAAGTGGAAGGGATACGTCTAGCGCTCAAGCAGATAAGCCCCGAGGCGGTTGAAAGCTTAGATGCGGCATTAGTTTCGCCAAAATAATGCGCTTAATTTACCCCACTTGTTAAATTTATCCCAAGTCAAACTTATCCCTAGTCAAATTTATCAGAAGTAAAACTTACACCATGAAAAAACATTTAAAACTTGCAGTAGCTTTAAGCTTAACGATTGGCTTGTTGGTGTTTTTCTCGTCTAAATTACTCCAAGATCCGCTTGCAAGCAAACCACTCTTAAAGCCAAGTCGCTTAGGCTTGACGATAGATGATTGTCAGGCAATCGCAGATAAATCTATTGTAAATTTAGCCGCAGTTGTCGAATTTCAACGCCTAGAAATCGCTGGGCGTAGAGTGCGTGTGATGCAAAACTGCATGAATGATAGGGGCTTTGTAGAGAACCCAGCATGGGTTAAGTTTACTGAATTTGTAGTACAAAATAGTGCTAAATCTTCTCAGTTATCTGTAAATGAAGCTTATGAGCAATTTAGGCGCAGAGATATGTTTGTTTCATCGCAGGTTAGTGGAAAAGAGCTATATTGGATGCCAGCTAAGAAGGATTAGGGAAACTCGATAAACCCTAGTGAATTTATCATGAGGTACGAGGTTTAAATTCTGTGTTCTGGAAGTTTACTAAGTATCAAGGCTACAATTCTTGTGTTGCCAGCCATTTCTGCCAAATACAGCGCGTTTTGACCAGTTCTAAGGCTGGCATTTAAGTCGGCGCCTTTTTCTATCAGCAGTTCAGCGATACTGGTTAAATCCCCAGTTAACGCAAGTAGCAGTGGTGTAAATCCTAGCCTATCTTTTACGTTAATATTGGCACCCTTGTTAATCAGCATTTCGGCGATTTCTTTGTAACCATGAGTCGTCTTTCCGCAGGCTAATAGTAGTGGCGACATTCCCATGCGGTCTCTGGCATCAATATCCGCGCCGGCGTTGAGCAGTAAACGACCTATAACCGTGTAGCCCTTTTTCATTGCAATGAGTATGGCTGGTGTACCAAAATTATCTTCAGTATGAATGTTGAAGTTAGCCCTTACAAACAGATCTACAAGCTCAATGTTGCCGTCATTTACCGCCTGAAGGAAGCTTTCTTTTTCTAGGCTAACTTGGCGACGCGCCAATTCAAGAATGGCATCTTCTTCACGCTCTGCCTGCTGAAATTTAACCGTTTCACGATAGTCACGCAGGAAAAGTATTTCATTCATGGCTCCTTTAGGAAAGCCCTTACGCCCACCGCGTTTGTCGATAACGAGTTCGCTAAAATATTGATCAATCTGTGGCGTGTCCCATAGCTCTTCAATTTTGATTAAAATTCGATCGAAGCCTTCCTCAAGATTGTGTGGGTAACTATCGCCTAAATTCTCAAAAAGTGGATGTTTCATCCAGTCGTATCTTTCTTTAAGAAGGTGAGTGTGTGAGGCCATGGGCGAGTGTAGACATTTGACATTATAGAACCCATTATAGTCATATGTAAAATTCGAGCCATCAATGACTAAGGTGATTTTCTATAGCGGAAAGCAGCGCGATTGGGCTGAATGGTTTTGTAATGTAGGCGTCAGCGCCGGCAGATATGCCTTGAGAAATATCATCTTTAGTGGCGCGTGCGCTAATCAATATGATCTTGGTCGACTTAGTTAAATCTTCATCTTTCATGATTTTGCACCACTGTAGGCCATTAACACCCGGCATCATAATGTCTAACAACACTAAATCTGGTTGCCATGTTGCCACTATATTGGCCGCTTCAATGGTATCTGCCGCTTGTTTTACGTCATATCTAAAACCTAAGCTGTACTTTAGTAATTTGCGCATATCTAACTGATCATCAACAATTAGTACTTTTTTCATATAGTGTAACTATTCAATTAATTTTGTCTTATTTTATATTATTATCACCTATGTTTATACAATATATATTATTATCATTTAAGTTACACATTGATATCATCTAATGGGGTTAAATGAGAGTGAATCTTACAATTCACCCATTAGAAATTAAAGGCAAGTCTGAGACCTATACATGAGCATTGAGGCTACTGATCCTACAGAGATTTTCTCTAGAGATGATGAATTGAGATATTTAGTTGCAAATGAATTATTGTTTAAGGAGGGCGATGACAGTGAAGAGATGTATGTGCTTCAGTCTGGGAAAATCGAGATTTATGCGGCAGGGAAATTAATCAGCACAGAAATTGCTGGCGCTTTTATCGGTGAAATGGCACTGGTAGAAGATGGTGTTCGCAATGTCACCGCTAAAGCGGTCACAGACTGTCGCCTTTCAGTGGTCGATCGAGCAAAGTTTAAGCACATCATTCGTGAAACTCCAGGCTTTGCGATACAGTTACTGCAACAGCAAAATGCTAAAAGCGCTCAAAAAGATATTATCGCGTTAGCTAGGTCTGGATTTAGGCAAACTTGGTTTGATATCTGGCTGATTAAACTTACAAAAAATAAATTAACATTATTTTTTAGTGGTACTGCGGTACTTTTTATTCTTGTCGGTTGTATTGCATTCAACTTAATTTCAAACCAACTTACGCAAGCTAAAAAGTCCATGCTTCGTGTAGCTTCACAAATGAAGTCTGAACAAATTGCACAGTGGGCTAATCATCAGCAAAGTTCGCTGATAGCCCTTGCGGGTAATTCTGAATTAGCCGCACAAATTCAGTTGATGCAGAAAAATCCAGATCCACAGAATACTAAGCGATTTAATCAATGGTTAGCGTCTATTCGGATTCACGAAAACTACATTTCATTGTCCGTTATTGACACAAAAACCAATCACCTAATATTTACTTCTGCAACGCACAGCAATTTAATAGCAATCGATGATAAGTTAGTGCGTGATGTATTAGCTTCCAAAAATCCTGTTTTAACGGAAGGGTTAACCTTTGGCGGACAGTCGACAATCAGAATTGTCACTTCGATTCCAGTTATAGCAAAATCATCAACAGATGCGCTTAATGCCTCTGGCCAAATGATCGTGGTCGACATCGACCCGAAAACTGGTTTTAATCAGATGTTTGATCAATCCACAGGCATGCCTCAAGCCTTAGATTTTTTGCTTTTTAGGCAAGATGGCAAACGGGTTGTGTATCTGAATAAGTATAAAAATAATGATGTGTCTCAAGGTTTTTTAACCGCCGAGATGGATGGAAGAAATTTTGTTGAAGTGTCAGTTATCAAAGCGGGTGCTGGTGCTTACTCAGGCAAAAGTTATAACGCTCAGGAGGTTGAATCCTACACATCATCAGTAGGCGGTCAGCCATGGTTTTTGTTGGCAAAAATGGATGCAAAAGCGCTGCATTCAAATCTCAGCGAAAGTGCTTGGATTTTAGGTGGGCTTGTTTTATTGGGTATTTTACTGAGCGGTGTCTTGCTGATTGGCGTTTGGAGGCAGCAGGGTATACGCGCCTTCTTAATTAATGAGCTAAATAAGAAGCTTGAGGATTCTCTTAATGCGGCTGAAGAAGCTAACCGCGCCAAGAGTGCATTTCTCACTAATATGAGTCATGAAATTCGTACGCCTATGAACGCCATTATAGGTATGACGCACCTTTTGTTGCAGCGGCCTAATCAAGAGCAGTGGTACAACGAAAAATATATGCAGATTTCTGATGCTGCTAATCATCTACTGACGGTGATTAATAATATTTTAGATATTTCTCGTATTGAATCGGGCAAGTTTGAGATTGAAGAAACCGACTTTTTGCTAGATAGAATTCTCTTAAGCAATGTGTTTAATATGGTGAGCGGTAAGGCCAAAGAAAAAGGCTTGGAAATCATTTTTGATATCGATCACCGTTTGACTACGCCCCTGCTTGGTGACCCAACCAGATTGTCTCAGGCCTTGCTCAATTATTTTTCTAATGCTGTGAAGTTTACTGAAATCGGCAAAATAATGTTGCGTGCAAGAATCGTTAAAGAACGCAATAAAAACATCAGTGCTAGCGATAGCTTTCTGGTGAAATTTGAAGTCATTGATACTGGAATCGGGCTGACTAAAGATCAGCAAATGAAAGTTTTTAAAGCTTTTCAGCAGGCCGATAGTTCAACCACAAGAAAATATGGTGGTACAGGTTTAGGGCTAGCTATCAATCGTCATTTGGCTGAACTTATGGGCGGTGACGTCGGTATGGAAAGCGTTTATGGCATGGGTAGTACCTTTTGGATTACGGTTAGATTGCGCAAAGGCAAGCCACTTAAGCAGATTCTGCATCACAATATGCGGGGCAGACGTGCCTTAGTTGTAGACGATATGCCGGAGGCACGTGAAGTCATCTCAGCGATGCTAGAGCGAATGGGCTTTATTGTAGACTCTGTGGAATCGGGTGAGGAAGCGCTACATGTAATGACCGTTGCTAGTATGAATAAAAAACCTTATGAAGTTTTAGTGCTAGATTGGAAAATGCCAGGATTGGATGGTATACAGACATTACAACGTGTGAACACCATGAGCTTATCTGAATACCCCTTGGCTTTTCTAGCGACTGCGTATGACGATGCCACTATTGCAGATGTGGCTAAAGCTGCTGGTTTCAGTGCCGTATTAACCAAGCCAGTCACGGCCTCAACTTTACACGACACACTGGCTAAGTATTTCGGCGTCTCTGATTTTGAAATAGATTCAGATGTGCTAGCGGCAAGTAATTACCGTCAATTACAAGAGCATTATAAAGGCGCAAGTATTCTCATCGCTGAAGATAACCAAGTGAATTTACAGGTGCTTTGCGAAATTATTTCAGAGTTTGAATTTAATATTGATACGGCCTCGAATGGTGCCATTGCTTTGGATAAGGCCAGAAGCGGTAAGTTTGATCTTGTACTAATGGACATGCAAATGCCTGAAATAGATGGCCTGCAGGCCACTAAGCGAATTCGTACCCTGCCAGGTTGGAAGCATATTCCGATTGTCGCCATGACTGCAAACGCCTTTAGAGAAGATCGTGATGCCTGCCTTTCTGCCGGCATGAATGACCATTTGGCCAAACCTATAGAACCTAAAATCCTGTTTTCTATGCTACTAAAATGGCTGCCACTTAAAGGGGAACAAGCTAAATTAGCCATGCAGAAACAGCGTGCCGAAGCGAAAGAAGCTAAGCAGGACTCTGGCACAAGCCTTCATCAAAATAAAAACAGGTTTGAGGTGCTAGAAAAATTGACGATGGATAGACCTGGTGCTGTGAGGCGTATTCTTGAGCAGATTTTGGCGCAGCATACCAACGATGAAATGCAACTGCAAATATTTATGGCTAATAAAGATTGGAAGGCATGCTTCAGTATTGCTCACAGCATTAAGGGGATGGCTGGGCAGATTGGTGCAACAGGCTTGCAAAAAGCTGCCATGGTTCCTGAGTTGCTGTGGCGTAAGGATGAGCCGGTTAATATGGCGTTGGTCGATAAACTCTTGATTCAGTTGAACGAAACTTTACTGGATGTGAAAGGCTACTTAGAACAGTTGCAAGAAGCGCCTTTGGCCACGACTCAATCACCTATTTTGAAACAGGTTGCTCTGTTAATTGCACTGCTAGATTCTGTTGATGCAAGTGCATTTGAAGCGGCTGAGAACCTTAGAGAAACATTACCGGAGAATTTGCCTGATGCTTTAAAAGAAGCATTCAAGGAGTTTTTTATGTATATGCAGAACTTTGATTTAGACGGCGCAGCAGATTGTTTGCAGCGCCTAGCACCTGATTTACGTGAGGTAATGAAATGAAACTAGTGGCTAAGCTTGAAAAAATGCTGATTTCTGATAAGCCGCACGTTTTAGTGCTGGATGACCAAAAAGTCAATTTACAGTCTTTAGTCGAGTTGTTGTCAGATTCTTATTACGTGCATCCATTTGTTGAGGCTGATGCTTTTCTGCGATATATAGAAAGTGGAAAAGCGGCAGATGTCATTTTGCTTGATATCGTAATGCCTGGCAAAGATGGTTATGAAATTTGTCGTATTTTGCGCACGATGCCGGAGGCAGAAGACATTCCTATTATTTTTCTGACCGGACTAGGTAATCAAGGTGATGAAGAACGAGGTTTAGAGCTGGGCGCCTCAGATTACATTACTAAACCATTTTCTCCAGGAATCGTGCGTGCTAGGGTGCGAAATCATTCTAGCCTAAGCCGTGCTATGCGAATCATCCAGGAACAGAATAAATTTCTTGATCATAGAATTGCTGAGCGCACGGCAGATCTCGCCAGAAAAAATGTTGAATTAACGCTTAGAACAGAAGAGATTTATCGTACTCAATCTGCAACGGTAAATGCGCTTTGTAATTTATCTGAGCTTCGGGACAATGAAACCGGTAAGCATATTGTTCGTACAGCAACTTTTGTGAAAGAACTAGCTTTAGCACTGAAAGCAAAAAGTAGCCTATATTCTGCCGTGCTAACCGACGACATGATAGACGATTTGTTTAGGTCGGCACCTTTGCATGATATTGGCAAAGTGGCCATTCCAGATCATATCTTATTGAAACCGGGTAAGCTTGATACCGATGAATTTGAGATTATGAAAACGCATGCTAGGCATGGTGGCTATGCCTTAGAGCAGGCCGAACAATCGTTAGGTTCCAGCAATTCTTTTCTTAGAACAGCCATTGATATTGCCAATTGTCACCATGAGAAGTGGGACGGGTCAGGCTATCCCAAAGGGCTTTCTGGTGAAGATATCCCATTGTCAGCACGCATTATGGCCATAGCGGATGTTTACGACGCGCTAACTTGTAAGCGTGTGTATAAGCCGAGTATGTCTCATGAAAAAGCCACCGCGATTATGCTAGCAGGGCGCGGAACACATTTTGATCCAACCCTTATTGATACTTATCTTGAAATACAAAATAAGTTTGTGCAAATTGCACATGACTTATCGGATTGAGGTAGTGCGATTTTAAGATCAAGATTTTAAGGCCCAAATTTTAAGGTAGCGACTTTAGCCAGCTGAAACTTTTTATTGAGGACTAAGCCATTTAGAAATCATCATTAAGTAGCTTGCAATGAGTACGGCTAGTTCAGTCTTTTCGCACACCATAATTGCACCAAAATATAATATCTGCACTAATATACTGCATGTTACGAATCAAATATTTTGTTTTTAGTCGTCAAATATTATGTCTATACACAATGGCCAACCGCCTCAGTAATCGCATTATCTTAAGCCGCAATTTTCGTTACCAGAATCGCCATGAAGATTATTTGATCGCCTGGAAGTTAAAAACAAAGGGTAAACTAGCTGCTGTGAACTCACGCCGGCAAAAAATTGCAGAATTAATACTGCAACCAGCGCGGGTATTAAAAGTGAAGAAAACTTCTTGCGCTATAAATAAGTATCGTCAAATAATTTGAGGAAATGAACATGAAAAAACTACAAGTAACAATCACACTAGATATGGATATCCCTGAGGATTGGACATTAGTTGATCACCCAGATGGCGTGCCTGTATTAACGGTAGGTGACGGTAGGTATATGTATATGAGTTTTTTGCCTATGTTCACGAATGAACTTGAACCAGAGTCGGAATGGACGAGTGAATGCTCTCCTGAGTTTGCTGAAGAGGTCGTAGAAATGGTGCAAGGTGAAGACGTAGCGATGACTATTGTACTTAACTAGAAAAAGTAAAACTAATATGAATAAACTAATTTTAACGATGCTGCTGGTGATCAGTAATAGTGCTATGGCAGGTTGGAATAAAGTGACCGCTAATGAGGACGCAACCATTTATGCCGAATCTACTAGCCTTCGCAAGGTTGGCGATATGGTTCAAATGTGGGATATCACAGACTTAAAAAAGAAAAGCACCGCAGATAAATTTCTATCAATCAAGACGCTTCATGAGTATGACTGTAAGTTACAAAAAAGCCGAGTGCTGACATACACCATGTATTCTGGAAATATGGGCAATGGTAATGCGTTAAATTCTAGCAATCACGCGCACGATTGGTTGCCAGTGAAAGCTGGCGGCATTGTCTTGCCTCTATTGAAAACAGCATGTGGTAAAAAGTAAGTGCGAATGCTTGAGTAGCGATTGTTGATTCCGATGCGTAACTCTATTTTAATGTTGCTACTGCTGACGATGTTTAGCATTGCACAAGCCCGTAATGCTAGTTATTGCACTACCTGCGAACGGGATGGTCATGGACATATCAAGCGCAGCCTAGTCGCTAAGCATCAATTCAAAAATCAGCATCCATGCCCATCTACAGGGAAATCTACAGGTCGCTGTAGAGGCTACATTATTGACCATGTAGTGCCGCTTAAGCGTGGCGGCGCAGATGCGCCAAGTAATATGCAATGGCAGACGATTGAAGAAAGTAAGTCTAAGGATGCTGTGGAGTGATGTTGAGGCGGGTTGGTTCTTGGGAGGCTTGTTCACTACTGTGGTTTTTTATACCTAGAAAATTTACGGTTTACCCCTTAGTTTACCCACGGAATAATATTTTTAGGTTAAAGTTAGCAGGCAATAAAAAAGGGTCAAGCAATTAAGCCTAACCCTTTGATATTACTACCGGTATTTGGTGCGCCCGGAGCGATTCGAACGCCCGACCCCTTGGTTCGTAGTTCGTTATTTTGCTCTTAACTATTTGATTTTATTAATTTTATTAACCGACCCCACATCCCCTTCAACCACTGTATTTCAGTGTTTTTAACAGCTCAGCTCCTTCAAACTCCCTTCAGGATTTATTGGAACTCGTATTTCGGTAAGCCTAAATAAAGTGTGAAGTTTACCTTATGGTGGATTATAGACTTTCCCAATAGGAGCCACGCTATAGCTTCAATACTAATAATCATCATTTATTTCCGGTGAATTCAGGCCTGTTAATCTAATCAATTAGACGCAAGTTCACTCGCAATCAACTCAGCTTGCTTCAATACTGTTTCAGTTGCCAATATTTCCATATCAGGAGGATAGCCAAATTGCCTGAGAGTACGTTTGACGATGACTTTAAGCTTGGCTTTCACGCTTTCTTTAATCGTCCAGTCAATCGAAGCATTTTCTCTCACACGTTGTAAAAGCACGACCGCCAGCTCACGTAATTTATCTTGAGCCATTAGCTCTTTTGCACTGTCGTTATTAGCGACAGCTGTGTAAAAAGCAAACTCAAGTGGGTTTAGTTTTAAGCGTTCAGCCTCACTGTCACCGTGCACAATTTCTTTGCTTACTTTGATTAACTCATCCATCAATTCAGCTGCAGTAATGATTTTGTTTTGATAACGCTTAAT
>CANFZA010000082.1 GCA_947451235.1 Methylophilaceae bacterium | reverse complement strand
TATATTGTGGCTTATCTGTAAAGATAACCCACACCTCAAAACCCCCTCTATGTGAATAGTGGGGGTTTTTGTTTGCGCGATATTTGGCGATTTAAAAATTGATTGCAATATTTAATTGCTATATTTAATTGCTATATTTAATTGCTATATTTAATTGCTATATTTAATTGCTATATTTAATTGCTATATTCGAGTATCAACGCCAACTTTCTAGTGACTATCTCTCCAATCTTACAATTCTTAAACCTTTATCCTCTTAAACTTAGGTAAAATCCAACCTTACTTTTAACGGCTATCTCTATTATGTTTGTTCATCCTGAGTTTGATCCCATTGCAGTCCATATCGGTAATTTTGGTATTCATTGGTATGGTTTAATGTATTTAATTGGTTTTTTGGCTTTTTTAGGTTTGGGTAAGTGGCAAATCAGCCATCGTACTTGGCATAGTTGGTCAATCCCAATGCTTGATGACGCTTTGTTCTTTGGCGCTTTAGGTGTTATTTTAGGTGGCCGTATTGGTTATGTACTGTTTTACCAGTTTAGTTACTTCGTACATAATCCAGCAGAGATTCTAGCGGTATGGCAGGGTGGTATGAGCTTCCACGGGGGATTTCTCGGTGTGTTGGTTGGCATGTGGATTTTTGCACGCAAATATAATATTAAGTGGTTAAGTATAATGGACTTTATCGCGCCGCTTGTGCCTATTGGTTTGGGCGCTGGGCGTATGGGTAACTTTATTAACGGTGAATTGTGGGGCAGAGTGACCAATACCGAATATGGTATGGTTTTTCCTAAAGTTGATAACTTACTACGCCATCCTTCTCAGCTTTACGAATTTGGCTTAGAAGGTGTTGTGCTATTTACGATGTTGTGGATTTATTCATCTAAACCACGTGCAACCGGTGCAATTTCAGCGCTATTTTTAATAGGCTATGGTAGTTTCAGATTTTTGGCTGAATACACACGCGAACCTGATAGTTACTTAGGTTTACTATCTATGGGATTTAGCATGGGTCAGTGGTTAAGTTTACCTATGATCTTCTTAGGGTTCTGGATGTTTTGGGCTGCGAGTAATAACAAATTTAGCCGCATATAATGCCAAGCTTACGGTTAAGCAACTTTAAATCTGACTATGCTTTTTTGCAAAAGGTTTAAAACTGCTTAACGCGGTGATTCGCTTTATGGCGAGTTACCTTAGGGCTTCTTAGTTTAAGATGCTTTGTTTTCTGCCCATGCGTACGTTCACGCCAGAGCTTGAATGAAGCTAGTTTTAAGTTCGCTCGCATAATCTTAATCACGCCATCTTGGTTAAGCCCAAACTGAAACTCAATGGCTTCAAAGGCTGTTCTGTCTTCCCAAGCCATTTCAATAATGCGTGAAATATCACTTTCTGTGAAAGTCTTTTCTAAAGTCTTTTCTGGTGAATCTTCTTTTAGCAACAACGCTTAATTCCTTTCCACTTTGAATCTTGCCACAATTTAAAAAACTCTTTTCTTGATAATGCTGCTGGTGCATCTAAACTAGATTCGTGAAACTCCATATGATGTTTTAAATAAACATCATAGGCATCATCGCCAGTCAGTCTACGTAAAATATGCCACAAATGTTTTATTCTTTTTAACATTAATCTCTCACCCAATCTTCAACTAAACGGCTTGGTTCATGTGCCACTTCGGTTAGCGGTAGTAGTGGCTTTCCTACTAAATATCTTAGCGTAACTCTTGCAGTGTCAAAAATGACTATCCACAAAACCAGCACAAAGAACATCGTTAGATAGGCATCTAATTGCTGGTTAAATATCAAATGAGGCGCTACTGCTGCTTTTTCTGACGGTAACGTGCCTGCCATAAGTTTTGTAGTTAAATCGTTTGCAGCAGCTAAAAATCCTACACGTATATCTTCACTAAAAATCTTTTGCCAAGCGGCAGAGGTGGTTACGATGACTAACCAAGCTAATGGCAAACCAGTTATCCAAGCATATTTAAACTTGCCTGATTTAATCAAAATCCCTGTTCCTACACATAAGGCAATGGCTGCTAGCATTTGGTTCGCAATGCCGAATAAAGGCCATAAAATATTAACGCCGCCATTTGGGTCTATTACGCCTATGTATAAGAAATAACCCCAGCCAGCGACGACGAGCCCACTGGTGAAAATGACTGACGGCATCCATGAAGTTAGTCCAATTTTTGGCCAAATATTGCCCAGCATGTCTTGCAGCATAAAGCGGCCTACACGCGTGCCGGCATCTAGCGTAGTTAGTATGAAAATGGCTTCAAACATAATGGCAAAGTGATACCACAGTGCTAGCATGCTTTTGCCAAAAGCATTACCGAAAATACTTGCCATACCTACCGCCAAGCTTGGTGCTCCGCCAGTACGCGCAAATAATGAGCTTTCGCCCATGTCTTTGGCCAGCTGATTCATTTGATCTACTGTAACGGCAAAGCCCCAGCTATTGATTTTTGCAATAGCGTCAATTGCATCCTTGCCAACTACACCGGCGGGGCTATTAATAGCGAAGAAAATTCCTGGTTCCAGCACTGTTGCGGCGATCATCGCCATAATTGCGACAAAACTTTCTAGCAGCATCGCGCCATAACCTATCATGCGAATATCACGTTCGTTCGCTAATAATTTTGGCGTAGTACCTGAGGCAATAAGCGCGTGAAAGCCTGAAATTGCCCCGCAAGCAATGGTAATAAATACAAACGGAAATAGCTTGCCGCCAAATATTGGACCTGTGCCATCGGTAAATTGCGTGATGGCTGGCATGTGTATATGCGGTTGTAAAATAATGATGGCTACCGCCAACAAAGTCACGGTGCCTAATTTTACAAAAGTAGATAAATAATCACGCGGTGCAAGTAGCAGCCATACTGGCATGACTGCTGCGGCAAAACCATAGGCAATAATCACCCATGCCAGCGTTAGACCTTCGTGATCGAATAATCCTCGCAGGCTTTCGTTATGGTCTATCCAACCGCCGCCAACCACAGCCAGCAATAATAATATAACGCCGATTGTTGAGGCTTCTAACACGCGTCCTGGGCGGAAATTACGCATATAAAAGCCGACTAACATTGCGATTGGAATCGTTGCGGCTACGGTTGAGGTTGCCCACGGGCTGTGTTTCATTGCATTTACAACCACCAAACCTAGCACTGCGATTAAGATAATCATGATTAAAAAGGTGCCAATAAGCGCCGCAGCGCCACCGATGGGGCCAATTTCATCACGCGCCATTTGTCCCAAGCTACGCGCATTTCGGCGTGTTGAGAAAAATAGCGTCACCATATCTTGCACCGCACCGCCCAAAACCGCACCAATCAAAATCCAAAGCGTGCCGGGTAAGTAACCAAATTGCGCTGCTAATGTTGGACCAACTAAAGGCCCTGGCCCAGCGATAGCGGCAAAGTGATGGCCAAACACCACCCATTTATTGGTGGGAATGAAATCGCGGCCATTTTCTAAACGTTCAGCGGGTGTGGCGCGTGTTTCATCTATCGTTAATACGGTTGCCGCAATCCAAGCGGCATAAAATCGGTAGGCAATTGCGTAAACGCAGGCTGCTGCGGCAATAAACCATAAAGCACTAATGCTCTCGCCTCTGTTTAGGGCAATGGCGCAAATGGCGGCTACGCCTAAACTGACGACACATAACCAGAGGAAAATTTTAATATTTTTATGCATAATAAGCGCTACAAAGTCAGAGGTTTAATAATTGGTGTAAGTATAAATCAGCGCAACACTTTTAGCTTAAATCTGATTTAAATCCACGACTTAAACTTCAGCTTAAACATAAGCCAAAACTTAAAACTTAAACCTAAAACCTGCCTTACTTAATGAACCTAACATGCGCTTAGCTGCCAATGTTAGTATAGTTAATCGATCATTAAGACCAAAACACATGCAATCTGCCAACAATATAGCCTCACAAGCACCACTTCAATCGCCAATTCAACCACCCGCCAAACCGCCCACAAAAAAACTATCTTCGCTGGCTAACTTATGGCCATTTTTGCGGCCATATCAATCGCGTGTATTTTTAGCGTTTGTCTTGTTGTGCTTAGGATCAGCCACATTATTATTAGTACCGTTGGCATTTAGAGACTTAATCGATTTTGGCTTTATCGGCAAAGCGGCTTCAGCCGAAACGCACAAAGGCTTAATTGGCGCACTCAGTTTAAACGGGCATTTTTTAGTCATGTTTGCGTTAGCGGTTTTTTGGGCATTAATGATAGCAGCCCGTTACTACACGGTGAGCTGGGTGGGTGAACGCGCCACGGCAGATCTGCGCAGTGCGGTATATGCCCGCGTGATGACGCAATCACCACAGTTTTTTGAGACTACGCAAACCGGTGAAGTGTTATCAAGATTAACGGGCGATACGACCTTGATTCAAACGGTAGTCGGCAGCTCAATTTCTATGGGCTTGCGCAGTTTGTTTCAATTTATGGGCGGCATGGTAATGTTGGCGGTCACCAATTTGTATTTATTTTCTCTTAATATCGGACTAATGTTATTGCTGATATTGCCCATTATTATCATCGGTCGCTCGGTAAAAAAACTCTCGCGCGAGTCGCAAGACCGCATTGCCGATAGCTCGGCGATGGCTGGTGAAATACTTAATGCCATGCCAACCGTGCAATCGTACACGCAAGAGCAGCGCGAAATAGCCCGCTTTAGCAAAAGCGCTGATGTGAGTTTTACCACCGCATTAAAACGCGTACGCGTGCGCGCTATGCTGACTATGATTATGGTGACGGCAATCTTAGGCACCATTATTTTTGTGCTTTGGATAGGCGCACGCCAAGTGAGCGCAGGCACCATGACCGGCGGTGAGCTTGCGTCCTTTGTACTTTATGCATTGATGGTAGCCGGCGCGGTTGGCACGATGGCTGAAGTGTGGGGCGATGTGATGCGCGCGGCGGGTGCAACCGAACGTTTGTTAGAGCTATTACATGCTGATGCTGCAATTAAAGAACCAATTCATGCACAAAAACTAATCAACCCAACACACGCGGCGATTGAGTTCAAAAATGTCGTATTTTACTATCCATCAAGGCCGCAGGTGGCTGCTTTGGATGATGTGTCTATCAGTATCGCGGCGGGTGAAACTGTCGCGCTGGTAGGTCCTTCTGGCGCAGGCAAAACCACATTGTTTCAATGTTTACTTAGATTTTATGAAGCCAATGCCGGGCAGATTACCATCAACGGTCAAAATATAGACATGCTAAGCTTGAATGATCTGCGCGGTAATATTGCCACCGTGCCGCAAGATGCGGTGATATTTTCAGCCAACGCACTGGAGAATATTCGCTATGGCAAACCAGAGGCTAGCGATGATGAAGTGATTGCCGCAGCCAAAGCCGCACAAGTCGATGAGTTCGTGCAAAAGCTCCCCGACGGCTATCAAACCTTTTTGGGTGAACGTGGCACTAGGCTTTCTGGCGGCCAGCGTCAGCGCATTGCCATTGCCCGCGCCATACTTAAAGATGCGCCAATATTATTGCTAGATGAAGCCACCAGCGCGCTGGATGCTGAATCTGAAATATTGGTACAGCAAGGGTTAAACGCCGCCATGCAAGGCCGGACCACTTTAATGATTGCGCACCGCTTAAGTACCGTACAAAAAGCGAATAGAATTATCGTGCTGGAAAACGGCAAGATTGTGGAGATTGGCAGCCCAGCGCAATTGCGTGAACAAGGCGGTTTGTATGCAAGGTTGGCTGCGCTACAGCTAGCTTAATTGAAGTTAGGTCATTACCAGAAAGTTTGGTTTCTCTTTCAAATAGCGCTTCTATATTCTCACTATTTATAACATTTACAGCGTATGCACCAAAATAGCATGGTGCATACGCCTCAAGTTAGTGCAGAATTATTCATCGTGATTAATCACACTCATTCCCGTTAAATTCAATATTTCTCAATTAAATCAGTACGATAGTTGTTTTTATTAAACTTGGCACGTTGTTTGCATATACTTTACAGTAGTCACTTATTAGAGCCGCCATGTTAAGAGTAATGATTGTTGATAATGATTTGGAGCGTACCAAACCACTGAAGCAATCGTTGATTGATACTGGGTATGAGGTAATCGCACATCTAAAAGAGTCAGTTAATTTGGATGATGCTTGCCGTAAGTTACAGCCAGATATTGTGATTATTGATACAGATTCACCTAGTCGCGATACTTTAGAAAACATCTGCGTGATGACTATGCATGATCCGCGACCGATTATGATGTTTACGCATGATGACGATAAAGAGCAAATGAAGTTGGCGACTAAAGCAGGCGTTTGCGCCTATGTGGTGGGCAGTATTCCTAATGAACGTTTGCGACCTGTGATTGATGCGGCTGTTGCGAGATTTGATGAATTTAAACACTTGCGTGAAGCATTGAATGAAGCGAACACTAAGCTTAGCGAACGCAAGGTGATTGAGCGTGCAAAAGGTTTGATCATGAAGCAACGCAAGATTGATGAAGACGAGGCTTATACCTTGTTACGCAATATGGCGATGCAAAAGCATATACGCATAGGGCAGTTGTCTGAACAGATTATTGAGGCGGCGCAGTTGCTGCTTTAAACAGAGATTAGGTTAATTAGCATAGCAGCCCAACGATGGGTCTAAGTGTTGAAAAACTGTGAAATAGGTCGGAAATTTAGAGCCAAAGCTGGCTCGCAATAACAAGTAGTTCAAGGCAAAGGCGTCTTGATAATAAGTTGATTCTTTAATTTAAAAGAATCGGTTTGTTATCAGGCGCCTTTTTTATTAGCCCAAATTTTTAGAAACAAAGCGTTATAGCCAGTCCTATTAAATAATGTCAGTCACGTATCTGTTTTTTGTAGGAGCAGTCTGTGACCGCGAACCCTCGCTTTCGCGGTCACAGACCGCTCCTACAAAAAGCCTATATCCACGTCATTATTTACAGAATTAACATTAGATTTATTGATTTATTTTAGGAGAAAGACATGAGTGATTACGATAAAAAAACTGATAAAACAAGTGATGCAAAGATAGTCGCCACAACGACCAATACTGTCGATAACAGCCGCCGAGATTTCTTTCGCAACACCGCGGCAGGCGCTTTCGGTGCGGCTGCATTAATGGGCTTGGTGCCTAATTCAATTAAAGCCAATGCTTGGGCGGCAGGGTCTGATGCACCAGAAATCACAGAGGTTAAAATTGGCTTTATTCCGCTAACGGACTGCGCACCGATTGTAGTGGCGGCAGAAATGGGCTTTGATAAAAAATACGGCATCAAAATCACACCGTCAAAAGAAGCCTCTTGGGCGGCCATTCGCGATAAAACCGTGAACGGTGAATTACATGCTGCGCACGTGTTATATGGTTTGGTATATGGCGTGCAGCTTGGTATTGGTGGTCAGCAAAAAGACATGGCGGTGCTGATGACGCTTAACCATAATGGCCAAGGCATTACGCTAGCGAATCAACTGAAAGAAAAAGGCGTTAAAGACGGCAGAAGCCTGAAACGTTTATTGGATAACGAAAACCGCGACTACACGTTTGCCCAAACTTTTCCGACTGGCACACATGCCATGTGGCTGAATTATTGGTTAGCCGCCAATGGCATTAACCCGATTAAAGACGTAAAAACCATCGTTGTGCCTCCGCCGCAAATGGTTGCCAATATGCGTATTGGCAATATGGATGGCTACTGCGTGGGTGAGCCTTGGAACGCTAGGGCCATTTACGACAAAGTTGGTTATACCGTTGCTACATCACAAGATATTTGGGTGGATCATCCGGAAAAAGTGTTGGGTACAACGGCTGAATTTGTGGCCAAAAATCCAAATACTTCACGCGCTATGATCATGGCGATTTTAGATGCTTGCCGTTACATTGAGGCGACTGAAAATCGCGCCAAAGTGGCTAAATTAATCTCTGGTAAAGCCTATGTTAATGCGCCTGAAGAAGTGATCGCCGGCCGCTTTGTGGGTGATTACGACAATGGTATGGGCCGTAAATGGAAAGATCCTAACTTCATGAAATTCTTTGAAGATGGCAAAGTGAACTTCCCGTATTTATCAGATGGTATGTGGTTCTTAACGCAGCACAAACGCTGGGGTTTGCTAAAAGCTGATCCTGATTATTTAGCGGTTGCGACCAAAATCAACCAAGTGAAATTGTATTCTGAGGCGGCTACTCAGTTAGGTATTAGCGTGCCTAAAGATGTGATGCGTTCTAGCAAATTAATGGATGGCGTGGTGTGGGATGGCAAGAATCCAGCAGCCTATGCGGCATCTTTTAAAATTAGGGCTTAAGTAAAATCAAAGCTTAAGTAAAACCAAAGCTTAAGTAAAACCAAGGCTTAATAATTAGTTGGAGCGACCTCAAGGTCGCTCCATGAAAATTATATCTAAAGGGTTATGTATGAGCGCAACCAGTATTAATAAAGAAAGCTTAAAAACCATCATGCAAAGTACAAGCACGCTTGTTAGTAAAGAGGCGTTTGTTAGTCAAGGAGAGGCAATGACCACTACCGCCAATAAAGTGATTGCAACAAAGCTAGATGCTAGTAAAAGCGCTATTAGTAAAAACGCGATTAGCAAAAGTAAGCCTAGTCAGTGGGTTGTTCAAGCCAACAGCTTTTTAAAATGGTTAATTCCGCCGGTGTTCGGCATCTTAATGTTGCTGGCTGTTTGGACCTTAATTTCGCACCAATCACCAAACTTACCTGGCCCACTTAAAACTTGGTATTCAGCGGTTGAGTTATTTAGTGATCCATTTTACAACCACGGCCCAAATGATATGGGCGTAGGTTGGAATATTGTCGCATCTTTAAAACGCGTGGCCTTAGGGTTTGGTTTGGCCGCTTTAGTGGGCATTCCATTGGGCTTTATTATCGGCCGCTTTGAATTTGCCTCACGCATGGCTGCACCGGTAATTAGCTTGTTACGCCCAGTTTCACCGTTGGCATGGTTGCCCATAGGTTTATTGGTGTTTAAAGCGGCAGACCCAGCGGCTATTTGGGTGATTTTTATCTCGGCAATTTGGCCAATGATTATCAACACTTCTGTAGGCGTAAGCAAAGTGCCACAAGACTATATGAACGTGGCGAAAGTGCTTAATTTAAGCGAGTGGAAAATCGTTACAAAAATACTTTTCCCGTTCGTATTACCTTACATGATGACCGGTGTGCGCCTTTCTATCGGCGTGGCTTGGTTGGTGATTGTGGCTGCAGAAATGCTAACAGGCGGCGTTGGTATTGGTTTTTGGGTGTGGGATGAGTGGAATAACTTGAACGTAGAACACATCATCATTGCGATTTTTGTGGTGGGTATTGTGGGCTTGCTTCTAGAGTTAGCGCTTACTCAGATTGCCAAAAGGTTTAGTTACGATTAATGAGTCTAATTTTTAAAACATTAATAACAGCGACTACTCACAGTCATTATTCACAGTCAAAAAATTTAGGAATAATCATGGAAAAAATGCCAAAACACGAAAAAGTAAATGCAGAAAGATATGTGCAACTTGAAAATGTTGATATGACTTTTAGCACCAAAAAAGGCGACTTCAATGCCCTTAAAAACATTAACTTAAATATTAAAGAAGGTGAGTTTATCTCGATTATCGGTCACTCAGGTTGCGGAAAATCTACGGTATTGAACCTCATCGCAGGTTTAATGCAACCTACCGAAGGTTTGCTATTTTGTGCAGGTAGGGAAATTTCAGGCCCTGGGCCTGAGCGTGCGGTGGTGTTTCAAAACCACTCATTGTTGCCTTGGCTGACATGTTTTGAAAATGTTTATTTAGCGGTTGAACGTGTTTTTGGTAGCAGTTCAGAAGTAAAAGAAACTAAAGCGCAACTTAAAGTGCGCACAGATGCCGCCTTGGAGTTAGTCGGTTTAACGCATGCCTCTGACAAAAAACCGAATGAAATTTCTGGCGGTATGAAGCAGCGCGTAGGTATTGCTAGAGCTTTGGCAATGGAACCGAAAGTGCTATTGCTAGACGAGCCTTTTGGCGCGCTAGACGCGTTAACTCGTGCCAATCTGCAAGATGAACTGATGAAGATTATGGCTAAATCTGGCTGTACTGCCGTTATGGTGACGCATGATGTGGATGAAGCGGTCTTGCTTTCAGACCGCGTGGTGATGATGACCAATGGCCCAAGTGCAGGTATTGGTGAAATTTTAGAGGTGAATTTAGCTAGACCAAGAGCTAGATTAGCGCTGGCAGAAGACCCTGAATACAACCATTTGCGTAGTGAAGTGTTGCGTTTTTTGTATGAGCGTCATGCGAAAAAAGCAGCCTGATTGTTACCCAACTGGCTAGATTGAGCACGCTTACAAAATACTAAATTTACACAATAATTATTTTAATAAAAAAGGGAAGACCAATGAAACCGAACGTAACATTTAAACAAAATGTACTAATGACACTAACAGTGTTAGCACTTACTAGCATGGCGCAGTCTTCCTATGCTGAAGATGTGGCAGAAGCGACAGCAGAACCTGAATATACTTTTTGGGATTCTGTTAAAGAAGGTAAAGCGATGACCAGCTTCAGGTTGCGTTATGAAAATGTGCAGCAAGATGGCAATGGCACTACGCTAACACCAGCGCCATTATTAGATGCAAACGCACTGACTTTACGCAGTTTAATCGGCTGGCAAACTTCACCATTTCATAATTTTAGCTTGGCCGCACAAATTATTAATGTGAGCAAATTAAACGACAACTTTAACGATGGCACCAGCTTCACGCCTATTAATGCGGCATCAAGTCAGCCTGATAGGTTAGGCTACGCAAAAGTGGTCGATCCGGATCAAACTAATATCAATCAAGCTTATGTGGATTGGACTGGTATTAAAAATACCAAGTTTCGCTTAGGCCGCCAGCAAGCTAATTTAGACAATGTGCGCTTCATTGGTGATATTGGTTTTAGACAAGTGAT
>CANFZA010000081.1 GCA_947451235.1 Methylophilaceae bacterium | reverse complement strand
TGACCGGGTGTGGGTCTGGGGCCGTAGGTGAACTTCCACCTCCACATCCAGTGAGATTTATCAGGAATAATGAAATAATTGAAAAACTTATCAATCTAAGCTGTTTCATGGCTCACCCTTTATACTGAGAATTTATTGATTAATCCCCACGGTGTTTTTTCATCTGAAATTGCTACCTTTATCTTCAATTTTTTTTAGTTAAGATAGCATTGATTTGTATGAGTAAATTAGCAAGATTTAGATTATTTTGAAATAGGTGCAAGCGCTTATGTTAGTAGATGTGGCTAAATCGTACGGCAGCTTCGTACCCCCTTAGCGGTAGTTCATTAATAAGTGACGCATGACTCAAAATGGCCCATAACAACCAAACAGGAAATTCATCGCGCTACTTCTAAGCCGAAACCCACAAAGAAAAAGAGCTGGAATTTACTCCAGCCCTTCATCATTTCACTTCTGTTGGGTCAACAACGAAGTAGCCCCAGTTTTTACTAACAATTTTAATCTTTACTTAAGCGCTTACAATCTCCACTCTAAATCTGGATTTTCGTTTGGATTGTATGCAATGCCCCAAGCGCGCTGTTCTCGTTTGTAAGGTTTCTGATGCTGTGGATCAGCATCTTCAATCTCACGTGCAAGTCGGTGTCCATCAAAAGTGGTGTCTGCAATAAGCCTTGGCGCTTCAGCATCGCCAATCACAAATACATCTGTGATGCCATTTTTAGTCCACTCATCCTTACGCGCTTTTAATTCACGATAAAGGCCATCTTGCGATACGCGTGAAGTGACTAAAATCACCGTGTCGCATTCATGCCATTCATGTGAATCATTTTCTTTACGCGGCAGTTGGCCTGCACCTTTATACTCACGTTTATAACCTTCGCCCCAAATGTTAAACAGTTCAACGCGACCATTTTCAACTTTTGAACAGCCAGTTTCACCTAGTACTTTGATGCCAAGCTCGTGAATAAGACGCTGCATGTTCGCACCTTCTAAGGTGTAATCCATGTACGCACCTAATGGCGCAACGCTGGCTACAGTTACTTCGTGACCTGCGCGTGCAAACTTCTCTGCTAGGCTTGGCGCCATGTAATAAGCATCGTAGTTGATGATCATCACACGCTTGCCGACGGCTTTTTTACCTTCAAACACCTGTTCTGGTGTTAACACATGTGGCAGGCTTGCATCTGCACCAGGAATCGGCTCATGTGTACGATGGTTTACGCCTGTGGTGCTCCATTTGGCGCCCGTAGCAATAATGACACGTGAGGCGCCGTACGCTAGGATGTCATCTGCAGTCATCGGTTTAACGCCTAAAGCCACTTGGCATTGCTTGTTCTTTTTCACTAATTTATTCAGCTGAGTATCGCGATAATCACGATGGAAGCTCCATTCCGCTAGACCCGGAAGCGTCGCAACATCGTTGACGTAGCCACCGACTTTTTCTCGGGTATCGACTAAGTGAACGGTATAGCCGCGCTCCATCATTACACGCGCGCACTCAGAACCAGCAGGACCTGCACCAACAATTAAAACATCGTGTTCAGATTTTGCCGGTTCAAACTTTTCAGGATGCCAACCACGGCGATACTCTTCACCAGCCGTCGCATTTTGCGTACAGATGAACGGTACGCCGCCCATTTCCCAACGTGAGATACAGACGTTACAGCCTATGCATGTGCGTATATCTTCTACTCGACCTTCGTCAATTTTACGTGGTAGCCATGGGTCTGCAATTGATGGGCGTGCTGCGCCAATAATGTCGATAATGCCTGAATTAATCACTTGCAACATTTTTTCCGGATCATAGTAGCGACCTACACCGACCACTGGTTTGCTGGTCGCCTGTTTGATGTGCCTAATCCAGTCATTCTCATGGCCAGTTTGGTAGAAACGTGAAGGCCCAGCATCCTCGCCCCATTCTGTAATGTCACCAATATTGACATCCCACAAGTCAAGGTAGGGTGAGGCAAGTTCAATGAATTTTAAGCCATCTTCACCAATTTCTACGCCTTTGCCGCCATAAAGCGTATCAACTGCACAGCGTGTCACTAGCGCAATATCGTCTCCGCAAGCGCGGCGAATTTTCTCTAGCGTTTCTACCCAAAAACGGGCGCGGTTAGCAAAGCTACCACCATATTCATCTGTACGGCGATTGTAATAGGGGTTAAGCCACTGCATAGGTCCGTAGGCGTGAGCGCCATAAACGTTGACTAAATCGAAACCTGTATCGCGTGCGCGTAAGGCTGCGTCTACATATTGTTGTTGAAGTCTATGTAGTTCATCAATATCTGCCGCGTGGTTGTAGGTAAATCCTGGGCAATTTGGAACGGTAGCAAAGTCAGAATTATATTGGCTAGGCCCACGTGAAATGGTGCGTGATTCTAAGCCTGGTGCATGTGGGCCACCATAAAATAATTCACAACCGGCTAGTGAGCCATGACTATGAACATGATCCACCATGGCTTTCAGGTTGCGCATGTCGCCTTGGTCCCAAATTCTGGCAGTAATACGTAGCGTATCATCGCATTCTGGGTGAATCGAGCATTGCTCAGTATTCACTGCGCCCCATCCGCCTTCGGCTTTAATGCCGCGGTGTGCCATATTCATGCCTGGCGAATTGGTGCCCGCACCGTTACAGTGTGGCACTTGGTAGAAACGGTTGCGAATTGTTTTGGAACCTATCTTAACGGGGGTAAATAAAATATCAAATCTGGGATCTCTTGCCATGGTATTAGTCTCCAAAGTGAAAGTTTTTCGAAAGTGAAAATTTCAAAGATATTGCTGGGTTCAGTCGAACATCAGCAATATCTTGTTTGCAATAAATGCGGTTTAGTCACCAAACGGAGCCGCGACATCTTGGCCAATTCGTATGGCAAAAATCTTGCGTACAGTTTCTTCAGTTTTCCAAGTGCCTTTGAAGCCTGCTTCCACAAAAAAACTATCACCACCAACGAAGGTTCTAGCCTCACCACCGTTTTCAGTTAGCGTGGCCTTGCCTTTGAACATATGTACCATTTCATCTGCGTTGTAAGTTACCTGATAAGTGCCAGGCGTGGCTTCCCAAAAACCGGTCAGAAACTTGCCATCAGCTGAGGCGTGCTCAATCCAAGTTTTCATGGTGGGTGAACCTTCAATAGGCACCCAACCACCAAGGTCGGTTGTAATAGGGGTAGAGTTACATGCATCAAACTTGCCAAACGAAACTATTTTCATTGAATATCTCCTTAGGTAAAGTGGTCAAAACATTTTGGATAAAACATCTTAAAAACGACATTTGTTTATCAATTGCGACAATGTTCTTTATTGCATCAAGGCGCAATACCAACTAAGGGTTAACACTTATGGCTTAGATATTCGTGGTGATAGCTTGGTGTATTGGGCGCAAAAGTTGCGTTAATACAGCTGGTTTATGCTGTACTTTTGGTACAGTGAGAATAGTTTTATTTGGAATAAATTTGCGCGTAGGGCGCTTGTAGGCAGTTTGAAGTTGATTAGATTTGGCTTGGTTTGGCTAGTTGTAAACTTAATTAACTTTATTAATATTTGCTAGTGAATTTGAAATTACGGGAATCCGTATTCCATGATTGAAATGGCCTTTTAAAAATACTTAGTTGCCATACTTAGTTGCCATAGTTACTCACCATAGTTACTCACAAATAGTCTTGCACAGATTAGGCAGATAAAACTAACGCCAGCAATCACAATAATGGCGAGTGTGTCTGCGCCAGCATAACCCCAAAATTCACTCATGGTTAACTTCCTTTTATTGACAATAACAGGCTGGAAATCAGCCGACTAACAGGCCTGTATCTATCATTCTAGCTCTACCAAAGTCTGATAGCTGATAACGAAATAGTAGTTTGGTCTGCCTATTGTTGGTTTCGAGTTTTTCTTCAACGCGAGTGATTAGTCCGGCTGCTGATAGCTCGTCTAGCGCGATTCTTAAGGTTTTTTCGCTGTAACTGCCTGAGATATTGTATTCAATGAATGCTTGCACTATAAGTTCGTGATCCCATAACTTATTGTTTTTACTCAGTGTTACAAGTAAAAATCCTTTCTGATGTAGCTTCATAGCAAGCCTTTCGCAAGAAGGACGTTCGGACTACTATTGCTGTGCGTACTACCATCGCTGTGCATAATACCAAGGTTGTGCGTATCGCTATGGTCTCTAAGTTGGGCAACAGATTCAGCCGGTTCGCTAAACATCACAAAACTGCCAAGCACGGTTAATATTAGCCCAACTATGAAATACCATTGTGGCAATTGTAAAGTGAAGGCGGCAATGAATATAAGTGCGAATACTGCGTACAAATTGCCAATGGCTTCGCCGCGACCAACACCAATCAAGCTAAAGCTCTTATAAAAAGCGGTATAGCAATAGGCGTGGCATGCTGCGGCTAACACTATCCATAGCATGGCTTTACCATGTGTGACTGTGTTTATAATTAAATCTTTGATGGGTAAATCAGTAAATATTGCGAGCGCTGGCAATATTAATAATCCCCAAAATAATACTTCAAAGCTAAATCGACAATGAATGCCAACATCAGGGTCTGAAACGTCCATGGCTCGGCCAGCCACCGCGCCTTCAGATCCCCATCCTATGGCAGACATAATGCCGCCAACATAACCTAACCATGCGTTGGGATTAGTGGCATCCATTTCGCCAAACAGGCTAGGCCCGTAAATTACCATACCACCGAATATAATGATGCACATACCAATAGCTGCGCGTTTTGATATTTTTTCTTTGTACCAAAGTCTGGCAATGACAGCGCCGATGACGGGGTAAAAAAGGGATGAAATTGCCGCAAATACTGGGCCAATAAACCCCATTGCCATATAAGAACCAAAAATCGCCATAGGCCCGCCACACAGTGATGCAAGTGCATACCATTTTGATATCTTGCGAAAGCGCACCATGGTTCGGCCATAGTCTTTAACCTTGCCTAAAACGATATTCCATAAAAGTAAAAAGAAGAACACGGTAATGGCATGAATCCATGTCATTACAGCGGTGGCGGCTAATCTTGTGGATTGATGATCAACCGGAATATCAACATAAGGATGCTCAAACCAAAGTGCTGTGCCTGGAACGTACCATGCACCCCATAAAATGGCGGTCCATAATGCCCACATAAAGCCCCATTTTTGGCTACGTGCATAATGTTTGCCTAAGGCTTGCTCCAAAGTAACGCCATTTTTTATATCGCTCGCCATAAGCTTACTTTTCCATAACCAAGGTGAATTTTATTCAAGTTTGTTTATTTAACTGTATTTATTCAGGTGTATTGACTAGTCGTTCAGCCGAGACTTTGAAGTTATTGAACAACTTTTCTTTTGCTGTTGCTTCCATCTCAATAGATTCAATCGCCATCGACATACATTTAAGCCAAATATCTTTAGATTCAGCACTGACTTCTACATGCGCATGCATCGTTCTGATATTAGAGTGTCCATGCATTTCAACATATAGTTTAGGCCCGCCCAAAAACCCAGAAAGAAAGTTGAATTGCTCTAGGCGTGAGTGAGCAATACCATTGCCTCTCAGGTGTAATAAGTGCAACTTGTGTGCTTCAGGGTTTGTTTCTACTATGTCATAAAATAGATTAACTAAATTCTTAACGCCATCCTCACCCCCAACTAAGTCATATAAAGTCTGCTTAGTAAGATCTAGATTTGATGACTGTTGTAGTGTCATTAGTTGCTTTCATGATGCCTTTTAAAGTATGTATATATTAGTTGCGAAAACGGTGATAAAAAACTATCAACAAGGGGTAATACCAAAGAAGTATTTATTTATTTTTCGGGTGATGGAAAATTGCATCCATGACATCAATATCCAGCTACCACTAAAAGAGTAATCCATAATGAGAATTGTAAGTAACTAGGGTTAGTCATCAAAATGGAGTCAAATGTGGAAACCTTATCGCTGATCCACATATAATTTTTATTAACCAAGCGGCAAGATAAATTTTTTTGTTTCACCCAGGTGGGCAGTACATATTCTTATGCGCTGTGTGGGAAATTTTAAAAAAAGGGGACTTAAATTGAGCGTAAATTCTTCAGTTGATGCAATTTCAGCTGATCTTTCAGAAAATGTAGCGGCGCAAAACTCAACGCTACTAAGAAAGATTGGCTGGCAAGGTGCATTCTGGGTAGCAAGTGGCGTACCTGCCCTTGTTCTTTTTTCAATAGGTGCGATTGCTGCTACGGTGGGTAAGCCTGCTTGGATGATATGGGCAATCTCTATCGCTTTTGGTTTTATTCAGGCATTTACCTATGCAGAAATTGCTGGTTTGTTTCCGCATAAATCTGGCGGTGCATCCATTTATGGTGCAGTAGCGTGGGTGAAGTATAGTAAATTTATTGCGCCGGTTTCGGTGTGGTGTAACTGGTTTGCTTGGTCTCCGGTACTCGCCATTGGCTCCGGATTAGCCGCCGGTTACATGTTAAGTGCATTATTTGCACCCGATGCTGTCATTAATACCTGGCAAATCACGCTGTTTGATTTAGGCATGATTAAAGATGGTCTAGTGCTAAGAATCAACGCAACGTTTATTCTTGGTGCTGCGGTGTTGCTTTCAGTATTCACGATTCAGCATGGCGGTATTTTACGCTCAGCAAAAACCACCATGATTCTAGGTGTAATTGCGTTGATTCCACTGATGTTAATTGGTTTAGTGCCATTGTTAACTGGTGATATTGCGCAGGCTAACTTCTTTCCGCTAGCGCCATTAGCACACGATGCAGCAGGCAATGTGATCGATGGTGTGTGGGGTATTGAGGGCTGGAAGCTTATGGCCGGTGGTCTATTCATTGCGGCTTGGTCTACTTATGGTTTTGAAACTGCAGTGTGTTACACGCGTGAGTTTAAAAATCCTAAAACAGATACTTTTAAAGCTATTTTTTACTCAGGCTTGTTGTGTATTGCCGTATTTACCTTAGTGCCAATTGCCTTTCAAAGTCACTTGGGTTTAGGTCACATGGTATCTCCAGCGGTTGTGGACGCAGCTGGTGTAGTGACTACTCCTGCCGTGTATGATGGCATGTTGGAAGCGTCTATTTATAGTGGCATGGGTGTTGCAAAAGCACTTTCAGATATGGTTGGTGGTGGTGCATTTGTGGCTAACGTGATGGTAATTATGATGGTGCTAGCTTTATTACTAGCCATCATGACATCAATGGCGGGTTCTTCACGTACGCTGTATCAAGCATCGGTTGATGGATGGTTGCCAAAGTACTTATCAAGAGTGAATGATCACGGTGCGCCGACCAGCGCTATGTGGACTGACCTTTGTTTTAATTTGATTCTGCTCATGATGTCTGACTATGTATTTATTCTTGCAGCTTCAAATATTGGTTACATTATCTTTAATTTCCTTAATCTTAATTCTGGCTGGATTCATCGTATCGACAGGCCGAACTGGGATCGCCCATACAAAGCGCCTTTCATTTTATTAGCTTTGGGTGGTGTTCTAGGTTTTGTTAACTTAGGTATTATGGGTTTAGGCGCAGATATTTGGGGTGCAGGCACCTTGAAAACAGGTTTAATCTTTGCTTCGCTGATTATCCCAGTATTCATCTATCGCCACTATGTGCAAGATAAAGGCGTGTTTCCTAAACAAATGTTAGAGGATATGCATATTGCTGGAACTGAAGACGGCGTCTCTAATCGGGCTGGTGTTCTACCTTATCTAGCATTGGCAGCAGGTGTAGCCTTAGTTTGGTATATGCACAGCTTGTAAATTTTATAAGGCTGTAAATTACAGGCCTATTAGCAAGTAGCAAAGCGGGTGAAAGTTTAAAACTTTCACCCGCTTTTTTTGCTTATTAATACAAAAGCTTATAAATACACGTGCTTAGTATCTTGCTTATTAAAACGCGCACTTAGTAATACCTTAGTAGTAAGCCATGAGGGTAATTGTTTGAATCTGGTATCACCGTGAAAATAGCACATCAGCACATTCGATTCACATGACCGGAGAGAGAACATGGCACGCGATCCAAAACACGACATTCTGTTTGAACCTATTCAAATTGGCCCTAAAACTTTACGTAACCGTTTTTATCAAGTACCACATTGTATTGGTGCTGGCTCTGATAAACCAGGCTTTCAAGCTGCGCATCGCTCTATGAAGGCCGAAGGCGGCTGGGCTGCGATGAACACGGAATATTGTTCTATTCACCCTGAATCTGATGATACGCATCGATTGTCAGCGCGTATTTGGGATGAAGGTGATGTACGTAATTTACGTGCAATGACCGATGAGGTGCATAAATATGGTGCGCTTGCAGGTGTTGAGCTTTGGTACGGTGGTGCACATGCGCCAAATATGGAATCACGCGCAACACCACGTGGCCCAAGCCAATATGCCTCAGAATTTGAAACGCTAAGCTATTGTAAAGAGATGGATCTAAGCGATATTGCACAAGTGCAACAATATTACGTAGATGCCGCCAAACGTTCACGCGATGCCGGTTTTGACATTGTTTACGTTTACGGTGCGCACTCTTATTTGCCCTTGCAGTTTTTAAATCCTTATTACAATAAACGTACTGATAAATACGGTGGTTCATTAGAAAACCGTGCACGTTTTTGGTTAGAAACCTTAGAAAAAGTAAAGCATGCGGTTGGTGGCGAATGTGCAATTGCAACACGCTTTGCGGTTGATACCGTGTATGGCCCAGGTCAAATTGAGGTTGAAGTGGATGGTATGAAGTTCATCGAGCTTGCTGATCCATTGTTGGATTTGTGGGATGTAGATGTGGGTGATATTGCTGAGTGGGGCGAAGATGCAGGACCATCACGCTTCTATCAACAAGGTCACCAAGTGCCTTGGACTAAGTTTGTAAAACAAGTGTCTAAAAAACCAGTGTTAGGTGTAGGTCGCTACACTGATCCTGAAAAAATGGTTGAAATTGTCACTAAAGGCTATGCTGATATTATCGGTTGCGCACGTCCTTCTATCGCTGACCCGTTCTTGCCACAAAAAATCGAACAAGGTCGTTACGACGACATTCGCGTTTGTATTGGTTGTAACGTTTGTATTTCACGCTGGGAAATCGGTGGCCCACCGATGATTTGTACGCAAAATGCAACCGCTGGCGAAGAGTATCGTCGTGGTTGGCACCCAGAGAAGTTTCCTAAAACAAAATCAAAAGATTCTGTTCTTGTTGTCGGCGCTGGCCCATCCGGTTCTGAAGCTGCACGCGTATTGATGGAAGGTGGTTATACCGTCCATTTATATGACAAAGCTGAAAAAATTGGCGGCCACTTAAATACGGTAGCAACCTTGCCTGGCTTAGGCGAGTGGAGTTATCACCGTGATTACCGCGAAACGCAAATTAATAAACTAGTGAAGAAAAACAAGGAAAGTCAGGTAGCGCTAGGCCAAAAAGCCATGACTGCAGACGAAGTGCTGCAATACGGTGCGGATAAAGTGATTATTGCCACAGGTTCTTCTTGGAACACTGACGGTAATAACTGCTTAACGCATGAGGCGATTCCTGGTGCAGATGCTTCATTGCCTGATCAACTAACGCCAGAGCAAGTGTTTGAAGGTAAAAAGAAAATTGGTAAACGTGTAGTCATTTTAAATGCTGACACTTATTTTATGGCGCCTAGTTTGGCTGAAAAATTAGCGGCTGATGGTCATGAAGTCACGGTGGTTTCTGGTGTGCATTTGGCTAACTATATGCACTTTACGCTTGAGTATCCAAACATGATGCGTCGTTTGCATGAGTTACATGTTGAAGAGCTTGGCGATCATTTCTGCTCAAAAATTGAAGCTGGTCGTCTTGAAATTTACAATATTTGGGGCGATGGCTCAAAACGTACTTATCGTGGCCCAGGTGTTTCTCCACGCGATGCAAATACAACGCACCGCTGGCTTGAGTTTGATTCATTAATTCTAGTGACTGGTCGTCATTCAGAAAACAAATTATGGAATGAGCTTAAAGCACGCGAATCTGAATGGGCTGCCAACGATATCAAAGGCATTTACTTGATTGGTGATGCTGAAGCGCCTAGATTGATTGCCGATGCAACCTTCACCGGTCACCGTGTGGCGCGCGAGATTGAAGAAGCGAACCCACAAATTGCATTGCCATACAAGCGTGAAGTGGCGGTGTGGGGCGTTCCGCACATGCCGGGTGGTGAGTTTAAGATCGAGTATAAAGTTTAGATTGTTCTGACTTTAATCGCTGCAAAATATCGCGGCGATTAATGTTCATGTGAAAAATTTTACCTGATGCTGTCACCCATCAATGTAGTTCAGGCCTCAAGGTTGATTGAATAAGGAATAGGCAATACACAATGAATAATTCGATAGAAATCACTAGAATACTGTTTGAGAATTTTCATCCAAATGCCATCCATTTATTTTATGTGATTGGTTATGTGGCGATTGCAGTGTTCTTATACGGCACTTACGTACAGATTCGCAAGTATCGCCGTGGCAAGCCAGATGGTTCTTGGGGTGAATTATTACATCGCTTTTTTGACATGGTTAAAACCATGGCGACACACCGCACATTAGTGCGACGCGACAAAAGTGCAGGCAGAGCGCATGGCCTAATATTTTTAGGTTTTGTATTGCTGTTTATTGGTACTTCTGTCATCACTTTAGAATACGACATTCTTCAGCCACTTTTTGGACTCAAATTTTGGTACGGCCATTTTTATCTGTGGTTTTCATTGGTTTTAGATTTAGCTGGTTTAGGTTTGATTGTTGGTCTTATTTACATGATGTATAGACGTAAATGGCTAAAATTACCTAAGCTTGATTATAAAAGAGTCGATAGACAAGCCGGTGATGCGGATTTTGATCGCAGTCAATATCGCCGTGAAGATTGGGCCTTTTTATGGTCATTCATACTGATAGCCGTGACTGGATTTATACTAGAAGCGACGCGATTGGTGTGGCTCAGTGGACGCCCTGTGGTTTGGGATTACCGCATGTGGTCACCCGTAGGCGCGCTGTTAGCCCATTTAATGCAGGTGATTGGCTTTAGCGCAGAAGGCGCTGGCACATTTCGCTCAGGTTTATGGTGGTTTCATGGTGTGTTGTC
>CANFZA010000080.1 GCA_947451235.1 Methylophilaceae bacterium | reverse complement strand
TAAACAAACATTAATTCGATAAGTGAATTCTACGAGCATGCTGAGCAAAGCTATTTGACCTGTATCAAACAAGCTAAAACCATCTATAAAAAAAAGGACATTTATTTAAAAATGTCCTTTTTTAGGCTTTAAGCTGTGGGGGGACATTATTTTCTTACATTTCCACTACAACTAAAACAGCCTTTAAATTAAGCTACACGCTCAAACAAGGCAATCGATTCCACATGCGCGGTGTGCGGAAACATATTAATCACGCCAGCCGCTTTCAGAATGTAACCTTTTTCGTTTACCAACACATCAGCATCACGCGCCAAGGTTGCCGGGTTGCATGACACGTAAACTATTCTTTGCGGACTATTGCTGCCATCTAAAGATTTAATCAATTCAAAAGCGCCATCGCGTGGTGGATCTACCAGCCATTTATCAAAACGGCCTAAATTAGTAAGTGACTCTGGCGTCATTTTAAATAAATCAGCCACGCCAAACTGCGTATTGCTAATTTGATTCAGTGCCGCGCTTTCATTGGCTCTATCCACCAAATTAGCCAAACCTTCTAAACCCAATACTTGCGCGCCACTACGGGCAATTGGCAAAGTAAAATTACCGATACCACAAAAGAAATCGGCAATTTTTTCGCCAGCTTGCGGATTAAGCAACTGCATGGCGCGACGTATCATGACTTGGTTAATTTGCGGGTTTACTTGCGTAAACTCGTTCGGTTTGAAAGGGTAAACCAAATCGAACTCAGGCAAGCTATATTTCAACTGTGGTAAAGCTTTTTCTGAAGTGCTGACCGGATAAAACGGCTTAATGGTATCTGGGCCTTTTGTTTGCGTCCAAATCTGCACCGCATGCGTATCGGCAAAGGTTTTCAGATGCGCCTCATCTTCAACGGTTAGCGGTGCCATGATGCGGAAAATCAACACAATGACGGGTAAGTCATCATTACTGGTTTGAGCCTCAGACTCTTTATTTGAATAGCCTTCGGGCTTTTCTTTTGAGTGGGCTTCGGGCTTTTCTTTTGAGTGGGCTTCGCCCACGGCAAGCTCAATTTGCGGCAACTTATCACGAATAGTAAGTTGCACTATCATCTCTTGCAAGGGCTCGATTAAGGCTGAAACTTCAGGCACTAGCACTTCGCAGCTATTCATATCGGCCACATAGCGCGTGGCTTTTTCGTTAAAGCCGACCAAGACGCGCTGTTTTTTATCGACATATTTAACACTTAAACGGGCTTTATGGCGATAACCCCAAATTGGCCCGTAAATTGGCGGCAATATATTGTCCGGCTGTACTTTACCAATATGCTTGAGATCATTTTCCAGCAGTCTTTGTTTAGCCGCCACTTGTGCAGAAAAATCTAGATGTTGCAATTTACAACCGCCACATAAGCCATAGTGCTTACATTTAGGTGTCACTCTTTGGTTAGATTGCTTAAGTACTTCAACTACATTAGCCACTTCATAGCTAGGTTTGATACGGTGCGATTGGAAGGTGACTTTTTCGTTAGGAAGCGCACCATCAATGAAGATGGTTTTACCTTCTAAATGGGTGACGCCGCGCCCTTCTTGGTCAAGCGATTCAATAATCGCGAGCTTGGTTTCTGGAATAACGGGGACTTGATTGCGATTTCTGGAGCGACGTGCCATGAGATAAAACCTATTTTCAGTAAGGGTGCGATTTTAACTTAATTTATGTCATTATTTAGCCTAAAAAATAATGTAAGTGCTGTAGGAGTGATCTTTAGATCGCGAAATAACATGTGATTGGCGCCATAGTTTTCGCGATCTAAAGATCGCTCCTACATGAATTTAAAATTAATTCCACATAGCCAAAAACGCTTGCCAATGCAGTAAGTCTGGATATTCTTGTAGGTAGCTCACTAACGTATTCCGCACCATGACAAGTTGAACGTCAAAGGCATTTTGGCTTAATTGACCGCGCATCAACTGAAAACGTAAGAATAATAAATAGGTATTCGCCACATCGATTTCGCAGTCACGGCGTATCGTAGCTATGTCGCCGGTTTTGTAAGCATTCCATGTATTAATCTGGGTCACGCCAAGCTTACCCGGAAAGCCGCATAACTTGGCTAAATCATTCAGTGGCACATTGCCTGCATGGTTAAACAGACTTAAATTAGCCGTTAAATCTAGATGGTCTACGCTCAAAGCCGAATAATCAGTGGTATTAATCCCATGTATTAATGCGCGATAATTTAGTACAGGCAAATCAAAAGCATTGCCGCTCCATGTAATTACTTGCGGTTTATATTGCTTTAAAACAGCAAAAAAATCTTGAATGACGTTTACTTCAGACGGCTTGGCATTAGACAACGTAGATTCAGAATCGCTAGCATGACCCAAACTCCAAACTTTGAAATTTTCACCTTCACGCAAAGCACATGAAATGGTGCAAATACGCTGTAGATGCAACGGTAAAAATTCCGTGCCGTTTTGCTGGCGCTGTTGATGCAAAGCAATATTGGCGATGTCCTCAGCCGGAGTATTTTGTGGAAAATCATACAAAGTACGTAGGCCATCGGTATCTGGAATGGTCTTGATATTAAAAACGAGCGTTGCTGTCATGTGTATTCTTACTTAAAAATTATTAGCTTACTTTTTAACCCAGCCGCCATCTTGTTGAAAGTACCAGCCACTTTGCGCTTTATCTATCCAGCGACCAGCAAAGATACCACGGACTTCACCTTGCCATTCTGGGTGACCATTGCCAGCGGCTACTTCTTTATATAGCGCGTTGCGGTCACTATTTTCAGCCGCTACAAGCGCGTTGATACCTTGCCTATCTTTTAATGGCAAAGCGGTGGCATCACGCACGGCAATCAAACCATCTTTAGTGAGGCCAATCGCACCGCTAGCGTAATGCGCGGCAAGTTGGCTATGACGCGCTTGCATACTACTTTTAATGGCTGAAATAGCTGGAGTATTGACGTCCAAATCAGCAGCGGCATTTACCAAGCTAGTGTTAAATAAGCTGATTAACAGTAAAAAACTAAATATGAATTTTTGCATAATATTTCCTATGGACATGATGTTTCCTAAAATACGATGTTTCCTAAAATAGCATGGCAAAATTACTTTGCAGGAGTTTCTATTGCCGGTTCTGTAGCTTTTTCTGTGGCCTTGCCTACGGGTACTCCATCTTTTAGTTGCCAGACTTCATCAATAATTTTATCTGCCGCTTTTTCTGCCGCCGCTGCAGGAAAGTAAATGTTAATGGTTACACAAGCGCTTAAGCCCGCAGTTAATATAGCGGTAAGCGCTAATAGACTTAAAATATTTTTCATTTCTATCCTCTAGTTAATTAATTATTAGTGAGCTCACCAACATTTAATTTTTCATAGTTTTTTAAAAAGTTATCTTTTAAAAAGTTATATTTTAAAAACAGCTACTTAACAATCACCTTACTATTACTATCGGTGATGCGTTTAATTCTACCGAGTAAATCTTCCAAACTCACTCTTTGTGTAAAGCCATTCACATTCACAGACGGAATACCTTTACCCTTAACGATGATATAGCCAGTTGGGGTTGACTCAACGCCGCCCATTTCACATACATCTTGGCGTAATTTACAACTTAAGCCAATTTTATCGTAATTAAATTCTTTAAAAAATCGTAAAAAGGTACGCTGTAGCGCCGCCGCTGTGCCTTCGCCACCTAATGCGGTGATGTTTTCTACTGCACGCTGGGAAATTTTCTTCAGATGCTTGCCGTTACTGGTTTGTATCGAGGCATCTAAATACACAGGCTTCCAGTTTTCTAACACCATATTTTTCACGTCGCCATCCAGTTTACCTTCAATATCACCGAAGCTAAAAGTGCGAGTGAGTGCGCCTAAATCCAAATTACGCATCAATAAATCAGCATGCAAGCGTGGCACTACGCCTAAAGGATCATCAATTTTCAAATTATCCATGCCGATAGTGCCGTTAAATACGTTAAAAGTCATGGCGCCATCCATACTCAACTGCTTGCCGGCATAACTAACTTGTGGCACTTGGCCTGAAATTTTACCCTGCATTTTAGGCCAACCCAGCGCCGCACTAAAATCGCTCATGGAGATTGGCGTTAAATCTAAACGCAAATGCCAGTACCAATTATCGGCAATCATGGCGGCAGAAATATCAGATAAATTAAGCGCGCCATCTAAAATTGGCAAAGTGAGTTTAGGTGACACAAACGAATAGCGGTTAATTTCTGCACTGAGATTAGTCTCACGCAAAGGCATATTGAGTAAATGGCCGCTTTTGTAATTGATATTAACGGTTTTAGCGTTATCGTAATCCCAAGGCAGGTGGGCATTTAGGCTTTTAAAAGCAAACTTACCGTTTTTATCCTGAATATTGGCCTCGCGTAAATTAAGCTCAAAATTACGCGGCGCTAGGTTTTTAATCTCAAATTGCCAATCAGCCTTACCGGAAACTTCTAAATTACCAAAGACCGATTTCTCTACCATAGGCTTTAAAATTATCGTATAAAGTCCTGCAAAATCAACGTCTTTTGCTGATACTTTAATATCTTCTACTATTTTGGTTTGGGTGTTAATTTGCGCGCTACTGCTAATTTTACCCACCTCGTTCACCAACAAACTGGCATTTTCGATGTTCAAAATAGGCGATTTAAAACTACCGTTAATTTCAAACACATTGCCAGCTTTGCCGAAGTAAAAAGGCTGCCAAAATAACTCGCCTTTGGTCCAGCTAATTAAGCCATTCCATTGCCAAATATCGTTAATATTTTTGGCGGCAAGCGTAATTTTTCCTGTCAGATTTTCGCCTGCATGCAAGCCAGCTTCATCGCTAAAACTGGCGGCATTAAACAAAAGCTCTGCGGAAAAATCATTGGGTACACTGATAAAGTGGATAGCGAACGGCGCTTTAACTTGCTTAGCAATAAAATTGCCATCCATACAATCTATTTGGCCAATTTTATCAGTATTAAATTGGCCGCATGTTAAATCAAACGGAATGAAGTCTTTTTCATTCGCGGGTTTAACTTCTGCATGCAATTTAAGTGTTGGCGCTTCGCCTTTTAAATCGACCTGAAATTGTGCATTTTTGAGTTGGCCAGCTGGCGCGTTCACTTCGCCTATTTTGATTTGTATGGTGCTGATGGCATAAGCATTTTGGCAAATAAAAGTTGAGCAGAAAACCAAGCCTAAGAAAAAACCCCATAAAATCGATAACTGGCGCAACATTTAGGCTGGATAAACTCCGGTAGATAAATAACGATCACCGCGATCACAAATAATAGATACGATGATGGCGTTTTCTAGTTTTTTAGAAAGCTGTAAAGCCGCATATAAGCCACCGCCTGATGAAACACCAGCAAAAATACCTTCTTCGGAAGCCAATTTACGCATAGTTTTTTCGGCGTTGGCTTGGCCTACGTAAATCAATTCATCCACGCGTTTTGCCTCGTAAATTTTAGGCAAATATTCTTCTGGCCATTTACGAATACCCGGAATCTGCGCGCCCTCTTCAGGCTGCACGCCGACAATTTGCACATTGGGATTTTGCTCTTTTAAGTAGCGCGAAACGCCCATAATGGTGCCGGTAGTGCCCATGCTCGCCACAAAATGCGTGACTCTTCCTGCGGTATCACGCCAAATTTCAGGGCCCGTGCCTTCGTAATGCGCCAACGGATTATCCATATTAGCAAACTGATCCAGCACGATACCCTCGCCTTCAGCTTGCAATTTATACGCTACATCGCGCGCTAATTCCATGCTGCCATCTTTGGGCGTTAGCACTAACTCTGCACCGTAAGCTCTCATGCTTTGACGGCGTTCTATACTTTGATTTTCTGGCATGACCAATATCATTTTATAACCGCGCATAGCGGCAACCATTGCCAACGCAATGCCAGTATTACCGCTGGTCGCTTCTATCAGCGTATCGCCAGGCTTAATATCGCCACGCGCTTCTGCACGTGTAATCATGCTGTAAGCGGGTCTATCTTTAACTGAACCGGCAGGGTTATTACCTTCAAGTTTCAGCAAAATAGTGTTACTGCTGTCTCCGCCCATGCGTTGCAACTTGACCAATGGCGTGTTGCCGATAAAATCTTCTATTGTTTTAAAACTCATCTAGCTAGTCCTGTAAATAATGATAGTCACATATTGTTTTGGGTAGGAGCGACGCCCTCGTCGCCATTGCACCATAAAATGCACCATTGCTTCGCGGCGAGGGCACCGCTCCTACCAAGCTATAACATTGGTATCTCATGGCCTTATTTCTAGCCTTGCTATCAGTTTACCTTTTAACCAAATAAAGCGCATAAGCACCAAAGCCTAGAAAGGCAATAAGCGCTAATTGCGGAATACTTAAGCCTAAAAATGTCCAATCAATGGCCGCGCAATCGCCAGTGCCACGAAACACCAAGGTCAGCGCTTTTTGTAGCGGAAAATTATCGAACATATAATCAAAACCTACACCGCAATCGGCAATCATGCTTTCGCGGTGCGCTTGCAAATACCAATGGCGAATAGCTACGCCAGCACCACCTATTGCCGTGAGCACTTGGAATATGGTGAATAATTTTTTAAAAATACTAGCCGGCGGGATAAACGCTCCAATTAAAAACAAAAGGCCTAATCCCATGAAAATAATACGCTGAGAAATACACAACGGGCATGGCTCTAAGTGATATTGGGTTTGTATCACTAAGGCAGTTGCAACCAAAGAAAAACAGGCAAAAAAGCCTAATAAATAACCAGTTCTACCGCTTAGTATCTGTTTGATCATACCGATTTACACTTATAATTGGATTCAAGAAAACATTGTAATAGATAACGCATGATGACTGAACCAACTTTATTCTCTAATAAAAAGATTTTGACCGTAAGCGAGTTAAATCGTTTGGCCAACCAAGTGTTGACCCAAAGCTTTCCGCTATTTTGGGTATCTGGCGAGGTTTCTAACTTAACGCGTGCGGCCAGCGGACATTGGTATTTTTCACTAAAAGACAGTGGAGCACAAGTACGCTGCGTAATGTTTAAAGGCCGCAATAGCTATTTAGATTGGACGCCAAAAGAAGGCGATAAAGTTGAAGCGCGATGTACGGTGACGCTTTACGAAGCACGCGGTGATTTTCAACTGACGATTGAGTTTTTACAACGCGCCGGCCTAGGCATACTGTTTGAAGCCTTTGAAAAACTCAAAGCGAAGCTACAGCTTGAAGGCTTATTTGATGCCGTCTATAAAAAACGTTTGCCTACACACCCCAAAAAAATCGGTATCGTCACCTCGCCAGATGCCGCAGCGCTTAGAGATGTGCTGACCACGCTAAAACGCCGCATGCCTAGCATTCCCATTGTAATTTATCCCACCCCAGTACAAGGCAAAGGCGTTGCCAGATTAATTGCAAATGCAATTGATAGCGCCAATGCACGTGCAGAATGTGATGTGCTGATTATCTGCCGTGGCGGTGGCAGCATAGAAGATTTATGGCAATTTAATGAAGAAATCGTCGCCCGCGCGATTGCTGAAAGTACAATCCCCACCATCAGCGGTGTAGGCCACGAAACGGACTTCACCATTTGCGACTTTGTGGCAGATATGCGCGCAGCCACACCCACTGCGGCCGCTGAACTAGCAACACCCTCGCGTGAAGGGTTGGTAAATGCGCTGAACCAGCTCAAACAGCAACTCAGCAGAAACATGCAATATGTGTTTAATCAACGTGGGCAGGCGCTAGATTACTTGGCACGCAGATTGATTTCGCCATCACAACAAATTGCGCAGCAAAAAACACAACTAACGCAAATCGGCTATCGCTTAAATGCCAGTATTAATCAGCAATTACAAAGCAAACAGCACAATGTGCTACGTTTAAGTCAAAATTTACAACACCTTAATCCGCAAGCGGTACTGACTCGCGGTTATGCCTTTGTGCAAAATAAGCTAGGCACTATTATTAGCACTAGCGAACAATTGCAAAGCGGTGATGAAGTTGTATTAACTTTTGGTGTTGGCTCTGCAGAGGCTAAAATCAGCAAAATTAGCACTTAACTTATGCGTGTATTTAATTATTTTGTCTAAAAAAACACTAGTTTAGACAGCGCACGTGCATTATGGTAATTGGCGCCAGTAGTATTTTGACAGCGCGCGCAAAGTTAATGTAGGAGCGAATTTATTCGCGAAAAGAAATGGCTATCGAGAATAAATTCGCTCCTACAAACAACAAAGACGTAATAGCCTAACTTACTTACACTTTCCATAAAATTCACTATTAAACATTCAAATTATCCATAAAGTAAATAAATTCAAATAGTTAAGTAAGTTGACACCCTTGTTAAAAAAGCAAAACTAGCCAATATTTAGCTTTTAAAAAAACAGCCTCGAGATATCTTGTCAAAAATCTATTGGTTAAGTATATAAGTTGATTGATAATAGTCGTCTTATCAAATTTAACAGTCATTTTAATGTCATCTCCTACTGGCAGTAAAACAAAACTCCCCGCACTTACACTTGCAGCCCTAGGCGTAGTGTTTGGTGATATTGGCACCAGCCCTTTATACACCATCAAAGAAGTGTTCTCCGCAGGCACACACCCAGTACCGCTAACAGAAGCCAATATGTACGGCATTTTATCGCTGATTGTTTGGGCGTTAATTATGGTGGTATCGGTTAAATATGTGGCCTTTATTATGCGGGCCGATAACCGTGGCGAAGGCGGCATTATGGCTTTGCTAGCCTTAGCCAGCCACAATGCGGCAGATAATATCAAAAAACAACGCAACATTATGATGTTAGGTATTTTAGGCGCTTGCATGTTTTATGCAGACGGCATGATTACACCAGCCATTTCAGTGCTTTCTGCGGTTGAAGGTTTAGAGTTAGCCGCTCCTATGTTGCACCCGCTAATTATTCCAGTTACTTTAATTGTATTAGTCGTTCTATTTTGGGCGCAAAGCAAGGGCACCGCATTAGTCGGTGCTTTTTTTGGCCCAATTATGTTGCTTTGGTTTGGTACTTTGGGCTTTCTTGGTGTACAAAGTATTCTGCAAAACCCGTCCATTTTGCATGCCCTAAACCCAATTTATGCTTTGCATTTCTTTACAGTGAGCCCGTGGATTGCCTTTGTGGCATTAGGTGCGGTAGTGCTTGCCGTTACCGGCGCAGAAGCTTTATATGCCGATATGGGTCACTTTGGTCGCTTTCCAATTCGCCTAGCTTGGTTTGGTTTTGTATTGCCGGCATTGATACTAAATTACTTTGGTCAAGGTGCATTAATTTTACAAAACCCTGAAGCAGTTAAAAATCCTTTTTACTTACTAGCGCCAGAATGGATGTTATTTCCGCTGATTATTTTAGCCACACTTGCTGCTGTTATTGCCTCGCAAGCTGTAATCACTGGTGCGTTTTCAGTATCCCGCCAAGCCTTGCAACTAGGCTTTTTACCGCGCATGCACGTAGAACATACGTCTGAAAGCCAAGAAGGCCAAATTTACATGCCTCGTGTTAACTGGGGCTTAATGCTGGGCGTCATGGTATTAGTGCTCTCGTTCAAATCATCGGGTAATTTAGCCGCTGCTTACGGCATTGCCGTCACTGGTGACATGGTCATCACCACGTTGTTAGCAGGCATTGTATTCCACAACATTTGGGGTTGGAGCAAGCTACGCACAGGCGCGTTAGTGGCGATGTTTTTAGTGGTTGATGTGTCATTCTTTAGCGCTAACGTGCTAAAAATACCTGATGGCGGTTGGGTACCATTGGTCATAGGCATTGTGATTTTCACTTTGATGCTGACTTGGAAAACCGGTCGCACGCTACTTTATCAACACCTTAAAAATGATGCGATGGCGCTAGATCCGTTCATTGAAGCTATAGGCGCGCACCCACCCACGCGCGTTTATGGTACGGCTTTATTTATGACGCCAAACTTAGAAGGCGTTCCGCACGCGATGTTGCACAATTTAAAACACAATAAAGTGCTGCATGAAAAAGTGGTAATTCTGACTGTTAAGTTTTTAGATTACCCACACACTTCTATTGAAGAGCGCGTTGAAGTGGTAGCTATGCCGCATGAGTTTTATAAAGTAACGGTGAATTATGGCTTTAAAGATGAGCCGGATTTACCACGTGATTTATTACTTTGCGCCCCTAAGGGCTTGGTGTTAGATGCCATGGATACCTCATTTTTCGTCGGCAAAGAGATTCTTATCTCTAACGAAAAAAAGGAAATGGCTTTCTGGCGCAAAAAAATATTTATCGGCTTATTTAGAAGTGCTGAAACCATTACCAACCAATTTAAATTGCCGCCAAATCGCGTGGTTGAACTTGGATCACAGGTCTCATTTTAAAGCTCAACCTTGCATGCGGTTTAGGTTAAAATACCGCTTTTACTAAACTTACCTAGAGAATTGTATGGATCCACGTCAAAACATCATTGAAGCCGCTTTTGAAGACCGCGCTAACATCAACCCAGCGAATGCCAGCGCAGAAGTTAAAGAGGCTGTCGCCAGCGTTATTGCTGACCTTGATGCCGGCACTTTACGTGTTGCCACTCGCATTGGTGATACGCAGGATTGGGAAACGCATCAATGGTTAAAAAAAGCGGTATTACTTTCATTCCGTTTAGATGACAATGTATTGTTAGATGGTGCTTGCACGCAATATTTTGATAAAGTGCCAGCAAAATTTGCTGATTACACCGCTGAAGACTTTAAAGCCGGCGGTGTGCGCGTAGTGCCTGGCGCTATGGTTCGTCGTGGTTCATTCATCGGCAAAAATGCAGTGCTTTTACCTTCTTTCGTTAACATTGGTGCTTATGTAGGCGAAGGCACTATGGTTGATGCTTGGGCAACGGTTGGTTCATGCGCGCAAATTGGTAAAAACGTACATTTATCTGGTGGCGTAGGCATTGGTGGCGTTTTAGAGCCTGTGCAAGCTGGCCCAACTATTATTGGCGACAATTGCTTTATTGGCGCACGTTCTGAAGTAGTTGAAGGCGTTATTGTTGAAGATAACTGCGTGATTTCTATGGGCGTTTACATCGGTCAATCAACTAAAATTTACGACCGTGAAACAGGCACTGTGACTTACGGCCGCGTACCGGCTGGTTCAGTAGTTGTTGCTGGCAACTTACCTTCTAAAGACG
>CANFZA010000079.1 GCA_947451235.1 Methylophilaceae bacterium | reverse complement strand
AAGCTGTCTATCCAGTTTAATCTTAAGGGATTAATTTCATGTAGTGGTTTGAACTCACTGTTTTTATCCCACCATTTGTGCGCTACATCGCCAAATTTTTGTAATTCTAAAGCGTCAGCATTTAATGTTTGTGCTGTTTTAGTTTCGGTTGCCATGTGTTGATAATTTCCTTTAGTTCGTTCGGTTCTATATTAGCGTAGACACCATTGCTGTAACGTAATTCACCAGCCACCCAAGTATGCGTCACATGCTCGCGACCGCAGGCATAGACCAAATGTGAAATCGGGTCATAATACGGCGCTGTGGCAATATCACTTAATTTAACTGCGGCTAAATCTGCTAATTTACCCACTTCAATTGAGCCGATTTTATGCTCTAAACCCAGTGCTTTGGCGGCGTTAATGGTCGCCATTGCCAGCGCTTGCTGTGCCGGCACAACCGTTGCATTGCCACTTACACCTTTGGCTAAAAGTGCGCTTAAACGCATTTCGGCAAAAATATCCAAGCGATTATTACTCGCCACGCCATCGGTACCTAAGCCAACATTTACGCCTTTGGCTAACAATTGCGTTAAGGGCGCAATGCCACTCGCCAGTTTCAAATTAGAAGTTGGACAATGTGCCACATGGCAACCATACTCAGCTAACAAATCAATTTCGTGCGGCAACAAATGTACGCAATGTGCCGCGATTAAATTAGGCCCAAGCAAACCAAATTCAGCCAATCTTTGTAAGGGTCGCAAGCCATATTGCGTTTCACTTTGGCTAATTTCATCCAGCGTTTCGTGTAAATGTGTATGTATACTCAACGACAATTGTTCGGCGTAAGTAATAATGCTTTCAAAGGTTTTGTTAGAAACCGTGTAAGGCGCATGCGGTGCTATCGAAGTGCTAAGCAGCGGATTATTACGCCAGCTATCGTGCGCGGCAAAGCCTTTTTGTAAATAATCGTCAGCATCGCTTGCATAAGCTGAAGGAAACTCCAGCACCAGCAAACCCAAATTAGCGCGCATACCGGCTTGATTCACGGCTACAGCAGTGGCTTGCGGATAAAAATACATATCGTTAAAACAAGTAATGCCGCCACTTAACATTTCTGCACAGGCCAATAAACTGGCGTCTTGCACATAACGCTCACTGACCACCGCCTGCTCTGCCGGCCATATATGCTGGTGCAACCAAGGCATTAAAGCAATATCATCCGCAATGCCACGCATTAAACTCATAGGCGCATGTGTGTGCAAATTAATCAGGCCGGGAATCAACACATGGTCGTCTAGGCAGACCAATGAAGTAGCACTGTATTTTTGTCTAGCCTCGTGTATGGGCAATATTTCAATAATAATGCCGGCTTGAACAACCACCGCATGATTTTCAAGTAAAGGCTGCTGGCTATCTACAGTTGCAATCCAGCGCGCTTCAATGACGAGGTCTGCTTGAATAGTAGGATGTGGGGAATTATTTGCATTAAACATGTGTATATTTTACCAACAATATTAAAACCCTACAGTGATATCTAGCAAGCGCTAGTGATTAAATATAGCGAGTGCAAGTGATTGAATAGAATGTCACAAAAAAGTCTTTTTGCATGCTAACTAATCCAAACAGTATAATTGTTGTTACAATAATTATTATGCAAAAAAATGACGAAGCAAAAGTAAGTAAAATCGCCCCACGACAAAATCGTGCTGGCGGTGGTCGTAAAGTGGGGACTGGCAAGTTTGGGGAGCCTACCTCGGTAGTGCGTGTGCCAGAAAGCCAAGCACCTGTTATTAAAGACTTTCTTGCGGCCTATCAACGAAAAAAATTAGCGCCAGACTTACCTATTTTAGATGTCATTACTGACTTTGCATTACCTGCGCTAGATGCAATATCCATTAAGCTACCGTTATATTCCTCTAAAGTTTCTGCTGGTGCGCCCAGTGCTGCCGAAGAACATATTGAAAAACGCCTAGACCCCAGCGAGTTCTTGATTGACCAAAAAGACAACACATTCTTTGTCACCATCCAAGGATACTCGATGATAGATGTTGGCTTACTACCCAACGACAAAGCCGTGGTAGACCGCTCAAAAGTCGCAGCAATTGGCAATATTGTGTTGGCCGTACTCAATGGCGAATTCACCATTAAAATGCTCAGCCGTAATAAAGATGGTGCGGTTAGATTATTGCCGGCTAATTCTAGCGGAGATTATGCACCTATTGAAATTACCGAAGACATGGACTTTGAAATTTGGGGCGTAGTAACAGGTTCGTTTAGACGATTTAAATAGGTTTGATTTAAATAAGCTTGATTTAAGTAAGTTTGATTTAAACAAGCTTAAGCCTAAAAATTAAGGCGCAAAAAAACCTAGTTATCGCTAACTAGGCTTTTTAAATTTAATTCAGATTACTTGTTCATTACGTACATTGTAACTTCAAAGCCAAAACGCATTTCAGTAGCTGCTGGTGTAGTCCACATAATATTCTCCAAAATTTAAACTTTGAACCGACAACATGTCTTGTTCGAGTGAGATCATTATGCGCTTACCCAAAAACTTAACCCTATTGCTGTTCATGAATAGCGGCTCAGTAAAATCATGAAGACCAGCTAAACACACCTAAGCTACTTAACAGGCGTCTATCGTACCAGCAATACAAACCAATTGGCATTGAGGGTTTGTTTTAATTACTTCGCTGAAAGGCAAGACTTCATAAAAGCTTTACGCTCATCACCTTTGAGTGTTTTCGCTTTTATATCAGCGTTACAAGTTTTCATTTTATTTTGTTGTGGCGTAATAGTTGCAGCCGGCTTTGCAGATAAGCAGTCTTTCATAAACGCTTTGCGTTCATCGCCCTTCATTACTTTAGCGGTAGCATCAGCATTACAGCTTTTCATTTTATCTTGTTGGGTACCAGCGTTGGCACTGAAACAATAAGCAGCCATAATAATAGTCATTAATAGTTTATTCATTGTCATTACTCCTAGGTCATTAAGCATAATTGCAACAATATATTACACTGCAATTGCTTGCATGAAACTGACAAATGGCTAAGTTATTACTAAGCTATTACTAGGATATTTCATCAATACTGGTGAAAAAGCTGTTGAAATATTCAGCAAAAAAGCTGTTAAAAAAGCTGTCATTAAGCTGGAAAAACCACCTTAAAACACCCTATTTAACAGCTTTTTTACAGCACTAAATATTACTAAGCGATTGATTTTATTGCATTTTAATGGTGAATTTGGTATTTAATCACGCGTTAGGTGTGGTTAAACTGGTTTTAATATAATTCTGCTACAAGTACAACACTAATATTAAATAATGGCTTAAATCGCGTTAACTGGACTTTATGCGCTGTAATGGTAACGGCAAGTGAAAATGTTTATCTCTGACTCTGTGGCTTGATATACCAGCCTATTCACGTCATCAATGCGCCTAGACCAATAACCAGTTAAATCACCGCGCAATTGTTCTGGCTTGCCTATGCCTGTAAATGGTTCTCTCGCTGTGGCTTCAATAATGGCGTTAATGCGTTTGAGTGTTTTTTTATCCTGTCCTTGCCAATACACATAATCAGCCCATGCGTTTGGCGTAAATACCAATAACCGCGCCATCAGTCGTTAATCACCTGTTTAACGGTTGCTTTACCTGCTTTGAATTGGGCGATTGATTCCATCAGGTGTGCTGCATTGGCAGGGCTTTGCATCAGGTGCAAGGTTTCCATAATGCTATTGTAATGGTCTAGCGACATCACCACGGCATTGCCAGCATCACGGCGGTTAATAATAGTGACATCCGCATTTTCATTGACAAGGTCTAACACGCTTTTTAATGAGTTGCGCGCCTCTGAATAACTAATTACTTGCATGGCTTAATCCTATATGTTCAATTTATTGTACAAGTATAATGCTTCATCATACTGTAGCGCAACCACTCAATTATTAAATCATTAGGCTTGCTTAAATGCTATTACCTTTGCACCTGCTTTTAATTCGTCTAGGTAATCCGCCCATGCTTGCACTGCATGGCGGAACACTTGGCTAGTGGCTTGCAATGCTCTGTGAGCTGTTTCGAGTTTATTCAAGTTTTCAATACGCTTAACCGCTTAACGCTAGTGTTTTTCTCTTACCTTCAAACACATAATCAAAACGCCATAACTTGCCACCGCTTGGCTGGACTAATAAATACAAACCCTTTCCATCAGTCAGTTTATAGGCTTTGTCTTTTGGTTTAGTGTTGCGTATTGCGGTATCTGTTAATGACATTTTAAACCTCGCTTAAAGCCTTATGTGGCAACTGGTTTACATCACTTTTACGGTATATTGCTTTTGTGGTTAAACCATACCGTACAATCTACCGCACTTATTTACGGTATATCAAGATATGTTAAGCGTCTACTACAGACGTAAAAAAAGCCTAGAAGGTTGAATTTGCTAGGCTTTAGATACTTTTTGGTACTAGGTGAAACACTTAAATGGGCTGGCGTCAATCAAACAAATCGCTATCAACCAATATATAAGACACTCTATGAATTATTAATATTACAGTTACCCCAATAGTTACCCCAATTAAATCAATGTCACCTTTTTATTGCTCAAAACTTAATCATTAAAAGTGTCGCTGCGGTATCTAGTCAATTTATACAAAAGTAAAATAGCATCTGCTGTAAACTGTGTTCATAAAAATCGGAGAAAATATAAAAATGAATAGCAAAAATGTGCTTCTAGTTATTTTGTTATCGCTTATTTTTACTGGGGCAGCGTTTGCAGAAATAGCAGACAAAGACCTTAAAATACAAAGCATCGAAGATGATAAATTCAGCAGTTTTATTACTGTTAATGGTAGCTCCGTAGACGCTAAACATAAGTTTTTCGACTTAGAAAAAGAAAATTGGTCTATCCGTAGCGTTGTTAACAAAAAATCAGGCGCTGTGGCACATCAACTGTATGTTAATTTCACGTATTTTGGCAGCTGGAGCTGGTTTGATTATGCTTCTGATGAAGATGCAAAGGAGCTGGTTGTAACTAGAATTGCTAGCGACGTGTTCACTTGTGAAGCCGGCTGTATGCTTAGGGAGACTGTAGGTATTGCCCTCGACGAATCTGTGCTTAGGTTGAAGATGCAATCAGGTTATGAAATAAAGGTTTCAGCTAAGAATGGGCAATCTCATATTATCAAGGTTACTTCAGAGCAAATACGCGCTCAGTTGCTTGCTCTTGCCAATTTCGTCGCGCCAGCAGGGGTGATGACCAATGGGGATTTGGCGAAGCTTGTCGCATCAATACCGCCACCCCCCTCATCAAGTAAAGTGGTTTTTGGAATAAAGGCTTTTGACTTACCTCCAAGTGCTGCTGTAATAATGAAGCACGAAGGACTTAAAGGCGCATTAATCATTGATGTAACTAAAGGCTCAGTCGCGGAAAAAGCTGGTTTAATATTAGGCGATACTGTTTTTGAGTTTGACGGCAAGCCGGTTTCGGGAAGTACTGAATTGCAAAAATTTGTTGGCACAATTGAAACTGGGAAGAAAGTTTCAATTAAATTATTGCGTGGTCAAGATTTAAAAGAGCTAGCCCTTGAGGCTCAGTTTTAATTCTTCGTCATCGCCGGCAGCCTCAAACAAAGCGACCATTTCAGGGTCAACCGGTTGAGCCTCGATTTCAGCCTCAACGTCTAACTCGTATTGCTCAACTGTTCGGCCGTTTAACAATAATAAATACTTAGCTTTTTCAACCTCAATTTGAGCTAGAATTTCCGGTGTAACATCATTCGCGTCATATTCCATTTTATACCCTCTCATTTTGCGGGGAGTTAAACCCCGCCACTATTATTCCGCAATTGCTTTTTTTAATGTAACGATGTGCGCCTCACGTTCAGCGGGTGATGATGCGCGGTAAAGTTTAAGCGCATCGTTACTGAATTTATTCTCGGCCGCCTCACGTTGCCAATTCAAGCCAATAGCCTCATATTTTGTAACAGTCATTTTCATCATCCTAATAGTGGTTAGCCTCGCCACAAACTCGCCGTAAACTCACCGTAAGTGACGCTGTAGCGTGTTCAATCAATCAACTGACACAAGCCGCCACTAGCGATAAATAATGGTTTAAATCGCTTTATAAGCAAAGTTCATTATGCCCTAATTTTAAATTTGGCTGGGTCGCAAAAAGATATTCATTTGCGGTGTACCACTAGCAAAATGTAATTATTTACTATATTTCCGCGAACGCTGACACAATCAGGTCGAACAATTCATTCTGTACGTCTGTAATGCTTGGGTCGTAATGTCTTGGAAATTCGGGGAGTTCGTCAGGCTTGCCGGCTTTCTCCCAATAAGCCATAACAACGGCTCTGTCCTCTTCCGTATAAAACACATCATCACCTTCAACCTTTGCGGGTCGCTTTGCTTCTAACTTCATTACGCGCTGTTTAAGTGTCGTCATTATTTCGCCTCCAACGCTTCAATACGCGCCTCCATGTCAGCACCTTCAATTAACTTGCCAATTGCACTTAATACGTAAATCAGTTTAGTTCCATCACTGGCTTCTATTTGGCCGTTTCTCATTTGGCGGTAAACTGAACAAGCTTCTAGGCGCAGGTCGTCAATGCTCTTTAAAGCGATTTGTTTGGGGCGTCTAGGCAACACGCTGCCGGTTGAATTATCAACGGTCACAGGCGCATTGTCGTCTGCGCTGAATGATGATAACTTCGTCATAATTGTCCTTTCTAATACATTGTAAAATTGAAACGCTATACACAGGATAGCGTTTGATGATTTTTAGCCAACAAACGCTATATAGTGTTTATCGTATAAAGCTACCTTTGCCTTGTGAGCGCTTATGGTCAACAAATGATTTGCTCGATTTAATTTCTGCTAGCGGTAATTCAATCCCTAAGCATTGAGCATATAGCACAGGGTCTTTATGAATATTGTCTAGGACAATCTGCCGAATGCTCGACAATGCCTCAGGGTCGGCCTCTAAACGTTTTAAAACAAGTTGCTCCAATGTTTGCTTGTCTGAGTTTGATAGGCGCTTTTTGCGCGCAAATGACAAGCCGTAACGCGCACCTATGTCAGCGCCAAATTTCTTTTGTAATCTAATCCAGTTGTAAGGACTGCCAATAAGTTTATTTCCCCGCATTACGCCGTCTATTAGCGGCAATATTATGGCGTGAGCATGAATAGCTGATTCGTCGAAATGAATATCAAAGGCGAGCAACTCCCCATCAAAGTTAGCTTTAACCCATTCGTTGCAATCAGTAAAAAATTGCTCGATGTTTTTCTGATGATGATTAACCGGCAAGCTAAAGACCACTTCCACAGCCAGCACACAGTTTTTACGCGGCTCAATATCTGCCTTAGCCATTTGTACTTTGGCATGTCGGGCGACAATTTCGGGGGCGTCATCACTGACTAGCGAGTAATTTAACGGCGTCCGCGTAATATCAATATGCGCTTGGTCATTTGGAAGCATGCGCTTGTTGTGCCGCATAGCCCCCAAAATTCCGCCTCTTTTTGCCGTTACCGAGCCTAATCTTAAAAAATGGTCATCAGCCATAACTTAACTATCCGCTAGCCGGCTTAGGTGTAGATATAACGCCCACGCATCAAACAAAGTGGGTGCGGCCATGAAAGAATCAATGCCAAGGTAATTAAAACGCGCCATGAGCGTTTCTAGGCTTTTTAGCCAGTGTTCGCAACTCATTTCGGACACGCTAACAAAACATATTTAGCTACACGTTTATGTTTGTTACCGTCTGGTGAGTAGCAGTCAGTTCTTACGGTAAAAATCACATAACCAGCAACACGTAATTCACTAATGCGAGCCGCGACATTCACAATTCCATAATCGTTACGGAGGTCTAAAGTTGTTTTAGCGCTTTCTTCCAACGCCGCTAAAATTATTTTTTGTTGATTGCTAACACTCGTATTTTTTAAGTCGAGAGTTTCGTTATTTAAAGCGGTTGGGATTGCTGCCCCTGCCGCTTTATTTTTTGTGGTTGCGCTAGTGGTAGGCATGATTTAAGCCGCCTTTGCTGACAATAGGCTGCGTAACTCACCCACATTGAATGTGGTGGTGCGAGGTGTAAGCTTGTGCGTTCTAAGCGTGCCAGCCTTTACCATACGCCAGACGGTGGCGGCGCTAATGCCGCCGAGTAAACCTCGTACAACCGGCAATCTCACATAACTTGTTGCCGGTAGATTATCAAAACTAGATTGCGCTAACGCTTCGTTGATTGTTATTTTTTGTGCCATGATGTATTTTCCTGTTGTTGTAAGTTACAGGTGACATCATGCAGATTGTTAAATCTCTAAAATCCTAATTAGGTTTTCCTTCGTCCTAATTAGGATTAATCACGGCTTTTAATTTCAAGTGCGTAAGCTTTGGTAATGTAACCAGCTATGGTTTCTTTATCTAATTTAATTCCTGTCGTATCAACAATCAAGGTTGCCGCTTCGTGTGGCTTTTTAGCATCAAAGCCTTTAATGTCTGAGCATAGAGTTAAAATCAAACGCAGATAATTATTTTCTGTGCGTGGGTGTAGTGGCTTTTCAATTTCTATAATTTCTTTCTTTTCGATTGATTCCAGCTCACGTAATTTGGCATATTTTTTTAGATATTTATTTATGGATATTTGACTAATAACAATGTCACTTTTGCTAATCTCTAGCTCACTATCGAGCGGAAATCTGTGAGTATCTACAAAACCAACATAATCCTTGCCGTCGTTCATATCCATAAAAAGCTCCTCCCTTGGCTCGGCTAAATGCAAAAGAGCAACCTTAGTGACACATACCCCTTTTACCGCAAGCAATGCGGCAATATTATTTGGAATTAAAAATGTGTGAGCTGAAACAAAATCAAACATAGAAACATCGCCATTTGCATCAACCGTAACATCAGTAATAATTTTCCTAAAGCTTACTTCAATTTGACCAATCTCTACGAGGTGCCAAAAATCTGACAGACTTATATTTAAAAGACTAGCAGCACCTTCAACATCGTAAAACTCCCTTATAATATTATTCACAAATTTCCTTTACGCCCCATAAATTAAGAAACTACACCAGCCGCAATTTACTTATAAAGACTTAAATCAATATCCGCGTCGGCAGGGTCATAAAAATCGTCCGGTATCGGGTCAAGAAAATCCTCCCGCGCTAACACGGCCTCAATAAAATCGGCGCGCATTATTGGCATAGGCTCTTCGTCAAAATAAATTTTAGTTTTACGATACCCTTTTTTACACCAAGCGGCTTGATTTGGCACACCGTTACCAGCCGCGATTGTATATAAGAACTCGTCTGCGTCTGTACCAATGAAAAACATAGCGCCGGCGCTTATATTTGCAAGCAACTCATTAATATCAACGGTGGCGTCTACGTCCTCAATCTCTGCCATTTTTAGATTCTCCTAATTATGATGTTCAGTTAAGCCTGCTTAAACGGTAATACCTTTGCGCCTGCCTTTAGTTCGTCTAGGTAATCCGCCCATGCTTGCATCATTGCTGTTCGTTGTTCAATAAACTTTGTACGGTTATAAGCCGCGCCTAATGCATCAGGTACTTTGTGCGCTAGTTGATGCTCAATCACATACGGGTCAATGTTTAATCTTTCATGCAGAATAGTGCGTGCCATTGCCCTAAAACCATGTGCGGTTATATCTTTTTGCGTGTCGTAACCCATGCGTTGCAATGCGGCATTAATGGCGGCGGCACTCATAGGCTTTTTCGGGTCGTGTCCACCTTGAAAAACAAATTCGCCATGTCCTGATAACGCTTTCATTTCAGCAAACAATTTAGCCGCCTGTGTTGATAATGGCACGAGGTGGTCAATTTTAGTTTTGCTTACACGGTATCGCCATTCGTTCGCTTCTAAATCAATATCTGCCCACCTAGCCGTTCTAAGCTCGCTAGGACGCGTAAATACTAATGGTGATAACCTAAGTGCTGTTTGAACGGTAAAGCCGCCTGTGAAGCCGTCTATTGCGCGTAACAGTTCGGCAATCTCTTTAGGCTCTGTGAATGATGCCATGTGCTTAACTACCGTTGCAGGTAACGCGCCTCTTAAGTCCACGCATGGGTCACGCAATGCCCTACCCGTTTGTACTGCATGGCGAAACACTTGACTGGTTGCTTGTAATGTTCTGTGAGCAGTTTCCAGTTTGTTCAAGTTTTCAATACGCTTAACCGTTTCTAATATCTGTGGTGCTGTTATTTCAGATATTGCCTTGCTACCCAGCCATGGGAAAATATAAAGCTCTAAACGCCTCATAGTGCGTTCTTGGTGTGATTCTGTTTTGTTGGTGAAGTAACTTTTTGCCCACTCACGCGCTAACGCTTCAAAGCTATTAGCCGTGTTTAACTTATCAGTCGCTTTTATATTCTTGCGATTTTCGCTAGGGTCAACTTCGCTGGCTATTAGCTCCCTTGCTTTATCGCGCTTATCCCTTGCACCATCTAACCAAATCTTTTTGGTTTTGGGGTCTTGCCACTTACCAGCCAATGGCACTTCAGGATAAGTGCCTAATGATAGTAATTTTTCTTTACCGTCAAATTGATATTTGAAACGCCACCACTTACCCCCATTTGGGGTAACTTGTAAGAACAAACCTTTCTCGTCATAAAGCTTGTACGGAGCTACCTTAACTTTGCCGTCTGCGTCCTTATGGGTATTAGCTTTAATGAGTGTGTCGGTTAATGCCATCTGGGGTAACTCCAACATGAAAATGTCGTTAAATTAAACTTACCCCACTAAGTTACCCCAATTAAATGGGGTATGTCAAGATACAGCATGCGACTACAATAGACGTAAAAAAAGCCTAGAAGGTTGAATTTGCTAGGCTTTAGATACTTTTTGATACTAGGTGAAACACTTAAATGGTGGAGCTGGCGGGAATCGAACCCGCGTCCGCAAATCCTCCACAGACAGTTCTACATACTTAGCCTTGTTGTTTAATTTAACGTGCAACACACCAACAGACAAGCAGTTTGCACGCGAGCTACCTTAAGGTTAATGATGTATTAAGTGGCCCAATACAACACGTATCCCGTGTATATGACACTACGTATGGGTTTCCCCAATCCAACCCACGGGAGAGCTGGTGTAGCGTCTAACAGAACTAAGCTGCTAGAGAGTAAGTTTCGTCGTTTGCGACTATACTTTTTTCAGCTGTATTTACGAGGTAATCTGAGCCTCGGTATGCCCTGCACTGCTTTGTAACCCACGTCGAAACCTGGTCAGCCCCAAATCAGTCTT
>CANFZA010000078.1 GCA_947451235.1 Methylophilaceae bacterium | reverse complement strand
TTTTATTGCAAGAGACAGTTAAATAAAATCATCCGGCTTTGGTGAATGTCATATTAATTCAACATTGACCAAAAGCTGGGTGATTTTCAATTACGCTTACTTAATCAGCGCCTGCAACTCCCCACGCTTATAACGTTCCGCCATAGATTCACATGAAATTGGTTTTATAAAGCCAGCCTGTCCAGCTGAGCCAAAAGCAATATAGCGTTCTTTACAAATATCACGCATGCCAGCCACAGAGGCTTTCATATACTTTCTCGGGTCAAATTCTTTTCTATTTTGTGCAAAATAGCGACGTAACGCACCGGTTGTCGCCATGCGTAAATCGGTATCGATATTAATTTTACGCACGCCATGTTTAATGCCTTCAACAATTTCTTCTACTGGCACACCATAAGTTTCGCCCATATCACCGCCAAATTCATTAATAATATGCAACCATTCTTGCGGTACCGACGACGAACCATGCATGACTAAATGCGTGTTTGGAATACGTGCGTGAATTTCTTTAATGCGGCTAATTGCCAAGGTTTTGCCTGTCGGTGGATGGGTAAACTTATAAGCGCCATGCGAAGTGCCAATCGCAATCGCCAAGGCATCTACGTCGGTTTGCCGCACAAAATCTGCCGCTTCCTCCGGGTCCGTTAGCATTTGTGCCTGACTCAATAAACCAGTAGCGCCAGAACCATCTTCATCGCCTGCAAGTCCGGTTTCTAGCGAGCCTAACACGCCTAACTCGCCTTCTACGGAAACACCTATCGCATGGGCAAAATCTACGATTTTTTTAGTGGCCGCGACATTGTAGTCAAAAGTAGATGCGGTTTTAGCATCTTCCATGAGGGAGCCATCCATCATTACGCTAGAAAAACCTGAGCGCATGGCTTGAATACATACCGCTGGCGTATGGCCGTGATCTTGGTGCATGACGACTGGAATATGTGGGTAAGATTCTATGGCGGCCAATACCAAGTGCCGCAAAAAAGCCTCCCCAGCATATTGCCGCGCGCCAGCAGAACCTTGCAAAATAACAGGGCTGTTCACTTCGTCCGCGGCCTGCATAATGGCGTGCACCTGCTCCATATTATTCACATTAAAGGCCGCAAGGCCGTAATCGTGCTCTGCCGCGTGGTCAAGTAATTGCCGTAATGAAACGAGTGCCATAATGGTGCCTCAAATGATTAAACAGTATCCCTTATTAAGCAGTCTAAGCTTTTAATGGCTAAGTATAAAATACTAATTTTGGAAAATTAAGCGTTTATTTGATGATTTTTTGTAATTTAAATTAATTTGTAGCGACTAAATCACACACCTTACAAATACAAGCTTATGATGACTTATTGGCTTTGATACTTGAATGACTTTTTACTTGAATGGAATTAATCATGCATTTCGTAAAGTTCGCCTTAACATTTCTTTTGTTTAGCCTAACCAGTGCAGTATTTGCCGGCGAATTTGGCGACAACTGCACAAATAGCCTGTCGAAAAATACATTTCACAAAACAAACTGTGAAATCAATGAGATTTTTGGCGGTAAAACTTATTGTTTTAGTAATGAAGACTCGCGCGATTCATTTCTATTTGAACCGCAAATCATGATAGATAAAGCGGCGGCTTTTTATGCAAAAAATGCTGAACCAGAGCGCGCAAAAATAACGCAGGAACAAGCTTTAGCCCAAGTGAATAGTAATAACTGCGACTTATCCAACAAGGACGTAGGTTACCTTAATTTTAACGGCTTAGATTTACGCCATTGCAATATGTTCAACACCAGCTTTTTTGGCGCTTATTTAATGGGTGCTAATTTAAGTAATGCCGATATGCAAAGAAGTTACCTGAATTTAGCTAGACTTGAAAATGCCAACTTAAGCGGCGCTAATTTAACCGATGCGACCATTTTTCAGGCGATTTTTGATAAAACAAATTTTCAAGGTGCGAATCTTACTAACGCCCGTATGATAGGTACGCTAGGTAATGTGAATATGAGTAATGCGGTGATCCAGCGAGGTAGGTTTGGCTTGGATATTGGCAATCAACCTATGGGCGCAATGCGCTTTGATGCCATTGGCGGCAAGTTTGCCAACAGCAATTTTGAAGGCGCTGATATTAATCGTAGTAACTTGAAATTTGCAGATTTACGTAATGCAAACTTGCGTAATACTGATTTATTTCGAGCAGATTTAAGTAAAGCAGATTTAACCGGCGCAGATATTACCGGTGCAAAAATGGGCGAAGCCATTTTAGACGACACTATTATGACCAACGTTAAAGGCTTAGAAGCCATTAAAGGTTACGATATGGCTAAAGGGAAATGTATCAATTGCACCATTAAGTCAGACTAATTTGACTCTAGAAAATTAGCTATTTTTATACAGCGCTAACGCTAGTGCGCGCTGGGTAGCATGGTCAACCACAGGCGCAGGATAATTTTTGCCTATTTCCAAGTTCAAATCCATGCGCCGAATGGGCGGAATTAACCATGGCGCATGAATTTCTTTATCGTTGCATTTGCTAAGTTCTGGCACGTATTTACGAATAAATTTGCCTTGAGCATCAAAGCGTTCGCTTTGTGTAATTGGGTTGAAAATTCTAAACCAAGGCTGTGCATCACAACCAGTACTGGCGGCCCATTGCCAACCGCCGTTGTTGGCGCTTAGATCAAAATCTATTAATTTTTCAGCAAAATAGCGTTCGCCCCAGCGCCAGTCTATGAGCAAATCTTTCACTAAAAAGCTTGCCGCAACCATGCGTAAACGGTTATGCATAAAGCCTGTGCTATTGAGTTGGCGCATGGCGGCATCCACTAAGGGGTAGCCTGTTTTGCCTTCACACCAAGCGTCAAAAAGCATTTTATGATTGGGGAAAGGCAAGGACTCGAATTCTGCTTTGTAGGCGTGACCCAAAGCGACGCGCGGATGATGATGCAAAATTTGCACATAAAAATCACGCCAGATTAATTCATTCAGCCAAGTTTGGGCGCCAGCGTTGGCCTCTTGCAATGCTTCTCGCGCTAAATGGCGGATAGAAATAGTGCCAAAACGTAGATGTACTGATAAATAGGACACGCCCTTAATCGCTGGAAAATCGCGCGCATCTTTGTAGCGACACATGCGCTCTTTAAAGTCGTTAAATAGGCTTAGGCCGCCTGCCATGCCGGTAGGCAAGCGCATGCTAGCTAGATTAGTGCGTATAAAACCCATACTTTCTAACGACGGTAATTCGCTAGGAAGAATCTTAGCTAAATGTTGAATATAAGCATCAACCGGATAAGGTTTGAGTTGAAAATCATTGACGGTTTTAAGCCACATATTTTTGTAGGGCGTAAACACGCCATAAGGCTTACCGGCTAGGGTTAACACTTCTTCTTTTTCAAAAATCACATGATCTTTGTAATGATTAAAGCTGATATTATTTTGCTTGAGTTGCTCGGCAACATTGGTGTCGCGTGCGATAGCGCTAGGCTCGTAATCGTGGTTAACAAACACCGCTTGCACTTGCAAAGCCTTGGCTAAGGCCACAATTTCCTGTTGAGCGCTGCCATGCAAAACTATTAAATCGCCACCTTTAGCTTGCAAAGCGTCTTTAAGTTCACGCACGCTTTCCCAAATAAATTCTACGCGGCGATCGGTTTTGTCAGTTAAGTGTTCAAGAATATCGGTATCAAACACAAAAGCGCAATAGACTTGTTGGCTAGCTTTTAGCGCATGATAAAGCGCGGCGTGGTCGTAATCACGTAAGTCGCGCCTAAACCAAACTAAAGATTTTTCGTGGCTTGGGCTTGCTTGCGTTACAGACATAATTACTCGCGATGATAGGGATGATTGGTAATGACTGAGTGTGCGCGATAAAGTTGCTCGGCAAGTAAAACGCGTACCATCGCGTGCGGCAAGGTAAGTTTAGATAAGCCCCAAAGCCAATCGGCTTTTTGTTTAACTGAGGCATGCAAACCATCTGCACCACCGATAATTAAGGCGACATCTCGGCCTGAAAATTGCCAATCTTTAAATTTATCCGCTAGTTGCAAAGTGGTCACTTCTTGGCCACGCTCATCTAAAGCGATGCAATAATCTTTGCCTATCGCCTCTAATATACGTTTTGCTTCAATGAGTTGGATATTTTCTGTGCTGTTGCCGGCGGCACGTTTTTCGGGCTTGATGTCAATAATTTCAACAGTGGCTTCACGTGGCATGCGCTTGGTATATTCGGCGCATGCAGTTTCAACCCAACTTGGCATTTTGTGACCGACAGAAATAATACGCAGTTTCAAATATTATCCTTTAAGCAGTCACATTTCAGGGCAATACGCGCGTATCACCTTGCTGGTTTTGAGGCTTTCTTATTACAAATACACTTTGACTAAGGCAGCTAGATTTAATCTTCGCCGTTATCTAAAGGATTCAAATTATCCGGTTTAATATGACCGCGACGGTTTTCTGCTTCGCCCCATAATTGCTCAAGATTATAATAAGCGCGCGTGGTTGGCACCATGATGTGCACCACGATATCGTCTAAATCGACTAATACCCACTCGCCTTCTTTTTCGCCTTCAGTGCCGCGAATATGGTAGCCTTTTTCTTTCAGTTTTTCACGCACGTTATCGGCCACAGCTTTTGCTTGGCGGCTTGATGTTGCAGAAGCAACTATCATATAACTGGTCATGCTGGTGAGCTTACGCACATCCATCACGGTAATATCAAAGCCTTTAATATCTTCAATGGCATCAACTACTGCAAGTTTCATGGTTTCTAAATACGTTGCGTCTGATTTTGCTACATCTAAATCTTTAGTCATTTAAGCGGCCTGTGCTGGAATTTTATTGCGTTGAGATTGTATGCGGTTTTGTTCATCCACATACACAAGTTGCGGGCTGAAATTTTCTAGTTCAGCCTCTGAATATTGGGCATAGCTGGCAATAATTAAAATATCGTGCGGTGCGGCTTTATGAGCAGCAGCGCCATTAACAGAAATTATGCCGGAATTGCGCTCACCAAGAATCGCGTAAGTGCTAAAACGCTCGCCATTGTTCACATTGTAAATGTGAATTTGCTCGTACTCACTAATGTTGGCGGCCTCTAGCAAAGCCTCATCAATAGCACAACTACCTTCGTAATGTAGCTCTGAGTGCGTGACATGTACGCGGTGCAACTTAGATTTGAGCATGGTTCTTTGCATGTGCTTAACCGTTTTTCAAAAGGGACTGCATTATAGTCTTTTCAAACACTTAGCGCAAAAATTCGATATTATCAATCAGCCGTGTGTTGCCTAACTTAGCCGCTGCAAGCACTACTAAATGGCTATCGCTACTATTCGCGCGGCTCAGCGTGAGTGCTGACCTGATAGAAATATAATCAACTATCCAGCCTTGGGCGTTAAGTATTGCTGTGGCTTCAAGTTCTAAAGCATCGAAATTAGTGTGATTAGCTTTTAGTTTAGTCACAATATTCCGTAAAACAGTATTTAATTGGCTTGCTTGTAAACGCTGTTCGGCAGTTAAATAGCCGTTACGTGAGCTTAAGGCCAAGCCGCTTTCCTCACGCATGGTTTCGCCGGCAATGATTTGTATAGGCAAATTGAACTGCCGTACTAGCTGTTTAATGACAAATAACTGCTGAAAATCTTTTTGACCAAAAACTGCAAAACATTGCTGAGCGCCATTCAAAAACACCATATTGAATAACTTCAACACTACCGTGGCTACGCCAGAAAAGTGTCCTGGACGGCTAGCGCCACAAAGCTCATCAGCAATGGCTGGCGGCGTAATAGTCATGCTTTGATTCAAATTTACACCGTCGAAATCTGGATACATTTCTGCTACGGTGGGCGTAAATACAATACTGGCGCCTGCGGCTTTTAGCTTTTCGCAATCAGCTTCTAGGGTGCGAGGATAATTGGCTAAATCTTCATGTGCGCCAAATTGCAGTGGGTTTACAAAAATACTTACCACTACGCATTCAGCCTGTTGTTTGGCCAGTGTGACTAGGTGAATATGACCAGCATGTAAATTGCCCATCGTTGGCACAAAGGCTATTTTAGCTTGATGTTTGAGGGCAAGTCTTAAGGCTGAAACTGTATTTATTATTTGCATTAGTATTTATTTAAATGGTGTTTATTTACAATGAATATATGCGGGATTAGTAACTATGCTCAATGGCAGGGAAGCTTTTATCTTTTACCGCCGCCACATAAGCCTCAACCGCAGCTTGTATGCTGGCATTGCCGTTCACGGCGCTATCTTTAAGAAAATTACGCACAAACCGCGGCGCTTTAAAATCGCTAGGCGACTTTCCCGCAACGCCGGTATAAATGCCTAACAAATCTTGCAACACTAATACTTGGCCGCTACAGTCCACGCCTGCGCCTATGCCGATAGTGGGCGCTTTTATATTCGCCGTAATCGCTTTGGCTAAGGCCGCTGGCACCATTTCCAGCAACACAAAGCTAGCGCCAGCCTCACTCATAGCGATGGCATCGGCCATAATAGTGGCTGCACTTTCGTCAGTTTTACCCTGAATTTTATAGCCGCCTAACTGGTTCACAGATTGCGGTGTAAACCCTAAGTGCGCGCATACCGGAATGCCGCGCTCAACTAAGTAACGTGCGGTTGCTACTCTATGACCGCCGCCTTCAAACTTGACGATATGCGCGCCTGATTTAATCAGCCAAACTGCATTTTTATAAGCGGCTTCATTGTCATGTTCGTAACTGCCTAGCGGCATATCAGCCATAATCAAAGTGTTTGGCGCACCGGCAGAAACAGTTTTGGTGTGATAAGTCATGTGGTGCATGCTGACATTGAGCGTATTTTCAGCGCCTTGCAATACCATGCCTAGCGAGTCGCCGACTAATAAAATATCCACGCCAGCCAACTCCATCAGCTTTGCAAAGGTCGCGTCATAGCAAGTAAGCATGGCGATTTTTTCGCCAGCAATTGCTTTATGAGTAAGTTCGGATAAGGTCATGGCTAATTACAAAGGCTGGTTTAATAAAAGCTGGGTTAATAAATATTGGATTAATCAAAGTTAGGATTAAAGAACTCACGCTGGCCTTTAAACTGCAAAACTCGACTGAGCAACAAATCCAAAGCGCCTTCATTTTTCAATATATTGAGCTTTTCGTTATTCACTATCAACACCGGTGATTCATTGTAATTATGAAAAAACTCACTATACGCATTGGCCAAACGCTCTATATATTCACGCGGCATATCTTGTTCGTAACTCACTTTTCGATCTTCAATCCGCTCTACAAGGGCATCTAAAGGCGTTTGCAGATAAATGACTAAATCTGGCTTTGTAGCTTTCACATGCAGGTGCTGATAAATTTGGTGATACAAAGCATATTCTTCATCGTCTAAATTGAGTCGGGCAAATATCGGATCTTTCTCTAAGAAAAAATCAGCCACAATAGGCTTAGCAAACATATCGCGCTGACTTAAATCTTTAATTTGGTTGGCACGTTGAAACAAAAAGAATAGCTGCGTAGGCAAAGCATAACGTTGCGCATCTTGATAAAAACGCGATAAAAATGGATTCGCCTCAGCCTTTTCAGACAAATAATCGACAGGAAACTTATCGGCCAGCAATTTAGCCAGCGTCGTTTTTCCACAACCAATGGGGCCTTCAATGACGATGTAAGGGAATTTTGTGAAAATACTCATACGACTTTTACCTGTAATATTTTAGGGCGGTATTTAAGGCTAGCAATGTAGCTAAGCCGGCAGTTTATTCACGCCAGAGGATTCATTATTTTGCAATAATTCTGCTATTTTGCCATGATTTTCTATGGATAAATGTGGTGCAATTTCAAATAAAGGCAATAAAACAAAGCCACGCGTATGCATGCGCGGGTGAGGTAATGTTAGTTTTTCAGTATTCAAAATAACAGTATCATAGAGTAACAAATCGCAATCTAACACACGTGGCGCATTAGGATAAGGCCGTTCACGCCCTGCGTTATTTTCAATTTCAAATAGTGCTGCTAGCAAATCCAACGGTGCCAAATCTGTTTCTATGGCCACAACTGCATTAATAAAATCTGGCACTAGGTTTAATTGATCAGCTTCATAACCTACAGGCGCAGTTTGGTATAAAGACGACGCTAAGCTAACACGCGTATGCGGAATATTCGCTAAGGCGGCCATCGCATTTTTTACCTGCAAAATAGGATTTTGTAAATTGCTACCAAGAGCAACAAAAGCTTGATGCATAAACCGCCTTACTCAGAATCGTTAACGCTAGTCGTGTTTGAAGCCGTTGCACCTGAAGTTGAACCGGCACCACCTACTTTTTTTCGACTTCTTTTTCTACGTTTTTTAGGCGCAGTGTCGGCTTGCAACATGGCGGCGCGCTCGTCACCTTCGGCGTTGGCAAATGCCGTCCACCATTCGCCAACTTCCATCGGCAATTCACCGGATTCACAACGTAGCAATAAAAAGTCGTAGCCAGCGCGGTAACGTGGATGGGTTAATAAACCAAAAGGTCGCTTGCCAGCGCGCTGCTCAAAACGCGGTTGCAAGCCCCAAATTTCTTTCATAGTCGCCGTGTAGCGGTTATGAATCGCCAGCTTTTCGGCTTGAATGGCAATCACCTCTGTCATTGCCATGTGCAAGGCTGGAATTGTATGGTGGCCTTCGGCCTGAAAGGTTTCCCAAGCGGCGAGCATTTCATGCCAAAGTAAAGTGGCGAAAAGAAAACTAGGATTAGCTGTTTTGCCGGACAAAATACGGTCATCGGTATTTTGCAAAGCCAGCATCACAAAGCGCTCGCCCATCGGTTGCTCCAGCACAACATCCAGCATCGGCAATAAACCATGATGTAGATTTTGCTCGCGTAAAGCACTCACGCTTTCAATCGCATGGCCAGATAAAAATAGCTTAAGCATTTCATCAAACAAACGGCTAGGCGGCACGTCTTGCAATAAATCCGCCATTTTTGCGATAGGCGCTTGTGTGCTAGCTTCAATTTTCAAACCCAATTTTGCTGACAAACGCACTGCACGCAACATGCGCACTGGGTCTTCAGCGTAACGCGTTTCTGGCTTGCCTATCATGCGCAAAACGCCGGCTTCAATATCGGCATAACCGTTATGAAAATCTAGCACTTCTTGGCTGGAAGGGTCGTAATACAAGGCATTCGCGGTAAAATCGCGGCGCACTGCATCTTCTAGAATTGAGCCAAACACATTGTCGCGAATAATACGGCCTGAATCTGCCACTTTTGAATCGCCGTCAGTTTCTAGGTGGCTACCGCGAAAGGTTGAAACTTCTATCGTTTCATCGCCAAATAATACATGCACCAACCGAAAGCGGCGGCCGATAATGCGTGAGCGCCTAAACACGCGGTTCACTTCTTCTGGCGTGGCATCAGTGGCTACGTCAAAATCTTTAGGAATGCGGTTGAGTAATAAATCACGCACCGCACCGCCCACAATGTAAGCCTCAAAACCAGCTTTCTGTAAGCCATCTATGGTTTTATGCGCACCGCTACTTAACAACGTACGGTCAATTTGATGCGTTTTATGATAAATAGTCAGCGCGCCGCTTTTACTGGCTTGGTGCTTACTAAGCTCGGTATTTTTACGCGCTGGCTTTTTAGTGCCTAGTACAGGTCGGTTAGATTGTGAATTAGGCTTCGAATTCGACTGCAGTTGCTGAGTTGACTCAGCGTTAGCCGACCTAGTGTTATCAGGCTTATTGTTCTTAGGTTTAAAAATTCTATCTAGCAGTTTTTTGATCATAGCCAAATTATAAAGCATAGCTGCTAGATTGTGATTTTACATTTAAGCTAAGCATGTTCATTTTTCCATAAAACATCACTCACGCCAGCTTCTTTATTAATAGTGCGGCACATCACAAAGAGTAAATCAGATAAACGATTTAAATATTGCAGTGAAATATCCGTTACTTTTTCATTCCTATGCAATTCAACCAACTTACGTTCTGCACGACGGCAAACGGTGCGCGCCAAATGGCAATAAGCCGCCGCTTTAGTACCGCCGGGTAAAATAAATTCTTTGAGAGGTGGTAAGTTTTCATTCAAAGTATCAATCGCATGCTCCAAATCATCAATGCGCGATTGCTGCAAAATCACATAACCAGGAATGCAAATTTCGCCGCCTACATTGAATAAATCATGCTGAATTTGCGTCAGCGTAATGCTTAAAATATCAGGCATATTTTCCGTCATCATGATGCCTATCACCGAGTTCAACTCATCCACATCGCCCATCGCCTCTACGCGCAAGCTGTCTTTATTAATACGGCTGCCATCGCCTAAACCTGTGGTGCCATCGTCGCCGGTACGCGTGTATATTTTGCTTAATCTATTGCCCATTTTCATTCCTTTTACTGAGTTTTTTATTACAGGTTTTCTAGCGATGAAATGCACTAATTAAGCCCTTGCAGGCTAGCTAGCGCAATCGTTTATAATACAAGTATTGTAACTGATGCCGATACCGCTATGAATTTTCAAACGTCTCAGCCTAATGAAAGACCAATCGCCGTGTTTGACTCAGGCGTGGGCGGCATTTCTGTTTTAAAACATATCCATGCTTTGCTACCAAACGAACAATTGCTTTATGTGGCAGATAGCAAGCATGCTCCTTATGGCAACAAAACCCCACAAGAAATTCAATCACGTTGCTTTGAAATTGCTGATTTCTTAATTGCGAAAAATGCCAAAGCCTTAGTGGTGGCCTGCAACACGGCAACCGCCGCTGCGATTGATGCTATGCGCTTGCGCTACCAATTGCCCATAATAGGCATGGAACCAGCCGTTAAATCAGCCGCAGCTGCCACTAAAAATGGCATTATCGGCGTACTGGCCACCACAGGCACACTCAAAAGCGCACAGTTTGCCGCCTTGCTAGAAAGTTATGGCCGTAATGTCGAAGTGGTGACACAAGCTTGTGTAGGCTTGGTGGAATGCATAGAACGCGGCGAGTTAAATGCCAGCAATACTAAAAATTTGATTCAACAATACTGCGCACCGCTATTAGCTGAAGGCGCAGATACCATAGTGCTGGGTTGCACGCATTATCCGTTTGTTCGTGAGGCAATTACCGACATTGTCGGCAAAGAAGTTATCCTAATTGATACTGGTGCTGCGGTGGCTAATCAGCTAAAACATCGTTTGGTACAAGAGAATATGCAGGCTGGGCGAATGGAAAAAGCTAGCGTAATGTTTTGGACGAATAGTACTGCTGACAATGCGGCGCAGGTGATTAGCCAATTATGGGGTGAAAGTGCTGAAGTGTTGGTTTTGTAGCGTTAGCTTATTAGTACTAAACCGCTTTAAGCGCTTAGCCGTTTCAATTGATTAAAGGTGTGTTTCTAAAAATAGAAATTAATCTTTGCAAACGGCCACCTAAACA
>CANFZA010000077.1 GCA_947451235.1 Methylophilaceae bacterium | reverse complement strand
TTGCCGCGCAACTGAGTGAATTAACGCAAGTGCATGGCATAGGCACCAGTAAATACGCGCAGTTACAAGCCATTTTTGAAATGAGCCGCCGTGCGCTAAGCGAACAAATGCAAGTAAAAAATGTGCTCAGCTCGCCCCAGCAAGTACGCGATTATCTATGCTTAAAGTTAGGCAATCTGACGCGAGAAGTATTTGTAGTGCTGTTTTTAGATGCGCAAAATAGAGTCATTATTAGCGAGGAAATGTTCACTGGCACGCTTACACAAACCAGCGTTTATCCGCGAGAAGTCGTTAAGCGAGCGCTACATCACAATGCCGCCAGTGTTATTTTTGCGCATAATCATCCTTCTGGCCTCGCGCAGCAAAGTCAAGCCGATGAGCTGATTACCAAGCAGCTAAAACAGGCGCTTTCGCTAGTGGACGTGCGGGTGCTAGACCATTTTATTGTGGCAGGAAATACGACATTATCTTTCGCAGAGCGCGGTTTGTTGTAGAATCATTACAAGAAATAGGAGATTCTATGATTATCGACAACACCCTTTGGCTAAATTTGGCAGTTGCTTTAGGCATAGGCTTGCTGATTGGTGCGGAGCGAGAACGTAATAAAGCCGCCGAGAGCGAGCGTTCTATTGCCGGCATTCGCACCTTTACCATCGCCGCTTTGCTTGGCGCCGTAAGCACGCTGGTGGATTTTTGGCTGTTAATCGCCTCGCTATTTTGCGTGACGGTATTTGCCGCCATTGCCTATTTTATCCGGCGTGAAGAAGACCCCGGACTGACCACCGAAATCACCCTGATATTTACCGTTATTTTGGGCGGCCTAGCCATGACTGCGCCCTCGTTAGCGGCCAGCCTTTCGGTCAGTGCAGCCATATTATTGGCCGCAAAAGAGCCTATACATGGTTTTGTGCGCGGTGCGATTACCAAAGAAGAAATGATAGATTTTTTGATACTAGCCGCCGCTACGCTCATCGTTTTACCGCTAGTACCGAATGAGCTGATTGGGCCATTTGATGCGATTAATCCTAGAAACCTATGGTTAATTGTCATCTTAGTCATGCTCATTAGCGCTGTGGGCCATTTGGCTTTGCGCTGGCTAGGCGGGCGCATAGGCTTGCCGCTGGTTGGTCTAGTGTCAGGATTTATTTCCAGCATCGCCACCATAGGCGCAATGGGCGAGCGTTCAAGAGAAAATCCAGCACTCATGGGTTCGGCAGTGGCCGGCGCGGTGTTATCTAGCTTGGCGACAGTTTTACAATTAGCACTATTATTAGCGGCGATTCACCCAGCTACCTTACACGCGCTTGCCGCACCGCTTATTTTTGCTGGTGTTTCCATCGCCATTTATGGGCTGTTCGTCACCTTAAGTTCATTCCATCAAAACGGCGCAGATCTCAGTAAACCCACTCGCTCGTTTAGCGTAAAAACAGCGCTTATTTTGGCCGTGGTTATTGCCGTGGTGCTAGTGGCATCCGCCGCTTTAAAATCTTGGTTTGGCCAGGCAGGGCTAGTGTTTGCCTCAGGCGTCGCTGGTTTGGCCGATGTTCACGCACCCACAATCGCCATTGCCTCATTAGGTGCAGCCGGCAAAATAAGCGCGCAAAGCGCAGTCATCCCAATTTTGGTGGCGTTTTCACTCAATGCCGCATCTAAAGCCGTTGCGGCGATTGTTAGCGGCGGTAAACCATTCGCACGGCAAGTAATACCAAGTTTAGTGCTACAAGTTTCAGCGACTTGGTTTGCTTGGTGGTTGTTTTAGGGTTTGGTGTAAGTGCGGCTTATTTGCCACAATCTAGTTGAAGGGGAGCTTGTGCAGAATCTTCTCAGTTTACTTGGTGAATCAACCGCGAAGCAAAAATCCGCCTAGCTAACTTAGATAAGCTAAAGGTAGGGTGGGCAAAATGCGTTATCTTGCCCACCATTGTAACGGCGGGCAAATAAACAACTATTTGCATACCCTACTTGCTAATGTTTGACGGAAGATGCGCATCAGGCGCCCCGCTTGATGAATTAAGATTTGGAGAGTAACGGAAATGCATGAGGGTTGCGAATAGACTCTACCGACAAATCAATATCAAGCAAAGGCCAATAAAGATGATTCGCTGTAGGCTTTTCAACGGTTGTGACAGCTTCAATAGTCGCTCGTTGAAACCACGGAAACTCAGAAAAAGGAACAAATAGTTCCTCAGTGTCTAGCAACAACCAGAAGCCTTTGTTTGAGACTAAAGAAACCTCAATTTCCGAAGTGGGTACGCCAAGCATTTAGTATCTCCTTGTGATGTCGCTCAACCAACGATAATGCCTCATTAAGTTGCTTTTGCGAAAGTCCTTGGTTCATAGCAAGCTCAATTTTGGGCTCAATCCAATACTTTGCCTCACCATCAGTGTGAGATACATGTATATGAATGCGAGGCTCCTCACGAGAAAAGAAAAAGAAGCGAAAAGAGCCATCACGGAAAACGGTAGGAGCCATGATTAAATCATAACATTTTTAGATTCTGTTTGTTAAGAAGTTAGAGTGGGCAACTGATTGGCCGCGCGTAGCAATCTTTGATGCTCTAAGAAACCGCGTGGGCAGAAATCTGCCTGGCTAAAAAGTAGGGTGGGCAAAATGCTTTATCTTGCCCACCATTGCAACGGTGGGCAAATAAATAACTATTTGCACACCCTACTTGCTTGGTGGTTTTTTTAGGGTTTTAGTTGTAACTCAAAGTTAGGGCACCGCTCGACGTTTGGGGCATAAGACAGTAAGAGAAATGCCTGCTTAATATGTTGAATGACGCCGAAGCGATGACCTTCAAGATAACGTGCCACGGTTTCAATATCAAGGTCAGGCTCATCGGTGTGGACAACGACTAAATACCCCCCTGGATATGGGGCACCCTTAAGTTCTGGAAAACGGGCATCTTTCTCAGACAGTCGGTTTTGAAGCTTAGAGAGAAACTTCTCTTTTGACCATTCAGCCCAGTCTGTAGGTCGCCCTTCCTTTTCTGCTTTTTTGAACTGATGAATTGCTTCTCCATCAACAAGCTCAGTTACTTCTATTGCAAGGCGCTCACACTTTGGTGTCAACGCCTCACAGTCTGGAGGGTCGTTAGGGCGACCTCGACTTTTAATGTCTGAGAAAAGTAACTTGCTTTCAGCAGCCAATGATTCGTTCAGCAACTTTACAATACCCCACTCTTCAAGGTCTCGATCTGTTGCCCATAAAAAGAAATCTGCGTAGCCGCGTGCCCGCTCTCTCGCCTTGCGCATTTTTTCAACAATCTCTGCCTCAAGTTCGGGTGTCATATATGGCTAACGTCTGAGTTAAGGGACGCCGTTAGGCGTCCCGCTTGATGGATGGGTTGGTATGCATGCGGTAAGCATAGTTATTGAAGTTTTGTCTTAACCGCCTGACGATACATTGCAAGTGCTATTGCTAGTGTGGAAACCCCAAGAATTACGCCTATACCTAACGCCACCCCCCAGCTATTATTAAGAAGTAGTGCTAGTAAGGTGCCCGCAATGGCAAGAATTAAAGCGATAGGTTTTGAGCGGTCAAGTAACCGATATGGGGCTCCTGACACTTCCGGTACATTACTAAATCTCTCAAAGACCGAGGCAAGAGATCCGTCGGATTCTTTTGCGTTATAGCCAGCCGTAATAGCAAGTATGTCTTGGCCTTCCGTATTGCGGGATATTTGGTTCAAATGAGTGATTCGCTCTTGAGCTTTCTGCGAAGTCATTCCATCGCTGACAAGCATGGACATTAAGCAGATAAACCCGCGGTCACGAGCCGTTGTGGGAAGTCCAAACTGTTCGCCAAAGTTCCACATTACGCCAGCCAAGTAGAGCTGGGTTGCCGTTTCTATAAAACCTGGCATGAAGTCAAATTTGCGGTTTTGTATGGTGGGTATTTGAGAGTCCAATATACTTCTGGCGTGAACAACGCAAGCTGCTATTACTTGGGCGGCAACATCAGTTTGGTTTTGCGTACTATGCATGCGTGTTACTCCTTGGTCTGCTAACGTAGTAAAGTAGGGTGGCAAAATGCATTACCTTGCCCACCATTGCAACGGTGGGCAAATAAACAGCCATTTGCCCACCCTACCTGTAATTAGTTTCGCTCGTAATCCGTAAAGACCCCAACTAAGATAATCACGATGCCTATTACGATATAGAATTCTCGCGCTGGAGTTTGAAAGCTACGTAAAAACGGCAATAAGACCAAAGCGGGACCGACGGCGCGTTCTACCCATCCATGCACTGAAAACGGAATCAGTTTTGCAATGCCAAGTGGAAAATCTGTGACTAGCGTCATAGTTAGGTGAATCCCAGCTAGCGCATAGGCAATAACGCCAGCTATGCCAGTTAATCCTATTACGGTTGGTGCGGCCAAAAACAAGGCAACGGTAACGTAGTCAATATAGCCATGATTGGTTGGTGAGATGATTTTCATATTTTTATTCCTAAGAGATAAAGCGGAATTTAAAGCAAAGCTGCGAAAAAACTCAAGCGCGCTAGATTAAGCGCTATATTCATCTAAATGACAACAATAAAATGATAAAAATAGTACTTGATTGGTTTTTTCGTGTTTAGCATAGCTGCCTAACAATTCAGCCAACAAGCTGAAGTAACATTAGCGCCCCAGCGACTTATTGCGCTCAGCTAAAAACAAGTTTGTTATAACTTTTGTTGTAACATTTAATATTTAGGTGAAATATGCACACTTTAAAACTCACGCAAATTGGTAATTCTGTTGGTTTAATTTTGCCTAAAGAAGTGCTGGCGCGCTTGAATCTGGAAAAGGCGATACGGTGTTTTTAACCGATGCGCCGGGAGCGGCGACAATTACGCCGCACAATCCTAACTTTAAAGAGCAGCTTGATATTGGCCGCGAGTTTATGCGCGAGTATCGCGATACTTTTAACGAGTTGGCAAAATAGCATGAGCCAATGGCGGTGGGTAGATAAGCAGCTTTTGATGATGTTGCACGATGAAAGCTTGGCAACGCATGGCGGCACATCTGGATTGCGCGATGAAGGTTTGTTGGATTTTGCATTGAATCGAGCGCCACATTTGGCTTTATATGAAAAACCAGATTTAGCAGAATTAGCCGCAGCTTATGGGTTTGGTTTAGCTAAAAATAATGTTTTTGTAGATGGGAATAAGAACGTGGCACTGCTTTCTGTATGTTTGTTTTTAGGGCTAAATGGCTATAAATTGAGCGCTAGTCAGGTTGATGCAACGTTAACCATACTCGCCCTAGCCGCTGGCGAAATTGATGAAGCTAATTTTGCTAGCTGGATTAGGCAAAATGCTGTCATTAGATAGGTCGGGTGGGCACCTCGTTGTCCACGCGTAACAATCTTTGATATTCAAGTAAGCACGTCGGCAGAAATCTGCCCACCCTACTTGGCTCTATATTTCGCCAGCTAATTTGGTAGGAGCGGCGCCTCGCCGCGAAGCTATCTCTCAGCATGCTTGAATGTATGTTGCTCTCTTCACGATTGCTTCGCGGCGGGCGCGCCGCTCCTACCGGAGATTTCACCGTTAATTAGACAAAAAAGCGCAGATTTCTTTAGCCAGTTAGGCTAGCTAAGCCTGACAGGCTAAAGAAATCTGCCCACCCTACTTGGCTCTATATTTCGCCAGCTAATTTGGTAGGAGCGGCGCCTCGCCGCGAAGCTATTTCTCAGCATGCTAGAATGTATGTAGTTCTCTTCACGATTGCTTCGCGGCGGGGGCGCCGCTCCTACGGGAGATTTCACCGTTAATTAGCCAAAAAAGCGCATATTTCTTTAGCCAGTTGGGCTTAGCTAGTCTAAAATTACATTCTTATTGCAACATTCATTATTTACGGATTTTACTTATGCCAGTTTATCGTTCACGTACTACTACTCACGGTCGCAATATGGCGGGGGCTCGCGCTTTGTGGCGTGCTACTGGCATGAAAGATGGCGATTTTGATAAGCCGATTATTGCGGTTTGTAACTCGTTTACACAGTTTGTGCCGGGTCACGTGCATTTAAAAGATTTAGGCCAATTAGTGGCGCGTGAAATTGAGCGCGCTGGCGGCGTGGCTAAAGAATTCAACACGATTGCGGTGGATGACGGTATTGCAATGGGTCATGGCGGTATGTTGTATAGCTTGCCTAGCCGCGATTTAATTGCCGATAGCGTGGAATATATGGTGAACGCACATTGCGCTGATGCGATGGTGTGTATTTCTAATTGCGACAAAATTACGCCGGGCATGTTGATGGCGGCTTTGCGTTTAAATATTCCTGTGGTGTTTGTGTCTGGCGGTCCGATGGAAGCCGGCAAAGTGAATTGGCAAGGTGAAGAGCTGAAGCTAGATTTAGTTGATGCGATGGTGGCGGCGGCGGATAGTAAAGTCAGCGATGAAAAAGCCGAAGCGATTGAGCGTTCAGCTTGTCCAACTTGCGGCTCTTGTTCTGGTATGTTTACTGCAAATTCTATGAACTGTTTAACTGAGGCGCTAGGTTTAAGCTTGCCGGGTAACGGTTCTGCCTTGGCCACTCATGGCGCGCGTAAAGAATTATTCTTAAAAGCGGGTCGCTTGATTGTAGATATTGCCAAACGCCATTACGAGCAAGACGATTATTCTGTATTGCCACGTAATATTGCCAATATGAAAGCCTTTGAAAACGCGATGGCGCTGGATGTTTCTATGGGCGGTTCAACCAATACTGTGTTGCATTTATTAGCCGCAGCGCACGAGGCGGAAATTGATTTCACCATGAGTGATATTGACCGTATTTCTCGCAAAGTGCCTTGTTTAAGCAAAGTTGCGCCTGCCACACAAAAATATCACATGGAAGACGTACACCATGCCGGTGGCGTGATGGGTATTTTGGGTGAATTGGACAGGGCAGGTGTGTTGCACCGCGATACGCCAACCGTGCATAGCGCCACAATGGGCGATGCTTTGGATAAATGGGACATTATGGTGACGCAGGATGAAGACGTTAAAAAATTCTTCCGCGCTGCACCCGGTGGCATTAAAACGACGATTGCGTTCTCACAAAGCATGCTTTACCCAACTTTAGATGACGACCGTGCAGAAGGTTGTATTCGTGATAAAGCGCATGCTTATTCACAAGATGGTGGCTTAGCAGTGTTGTACGGCAATATTGCGCTAGATGGCTGTATTGTTAAAACTGCCGGTGTGGATGACAGTATTCTTAAATTTACTGGCCGTGCGCGTATTTTTGAATCTCAAGATGCGACGGTTGAAGCAATTTTAGCTGATCAAATTGTGGCGGGTGATGTAGTGGTCATTCGCTATGAAGGCCCTCGTGGTGGGCCTGGTATGCAAGAAATGTTGTATCCAACGTCTTATTTAAAATCTAAAGATTTAGGCAAAGCGTGCGCGCTACTAACGGATGGCCGTTTTTCTGGCGGTACTTCAGGTTTAAGTATTGGCCATGCTTCACCAGAAGCAGCTGAAGGCGGCGCGATTGGTTTGGTAGAAGAGGGCGATACTATAGAAATTGATATTCCAAACCGGACGATTCATTTGGCGATTAGCGATGAAGAAATGGCGCATCGTCGTGCCAAAATGGATGCCAAAGGCAAAGATGCTTGGAAGCCGGTAGGCCGTATTCGTTCAGTTTCACCAGCCTTACGCGCTTATGCAGCTATGACTACCAGCGCGGCGCGTGGTGCGGTGCGCGATGTTACGCAGATAGAGAAGTAGCATACTAATAATTCATTATATTTTTAAAAATCACATTACGAATTAGCTAAAAAGTAAACCAATATGACTCATGCAACTATCCTTCCTCACCCTAGCGTTGCTAATACCGTTCAGACCAACGATGTGCGCATAGTTAAAGATGCGAATGGCTTAGATTACCTTGAAATTGATAATCGCCACGCTATTGCGAAAATTGCGCTGCAAGGCGCACACGTCATGCACTGGCAACCTAAAACTACGGCAGAACCTGTGCTTTGGCTTTCAAGCAATGCGCGTTACGTAGAAGCACGTTCTATTCGTGGTGGCGTGCCAATATGCTGGCCGTGGTTTGGCGCACATCCTACCGATAGTAGTTATTGCCCACATGGTTTTGCGCGAGTGATTCCTTGGCAGTTGGTTAAAAGCTGTAAATTGCCGAATGGAACAACTCGATTGTTACTGGAAATGACGCAAACTGAAGTGGCTAAAAAACAGCTTTCGTATCCTTTTCAATTAACGTTAGAAATTACCATTGGTAATTATCTACGTTTAGAAATGACCACCAAGAATCTAGCCAATCATCCGTTTATGATTGGCGAGGCGTTTCACACTTACTTTAATGTGAGTGATGTTAAAAACACCCATGTAACTGGCCTAGAAAATTTAGTGTATTCAGATAAAGTAGAAGGCTATGTGCGTAACGTGCAGCACGGACCCCTAAAATTTGATGGCGAGTTTGACCGCGTTTATATCAACAGCGATGAAGATTGTATTATTCGCGACAGTGGCTTTAAGCGTGCAATCCGCGTAGCTAAATCTGGCAGTAACACTACGGTAATTTGGTCGCCGGGAGCAGAAAGAGTCGCGCAAATGGCCGATATGGGAGAACCTGACGAGTGGCGTAAAATGCTGTGCGTAGAATCTGCCAATGCGATGGAAAACAGCGTGACTATTTTCCCCAATGAAACACATACGATGGTGACTGAATATTCGCTTGAATTGTTATAAAGCGGTAAATACGTAGCTACCGATAATAATGTTGAAATATGTCAACCGCTGACTTTGCAACGCCGTTATGTGTTTACCGAGCATTGATAAGTTACTAAATATGTCGAGTGATTTTTAACTGAAGTTAAAGATTTAACGCATTACTTGACATAACACATATAGACTGAAGCTTTGGCTTGTTGCGAATTGTAAATATGGGTATCATTACTAGTCGCAAAAAATTGCAATAAAAATTAATTATTAAGCGTAAATTTAAGGAGATAGCATGAAAGCATTATTGTTAGCAATTGCAGCAGCTGGTTCTATGTTAGTAGCAACTCAAGCAGGTGCAGTAGACGCAGCAGCCGCTCAAGCATTGGCACAAAAAAGTGGCTGTTTAGCTTGTCATAGTATTGATAAAAAAGTATTAGGCCCAGCGTATAAAGATGTTGCTGCAAAATACAAAGGTGACAAAACTGCTGAAGCAAAATTGATTGCTAAAGTTAAAGCAGGTGGTAGTGGTGTTTGGGGTCCTATGCCTATGCCAGCAAATAGCCCACAAGTTAAAGATGCAGATATTAAAACTGTAGTTGAGTGGGTATTAAGCCTTTAGTTTGATCTAAATTATTTAGGTTTTAAAGCTAAAAAGCCAGTCAATATTGACTGGCTTTTTTTATGGTGCAGAGTTTAAGCTATTTGCTTAAATGTTTATTTATTTAATTTGCTGTGATGCATAGAGTACATAAAGTAAATCACCACACCTATCAAAATCCAAATGCCAAATCTCATCCAAGTGACAGCCGGCAAGAACGTCATCAGTGCGCCACAAGATAAAATGCCCAGCACAGGAATCAGCGGATTCCATGGGTTTTTGAATGGTCGTTTAAGTGTAGGTTGACGTTTACGCAACACAATTACGCCCACGCATACCATAATAAAGCTGGCTAGCGTGCCGATGTTGACCGTTTCAGCCAGCTCTCCCAGTGGAATAAAGCCGGCAACGATAGAAACTACTGCGCCACACATGAGAATAATTTTAGTCGGCGTTTTGCGGTCTGGGTTAATTTGCGAAAATATTGGTGGAATTAAACCATCGCGGCTCATGGCAAAAAGTATGCGTGTTAAGCCGTATAGTAAAACTAGTAATACGGTAATCAAGCCGGCTAATACACCAGTCGCCACTAAAGTTGATGCCCAAGTGTAGCCGATTTCTTTTAAGGCAAAGGCCACCGGTGAAGATACATTTAAGGCCGTGTAAGGCACAATGCCAGTGAGTAATGCTGAGACTATGATGTAGATAATCGTACAAAATGAGAGCGATACGATTAAGCCTATAGGTAAATCACGCTGTGGATTTTTTGCTTCTTCTGCGGCGGTGGATACGGCATCAAAGCCAAAGTACGCAAAAAATACCAAAGAAGCGCCAGCCAATACGCCTACGTTTTTACCATTTTCTAAAGTGCTAAACCAGCCAAAGGGCATGAAGGGATGCCAGTTAGCGGTATTAAGGTGCATAGAAGCTAATGCGATAAAAATGGCAATGGTAGTGAGTTTTATAATAACGATAATGTTATTAAAGCGCGCACTTTCTTTCACGCCTATCATCAATAAAATAGTCAGTACCCAGATAATGGCAAAGGCTGGCAGGTTAATAAAACCGCCCAATATAGGCGCTTTCGTCAACGCTTCTGGTAGAAAAATATTAAAGTTAGCTAAGGTGTTGATGAAGTATCCAGCCCAGCCATTGGCCACTGCAGCCGCGCCTACACCATATTCAAGCAGTAGAATCCAACCCATTACCCATGCGATAAATTCGCCAAAAGCAACATAGCTATAGCCATAAGCACTGCCAGATCCACCGATTGATGCGGCTAACTCAGCATAAGAAAGCGCAGCAAATGCAGAGGCAACTCCGGCGATAATGAATGAAAGTACTACAGCAGGCCCAGACTGAGTAGCGGCCGCGATTCCGGTTAGCACAAAAATGCCAGTGCCAATGGCGCAGCCTATGCCTAATAGCGCTAAGTCAAAGGCAGAAAGACATTTTTTTAGCCCGCTGTTGCTGTGTTCTACAATCGGTTTAGTGCGAAGAAGACGCTTGTGCATATATTGAGCCTTATATTTTTTGCTTTTGAATATATTAACTTATTACATATTTATTAAACAGTATGTTGTCTATTAAACAATGCCTTAACTATTAAACAATGCTTTAACTATTAAACATTTCTGTTAACACCGCAATCATATAACTATGATCAAGCACACCGGCGCTTTCTCTAATACTGTGCATGGCCCACATTGGCGAACCTACATCTACGCTTGCCACCCCTAAATTTGAGGCGACGATAGGGCCAATGGTGCTGCCGCAACCTAAATCTGTACGATGCGCATATTGTTGATACGGCACATTTGCGCGTTCGCACAACGTAATAAAACGTGCCGCAGAATCGGCACTTGTGGCATAGCGTTGGTTGGCGTTGGTTTTAATCACCGGGCCTTTGTTCACTAAAGCGTGATGCTCAGGTTCATAGGCGTTTGCATGGTTGGGGTGGTAAGCGTGTGCCATATCTGCGCTAATAAAAAAGCTTTGCGCCATGGCTTGTAAGCGTGCTTCTTCGCTTAATGCTTGGCTAATGGCAATACGGCTGACGGTATCTGCTAAAAAGCTGCCACTTGCACCGGTCGCGCTTTCACTGCCTACTTCTTCATGGTCGAATAAAGCGCAGATGCAAGTTGAA
>CANFZA010000076.1 GCA_947451235.1 Methylophilaceae bacterium | reverse complement strand
TTTCTAAGATTTCGCCAGCTTTGATGCCTTCCCATGTTGAAGCTAATTTAATCAACACGCGGTCTTTGCTAATACCAGACTCTTCGTAAAGTTTGATTAATTTACGGCCCTTAGCCACCATTGCATCTAAATTGAAAGATAAGCGCGCATCCACTTCAGTTGAAATACGACCCGGCACTTCTTTAGAAATTTCTGCACCAATTAACACCGCTAATTTGTCTGCTGCGCTGTCAATTTGTTCTGCTTTAGTACCGCCTTGTGCTTTAGCATAAGCAATAGCAGTATCAATTAACGGTGCATATTGTGGTAATAGGCTTGCTTTTAAAACTAATGATGGATTAGTAGTTGCATCTACAGGCTTAACCGCTTTAATCGCCTCTACATCACCGGTATCTGCCACGATTGTGGTCATTGTCTTTAATTGTTCTAATAAACTTGCCATTGCTTGCCTCCTGAAAATTATCCAAAGTATCTCAAACGTTTAATCTGAGTATTAAATTAGGTTGACTGCGAATCTAATTAACAAACTTAAACCGAACATTGAGTCTTACACAAAATCTAGTGCAACATTATATCTGAAAAATTACGCACTGTCGTCACAAGCCCTTTATATCAAGCAGACTTTTTGTTTTAAACATTTAAAACAAAACGCTTTAATGCTATTTTTTTAAAAATTGTACTTATAAATACAATCTTCTCAAGGTGGATTAGCCGAGCTTGCAAAAGCTACTGATGTTTATTGCAAAAAACTAGCTAACAAAGTGGCTACAGTTAAATCGGCGCTAGTCCCAGGATTTATGTTGCGTGATTTAAGTGAAGCATCCCATTCTAGCAATTTTTTTTGTATCAGCTTCGGATTATCTATCGCCAAATATTGTATCTCTAGCGCTTTGGCTTCAGCCATCACAAGCTCAGCTAGAGCCTCACCATATTTGCGAACAATGTGTGAATCTAATTGATTGCCAACAAAACCTAAATACAAAGCAGTCGTTGCCCAAGCCTGATTTTCCCATCTAGACATAGATTCAGCATAACGCGACAAGCCAAAGTCTAAAATATCTGAAAAATCATGGCTATATTGCCAGGCGATGCGGTCTCTAGATTGTGCTGACTGCATCATTTCAAGCAAGGTCACAGTAGGTTTATGATTAACATCATTTTCGCCAGCGCTGCCTAAGCCAGCTGGGTTTGCTAACAAAATTGCCTGCGCTGCCAGTAAGGCATCATTGACTGTTAATTGCTTTAAAGTATTACTTAAGCTTTGCTGAAATATTAGAGCTTCACCACAATTTAACGCAGCGTGAATTATAGGTGCGCATAACAGAACCAAACCTAAATTAGTATTCATCCCCACAGCTTTTTGTGTTGCTTCTACGGCATTGAAAATACGTTCGCCTACAGTCAAATCAGCTTGTGCAATTAAACCTGCCGAGGCGTCTGCGCTATTAATAAAATCGTAAATGGTCATACCGTGACCATCAGCAAAAGCGTGTACGTTGCCAGGTTTTAAGGCTTGCAACTCGGCCATGCAGGCATTCTTATAAGCAGCGGCTAATTGTGCTGAGGTGTGCTGCTTAGCTTGCATATTCAATTCTTCTTAATAAATCATCGACTAATAACTGCGCCACGTTTAAATCTGTCACGCTTTGCAGACCTTTCCATGCTGGAATGCTATTCACTTCCAACACATAATATTCACCACTGGCGGCCTGAATAATATCTACACCACAATAAGCAATATCGAGCGCCGCAGCCGCATTTAATGCAAGCTGGCTCATCACTTGATTTTGTTCGGCAAGCTCACACCGCCCGCCAGCAGCCACATTATTAACCCAGCTAGCGCCTATGCGCCTCATGGCGGCAACCACTTTTCCATTGATTACAAATACCCGATAATCATGCGGCGCGGCTTTGCCGGCAATCATTGGCGTTTCTATTAACTGCTGAAAATAATACACGCCATCTACAAACTGCTGCATGGGTACAGGTAAAGCTTCATGATCAAAAAGCTTGCGCACACCTAGCCCTTGCGAACCAAAAAGTGGCTTAATCACTAAAGTTTGATTATTTTTTGCTGCAGCGCGGCGAATAGATTCTGCATGAGCTCTTGATTCAGCAATCCACGTTGGCGGTGTTGCAACGCCATGTAATTTCAGCAAAAAACTGGTCATCGCCTTATCAACCGTGCGCTCAATCGCCTTAACATCGTTATAAATAACAACGCCTTGCATAGACAGCATATGTAGCACATTTAAGCGTGTAATTACTTGTTGAAGGGTACCACCAGAAACGCCGCGCACAAAAACTGCTGGCGGCAATGAATCACATAATGGAATTTTAATTTGTGGCTTATCGCCAGATAGATCAATCACGCAGGCTTGTAATGAAACAAACACGGCTTCTACACCGCGCAGTGCGAAAGCTTGCTTTAATTGTGCGCCATGCCAGCCAGGGTCATCGGTAAATATTGGGATTTTCAAATAGTGACAATCAATTTGAGACTAGTACAGACATTATCAATGCTTGTGTTTGCCGATTTATAGGTTAAAACTACTATCACATGGTGAAAGCAACCGTTTTAGAACAGCTCCACATGACCTTCTTTTTTGTTATCAAGTAAACTACCATCTGCCACTAACTGCTCATAATTACAAATACGATTACGCCCATTATTTTTTGCATAATACAGCGCCAAATCTGCTCTATCTATTACATGGTTAGAAGCATCATAGGCAGATATTGCGGTGTAACCTATGCTCACAGTCACCTTACCTACTTGTGGAAATTCAAAGTGACTGATCACGCGCCTGAATCGCTCTAACACATTGTCGATATCGACATGACTTGTGCATTCAAAGACGCCAATAAACTCTTCACCACCAAAGCGAAATAACAAATCAGTATCTCTGAATGTCTGTGTCATTAATTGTGCGAAAAGTAGTAATACTTCATCGCCAATTAAATGACCATACTCATCGTTTACCTTTTTAAAAAAATCTATATCAAAAACCGCCAGATAATGAAGCGCTTCAGATTTATCATCTTTACGCTTGGTTGCTTGATACATGGCTGATAAGACTTTATTTATTTTAGCCTCAAAAGTCTTGCGATTCAGCAAATTAGTGAGCGCATCACGTTCATTATCATTAATCAGGCAAGTAAAATTTTGGAATATTTTCAGCAGCATCAGGATAGCCTCATGCGGCACAACTGAAGCTTCTATAGCAATAATTGCGGACGTACTGCCTGTTGAATTATTAAGCGGATATAAGGCTAAAGTATGACCATGTGATTGCTCACAACTAAACACTTCACCAGAACTAAAGCAGCTTGCAAGCCTCAACTTAAGGTCAGCTAAAGGCTCAGGTCCATTTGGCTCCTTACCTAACACAACTTCTGTGAATTCTAGCTTTACGAGATCTTTGACATGGTAAATGCTGACTGACTTATGCGCATCAACATTAAGCGGTGCGATTAAATCGAATAAAGTTTGCGCCAAGGACAATTCCAGCACGGCCACTTCGCGTTCATTCGTCAGGCTAATAAGCTTAGTAAGTAAAATTTGTATTTCTGGTGAGTTCAAAATTTAGCTCTTAATCTAACCCGTAAAGTAAATCTAAGTAAATATATGGTTCCACTGTAATTATTATGTCATAAAACTATAGATTTTTCCTGTTAAGCGAAAGAAATCAACGCTCTAATATAGATTAGGTGCAATTAACCCCTGAAAAAAACCACATAGATACACCTACTTTATAACTATATTTATTGATGTTCGCTCATCAGGCAAGTGCGTATATTGCAGAAAGGTTGCGCCACCAACCGTAAGCATCCATGCCGTAACCGAACACGTAGCGATCAGGTACTTCTAGGCCAACAAACTCAGCAGCAATAGGTTTAATATGCGTTAATTTCTTCTCAACCAACACGGCTGATAACACTAATTTGGCTCCCAATTCCAAGCATTTTTCTCGAATGGCTAACAGCGTGATACCTTCATCTAAAATATCATCCAGCAACAATACGGTACGATTAGTTAAATCTAATTTTGGTAAAGACTGCCAAGTTAATGTTTTGCCAACGGTATTATTTTGATAACGGCTAGCGTGTACGTAATCCACTTCTAATGGAAACGATAATTGGGTTAATAGTTGCCCAGCAAATACAATCCCGCCGCCCATCACGCAAATTACAATTGGGCTTTTATCGCTAAGTGTTTCAGTAATCTCTTTGCTTAATCGAGAAATTGCAGCTTCCACCGCCTCTGACGAATGAATTAACTGTGCATTTTCAAGTAATTTTTTTGGGTTTTGTGCGTTCAAGATTATTCAACTTTCTGAGTTTTTTTGTTTTGATTAAGCAACTTAATGCAAAGTAATCGGCGCGTCTAAAACGATATGCGCTTCAGCAGAAACTTGATATTGTGGACTATATTCTTCAACCCAAAATTTCAATTCGTTTTTAATCAGCGCTTCATTAGTACTCTGCGTAGTATTTATCCAGCTTAAGAGTTTATTCACCCAAACATAATCAACCTGCCTAGCTAAAGCTATTCTCAACTTTTCATGTGGCGTTTGCATGGTGTGCTCATCATCAGCCAGCAGTTCTTCATAAAGCTTTTCGCCAGGCCGTAAGCCTACATATTCAATTTTAATATCATCCACTTGCAAGCCAGAAAGGCGAATCATGTCAGCGGCCAACTTGGCAATTTTCACTGGCTCGCCCATATCTAGCACAAAAATCTCGCCGCCCTTGCCCATTAAACCGGCTTGCATCACTAACTGCGCAGCCTCAGGAATCGACATAAAGTAACGGGTAATTTCAGGATGGGTAATCGTCACCGGCCCACCGTTGGCAATTTGTTCTCTAAATTTAGGAATCACACTGCCGCTACTACCTAAGACATTACCAAAACGCACAATAATAAATTTCGTGGGTGTTTTATGAGCGGTGTTTAGCAAATGATGGTGCTGTAAACCTTGGCAAACCATTTCCGCCAACCGCTTACTCGCGCCCATCACATTGGTCGGGTTAACCGCTTTGTCGGTTGAAATTAATACAAACTTGGCAACGCCGGCATCGCTACAAGCTTGCGCTAGCGTATGCGTGCCGATTACATTGTTAGAAAGCGCCTCCCAAACATTGCCGTTTTCCATCAATGGTACGTGCTTGTAGGCCGCCGCATGAAACACCACGGTTGGCTCATATTGCGCCAGCAAATCTTTAATGCGCTGATTATTTTTAACATCGCCAGTCATATATAGCAATTTAGTCGATACGCTTAAAGTACTTAATTCTTGCTCTAGTTTATACAACGCGTATTCAGAAATATCCAAACAAACCAGCGTACTAGGCATATATTTAACAATTTGCCGACAAAGCTCAGAGCCTATAGAACCGCCCGCACCACTGACTAACACCGCCTGCCCTGCAATTAGCGCATGTAAACCAAGGTTATCTAACTGAACCGCATCGCGGCCTAGTAAATCTTCCACATCTACCCGACGAATTTGCGAAACGCTGACCTTACCACTGATTAAATCGTCAATCGCAGGCACAGTAAGCACCTCTAAGCCAAGTTGATTGGCAAACTCCATTGCCTGCCTACGCTTATCGTGGTGCGCAGAAGGCATTGCAATAATCACATGCTTTGCCACGTGACGTTTACTGATATCAGCAAGATTCTGCAAGTCACCCAATACTTTAATGCCTAGAATCTCGCGGCCCAGCAAGGCTTTATCGTCATCTAACAAACCAACCACACGCCACTGCGTGCTACGCGCGAGGTCTTTAACCAAAGCTATTGCGGCCTCGCCAGCACCAAGAATAATCACCGGCGCGCCTTGCTTAAACGTAGTGCCGTATAACTGATGCTCTTTAAATGCACGATAAGTAAAACGACTACCGCCCATCATGATCATCAACAACAGCGGATCTATAATCAACACGGAACGAGGAATAACAATACTTTGCTGTAGCATGAATAAAATGGCTACACCTAGAATGGCCGCTGAAACCACAGAAAATATGATGCGCTGTAAATCTGGCACGCTGGCAAAACGCCACATTCCGCGATACAAACCATAAGCGATGAAAACCGCCCCCTGCAAAGGCACCACCCAGACCATAGATTGCAGCATATAGCCTACATGCTCAGCCGGAATAGCAAAATTAAAGCGCAATAGATAGGCAGCAAACCAAGCGATAGACGCGACAGTTAGATCGTGTAATAAAGCCAGAAAAGTACGTGAATTAATAAGCGCTTGTTTCATTTAGTTGGTCATTTATTTTAATGTTGCTGGTTTTGATTATTGCCGCCATATTGTATCAATATAAACCATTAATAAACTAATGATTACCAGCCATGAAGCTTGTTGTGACTGCATATCTTAGCGCCAATATCAATGCTGAATACCATCTCGGCGTAACACTTTCAAAAATGTCAGCAATATAATTTTCAAATCAAACATAAAAGACTGCTGATTCATATAATCCACGTCTAATTTAACTTTTTCAGGAATAGGCAGTTCATCTCGACCATTAATCTGCGCCCAACCGGTTAAACCTGGCACCAGTTTATCCACACCATAATGGGTACGCAATGCCACTAAATCGTCTTGATTAAACAATGCTGGCCGTGGGCCTACAAAACTCATATCGCCACTAATGATGCTCCAAAGTTGCGGTAACTCATCTAAGCTGGATTTTCGTAAAAAAGAACCGATCGGTGTTAAAAATTGTGCTGGATTTGATAAAAGATGCGTGGCAACTGCAGGCGTATCTACCCGCATAGTGCGGAATTTTGGCATTTTAAAAATATGGTTATAACGACCGACGCGGTCAGACCAATAGAGCACTGGCCCAGTTGAAGTGAGGCTAACCATTAAGGCCACCACTAAAATAGGGAACAGCAAAAAAACTAGCGCTATTAGCGCTAAACATAAATCAAATAAACGTTTCATAACGCCCTTAGTCTTGTTGTTTTCTATATTAAAAATGCTGGCTCAGTTAGTAACCTTAGCATATAGCTAATTCTATAAATAATGACGTTAAACAGGCTTTCTGTAGGAGCGGTCTGTGACCGCGAAGCATAGCTTTCATGATCATAGACCGCTCATACAAAAAGATATGTGGCTAACTTTTTTGATGGGATTGACTATAAATATTTTTAAAAAAACTTTATTTCCAACTCATTCAAAGCTCTTTTAACTGATTTAGTCCTAACTTTAGGCTAGCAACAGATAATTCCGTTACTTCCTTAGGGAAATACCTCATATCATCTAGGTTCATTGGTAAATTAGGCAAATACTCTTGTAGCAATTTGAGCACCATCACTGCCTGATTGAAGTCGCGCTGTTTTTTAACCGGCTCTCTATCAGATTGCTTAGATAACCATGCCTTATGCAATGCAAATGCTCTCGGATCTGCCACAGGCATTAGCACAGGAGTTCCATTAGCGGCAATAACCACTGATTCCATACGTGGTGAGTTAGCTAGCCATTCTAAATTAGGCACCTCAACCAACTTAAGATCCCCAGCGGACATTACTTCCGGCTTCACAAAAGACATTCCTTTATCTTGAGTAATAAAGTCCACCATAAAACCATCTTTATTAACGGCCCTAAAAGTCTCACTCGCTTTCACCTCAAAAGTTTTGTCGACCTTTTTCAGTAATCCCAATAAACCCTGACCATCTAACTTTTTTGCAATTATTGAAATATGTTGCCGAATATCATATAGGAGGTCAATATCCCCAGATGCCAAAAGTTCCATCTTGAACTCAACCGCCCCCATTGCTTCGTACGCATAAAGCGCGTGCGTGCCAACAACGCGAAGCTCAGACAAAACCTGAACCTCATCAAGCTTCAAGAGTATTTCAGCAACCACTGTGGGTAACCTACCTAAACGCATCGCACGATTTAAGCGTGTTTGAGTGACTAGCTTATCTTTTAGCCCAGAAAACTTATCAAAAGCAAGCGCTCGACCTTCTTGAAAACTCTGGTAAATAGCTTCTGTAGCTGCGGACCTCACTCCTAAAGAACGCCCGTGCCCTGACGCACTAGTTAAGCGTACAAGGTAATCATTAGCATTAACATTTTTCCAGCGCATTCCATAGCGATAATCATTTTGGCGCCAAACCATTTCCCTAAAAATGCGATAGAGCTGGTCTGACTCAATCAAAAATAATCTTTGCTGATCAGATAACGGCTTCATTTTTTGCCTGCCAAATAATTTAAATTAAAATATACAGGCAAAATTAAATGTCCACAACAGTTAGTTACTAAACTAAAGTCATAACAGCCTTAAAAATGCCGTTAATTAGCGCGTTTGATTGTAACGATAATGATGAATTCAAGTGATTGTGAATTAACCAAGTGATTGTGAGTTAACTTAGTATGCTTAGCTTTTTTGTCGCATGGTTAAATTACATCGCTAGTTTTGATAAGATATATCAATTAAATAAATATTTAAATTCAATGATATAGGTAAAATAAACCACTAGTTATGATAAGAATAATTAAAATTTATGCGTTTTTAGGATTAATATTGCTTCTAGGGTTGGAATTTAGTTTAGATTGATAATCTACAATTCATCTGTTGCGTGCAAAACATGGTTGGGCGCAAGCATCTTCAGAATATCCTTGATAATATATAATCGTTCGATTACAGTACTTTTATGACATACACGGTAAAATGTCTCGAAGAGTTCTCCGACTGGCTCAAATGCCTAAAGGATAGTTTGACACGGCAGCGTCTAAATAAGCACTTGCGCAAGGTTCAGCTCGGTAACTTGGGCGACGTGCGTATTCTTATTAAAAAGGCCATCTGTAATAGTCTCAAAAAAGCCACCCAAAACTAGTTCCAAACCGGATTCAATCTGGAAGTAATTTTTAAAGAATTATTACTAGGTAAATCATACCCAGTGGCACAGCTATACGTTGACAATGAAACTAATAGAGCATACATTCCACATATAGCACATATAGAGGGAGTTATAATTATGTCTCAGTTACATTTTTACGTGCCAGATGAAGTGGAAACGCAAATACGGATAAGGGCAAAGCAGGCTAATTTACCGCTTTCTAAATATCTTGCTGAACTTGTTAAGCGCGAAACTGGCGCACAAAATCAATGGCCAGCAGGCTATTTTGATTTATTCGATGCATGGCAAGGCGAACCACAAAACAGCCCCGCTGAATTAGTGCTTGAAACGCGGAACAGTTTCAATTGATACGGTTATTAGACACCAACGCCTGCATTCAGTTATGGCAACGAAAAAACTTAAATGTGCGCAGGTATTTTGCACAGTATAGTCCTGCTGATATTGCTTTGTGTAGTGTGGTGAAAGCTGAACTTTTGTTTGGAGCATTGCGCAGTGAGCAAAAAGAAAATAATCTAAAACTGCTACAAAAATTGTTTGCGCCGTTACAAAGCTTTGATTTTGATGATGTTGCCGCTGAACATTACGCACAAATTCGTGCTGATCTAACAGTCCAAGGGTGTTTGATTGGTGCTAACGATTTAATGATTGCCGCCATCGCACGCGCCAACCAGGTAACGTTGATCACACATAACACAGGTGAGTTTAGCAGAGTGCAAGGTCTTGCTGTTGAAGATTGGGAGCTTTAGCTATTTGTCTGTCTGTTAATTGAAAAATAAAAGCCATTGCCCGAGTTAATATCGGCAGTGGCTTTTTTATCTAATTATAAGCGGCCTTTTTGAGACTATTACAGATGGTCTTTTTGCGGTAATTATGCATGGCTCTTTTGGGTAAGAATACTCAGACGTAGAGCCTGTGGGAGAAGGTGTGTACGAGATGCGCGAACACTTCGGGCCAGGCTGGCGTATGTATTACGTCCAGAAAGGTGACGCGCTAATCGTGATGCTTGGTGGCGGAGACAAATCAACGCAGCAAGCCGACATCAACAGGGCAATCGAACTGGCTAAATATTTGGAGGATTAAACCATGACCAAAAAGATAAAAGTATCCGAACTCCCCGAGTTTGACGCGGCTGAATACTTAAACAGCGAAGAAGACGTAGCGGCGTATCTCACTGCCATTCTTGAAGAGAACGACCCTGCACTACTGGCGTCCGCACTTGGCGATATTGCCCGATCACGGGGGATGACTGTAGTGATGAATTAAAGCTTTGGTGAATTAACCTTAAATCAAACCCAACGCAGTCGCCTTCAATCCATCTTCAACAGAAACCGGTGGCACCCAATCCAGTAAAATTTTCGCCTTGCAAATATCCACTTGCAAATTTCCACATAAGCGTTGCGCCACTGCTTTTTTACCTAAAAGACCTAAACTAAATGTCAATAACTTCTGCGGAACCGGCAGTAACCTAGCCTTAACACCCAAAGCAACAGCACATTTTTGCAATAATTCAGTGGTAGAAAGATCACTACCATCTGAAACCAAAAATACTTGATTAGCCGCAGCCGGATGATCAATACAGCGCACAATTAAGCTGACCAGATTACCCACATACACAAAGCTACGTTTATTATGAATAGCGCCAAGAGGCAATGGAATACCACGTTTTACAACACGCATCATGCTGGCAAAATTAGCCTTAACACCGGCACCATAAACAAGTGGCGGGCGCATAATCACCACCTCCATGCCAGTTTGTTGCGCAATTAACAAAAGTCCTTGCTCAGCCTCGTGTTTGGATATTCCATAAGGGTCTTGCGGATTCGCATCGTCATTTTCTGTAAATGGATAATTGGCTAATGTGTGCTCACCATTCACTTTGACTGAGCTTACGAAGATAAAACGTTTTACACCAGCTTTTGCGGCTTGGGTGGCTAGATTCAAAGTGCCATCAACGTTAACTTTACGGAATTCAGCTAAAGCATCAACCGCGATTTCATTCATTACGTGAACGCGGGCGGCTAGGTGGATGACAACTTCAATGTTTTGTATTGTGGGAGACCAGTCAGTCGATTTATCTATTGAAGCTATTACAATTCTATCAACATCAACAAGCTGCTTATCTAATGAACGTACTGCCGCGCGAACTGTGTGTCCTTGATTGCTCAATTCCGAACAAAGGGACTTACCCACAAAGCCATTAGCACCTGTGATTAACAATTTCATTTGTGTAATGGCCATAAGAAAAACAACGCCAAAGCGACACGGTCACGCAGGCGCCTGCGTAATTTAGTTATATTTAGTATCAAAAGTAACCGATCAGAAAAATGGTATCTGTTTAGCCTCTGTATTGGCCATGCAGTGCCATAACCTAAAATTTCTGCAATCAAAAGTGCTTGTGTTATCAACCAACCTTCACGCATTTTTTTAAAACGAGCTAACTTAGCTTTAACGCCAACATTAGCGCCAACCACATTACCCGAATGCTGCCTATAAAGCATGTGTGGCTCAGCATCTATACACCATTGATAACCACGCGACCTAGCAAAAGCATAGATAAACCAATCATGCAAAGCAACAGACTGGCATGCAACTGGGTGCTTAACTAAAAATTCTTGTACATCTAAAGCTAGCGCTTTTGAAATTACAAAAGTACACCCAGGCCCAGCAGACT
>CANFZA010000075.1 GCA_947451235.1 Methylophilaceae bacterium | reverse complement strand
GCCGCGCCTGATTTTCACCCTGCTTATCACTTGCTGGGCTTAATTGCTTTTAATGCGGGCAATTTATCTTTGGCTACGGAACTGGTTGCCAAAGCGATTTCAATCAATCATTCGGTTGCGATTTATCACCGAAATTTAGCTGAATTATGTCGTCGCCTTGGTCGGCTTAATATTGCAATTCAGGCCGCTAACCGTGCTTGCGAACTTGCCCCAAACGACAGCGAGGCGCACTACAATCTTGGCTTGATATTATCTGATTCAAGCGATTGGGCTGCCGCCATTAGCGCCTATACAGCAACACTAGCGATTAATAAAAATCATGGCAAAGCATGGAACAACTTAGGCGTTGCAGAAGACAAACTGGGCCATCAAACTGAGGCTGAAAAGGCTTATCTTAATGCGGTGCAAGTTGATCCACACAACCAAGAAGCGCAGCGAAATCTTTATGTGTTGTATCAGCAACTAGGGAAAACCGAGCAGGCAAAATTACACCTTGAGGCGGCGAACCTTTCAGCCAAAAATGCCGCTGCAATAAGTACACCCGCGCAGAACAAACAGACCGAAGTTATTCAGCCACCGCACGTTACGGTGCGTGATACAGGCACAGCAAGAGGTCGCGGGGTGTTTGCTCAATGTAATTTTTCTGCAGGCGATGTCATTGAATCTAGCCCTGTAGTTATTTTTGAATCCCCTTTTGCGGCTTTTCCACCCGAACTTAGAACTATCGTTTTTAGCTGGGGAGCGCTGTGTAAAATTGGCACTAGCCATGCCGTTGTGTTGGGTTATGGTAGCCTTTATAACCACCATGATCCGGCTAATATGTATTACCAACCAGATGCTAATAATATGACCATGAAATATATTGCTGTGAGAGAGATTTTGGCTGGTGAAGAGTTAACCGTTAACTACAATGCTGCTGGTGGCAATGCCACATGGAACGACAATAACTGGTTTGACCGCATGAATATTACGCCTATTATTTGATGAAGATTTTTAATCTAAATTCGTCAATTGAGCCTAGAAAATACAGTCTAATTCATCAGGCAAAAACAGCGCTATTCGGCATAAATCATATACGTATACGGCATATAGCATCATTGTTTTTATTATGTTTATTAGCAACAATAATGACTGCCTGTATTGGCGTAAGTGCGCAGGATAGGCGTGCCAACGCTAACGCCTTGGCTACAGCTCAACATTGGCAAGCCGCTCGCCTAACTAGCGATCATTTCGTACTGATTTCATACATGCCTATCGCTCTGGTAAAGAGTGAACAACTTACGGTGTATATTGAAGGCGACGGTTTTGCTTGGCTAACACGTTCGCAAGCCTCAGACGACCCAACACCAATTAAACCGGTTGGACTCCAATTGGCTTTGCGCCATAACAACGGTGCGGCCGCTTATTTGGCAAGGCCATGTCAGTACGTTAATGACAAAGATGCCCAAGGTTGCACTACCAGCGATTGGACTAATCGACGTTTTTCACCTGAAGTAATCGAAGCTACAAATCAGGCCGTTAGCCAACTGAAAAAAACTTTTGGTGCAAAAAAACTGGTGTTGGTTGGGTATTCTGGCGGCGGTGCAGTTGCCGCACTGGTTGCAGCAAAAAGATCAGATGTCACGCAACTCATTACCGTTGCAGGTAATTTAGACCACAAAACTTGGACTAGCCTGCACAAAGTGCCGCCACTGACGGGCTCACTAAACCCTGCTGAAGCTTGGCAATCATTGCAAAACATTCCACAATTGCATTTTGTAGGTGCTGATGACCATAATATTAGCGCTGAAGTGACCCAATCATATATTGCGCGATTCCCACCAGAAAATCGCCCTACCATGCGAGTGATTTCAGGCTTCGATCATGCCTGTTGCTGGGTAGACCAATGGCCTGAACTATCATTATCGATAGCCCATTAAAAATACTTGCAGAAGGATATGCTTTGAAAACGATTGTTTTACAGTCTTATCGTACCAGTAATATTCCTAAATGGATTTCGACTTGCCTTAGCACCGTGGCTGGATGGTCCAAAAACTCAGGCTTTGATTACGTACTTACTGGTGACGAATTTTTCGACTATGCTCCAGCATGGACTAGAGAGCGTTGCGGCAAGCAGATTTTCCCAGTGACAGATATTGCCAGACTTTATTTAATCAAAGATTATTTAAGCCGTGGCTACGATAGAGCAATATGGCTTGATGCTGATGTTATTATTTTTGCACCCGATTTGCTGAAAATTGAAACTAAAGCCGGCTATGCATTTAGCCATGAGGTAATGCTGGGCGAGCTTGCCGATGGGCGCATTAACATATCGGGACCAAGCATCAATAACGCTGTAATGGTCTTCGAAAAAGACCATCCCATGCTTGATTTTTATCGCTTTGCTACCGAGGCGATTCTAGAGCATGCTCCGGCGGGAGAGATAGAGCGCACCGCAGTTGGGCCGAAGTTTCTAGTGAACCTACATCAGGCGATGCCCATTGAAAGACTAACATCTGTGGGACTATTTACGCCTAGGCTAATGCAAGATATAGCAACTGGAGGGAAACAACTTTGCGCGATGTATGCCAATAAGTTTGGCTTTCCAATGGCGGCAGCCAATCTTTGCCATTTCACACATCATTTTGCTAATAGTCACAAACGCCAACAACTAGATGAAGTTTTTGAACTGGCTATCAATAATTTACTTAGCACAAAGGGCCAAATTATGAATCGTTATTTTCAAAGCATTCCTGAAAGAAAAGACGCTAATTTGTAATTTAAACCAGCAATTAAGTTAAGTTGAGTTACAAAAAATAAAGCGTTCTTGTAAACTTTAACACTAGCTATTTTGAACCGTACACAAAATAAAGATTATGAATAATGGCACCTAAATACTCAATTATCACCACCTGCAAAGGTAGGTTAAATAATCTAAAACTATCGCTCCCAGAATTTTTAAAGCAAGAAAATACTGAGGTGATTGTGGTGGATTACGACTGCCCTGAGGGGACTAGTGATTATGTGACCAAGTTTCACCGTGAAGCAATCATAGTGGCAGTGAAAAGTAAGCCTAAGTTTAATTTGTCTAACGCGAGAAACCTAGGCGCGGCGAAGGCCGCAGGCGAGTTTTTAATATTTCTTGATGCCGATGTGATTATTGCTGAGAATTTTGTAAAGGCTATTGACCCTCAAATAAAAGAACATTGTTTTGCACGATTTGGACCACCAGCGCAGAATTCCTTACGCGGTTTCTGCGTAGTACAAAAAAATGACTTTGAGTTTATTGGTGGTTACGATGAATTACTCAATGGCTATGAAGGTGAAGATCTGGAGCTATGTGTTCGGCTAAGACTTTTAAGGGCAAAAGAGATTTTATTGGATCCATCAATTGTACTTGAAGTTATTGAACAGAATACCGAAGAAAGGGAGCGCTTCCGTTCGCCCGACCTGAAACTGCAATTTCTAAGGGGCCAGCTTTATTCGTCAGCGAAGGAAATGGTGATGAGCGTACTTGAGACTACAACGCTGGATTTGTCATTAAAAAAGCTACTGCTTCAAGAAGTGAATAAAAATCTATTGCCGCTTTACAACGGTGAGCAAGATTTTTTACTAGAAGTAAATTTACCTGACAAGTATAAACGTGGCCTTTTGCAGGAATGGGAATTTTCAAGAGCGATAGTGGTGAAAGCAAGGCGGAAAAAATAATTAGGGTTGAATCTTTCCACCAACTTAGTTGATAGATTTTGGATAAATAATGGCTACTTTAGACAGCAATATTCATTGGCATAAAGCCCTTGTAAGCCCTGCTGAGCGAGAATCTCGCAGTGGGCACAAAAGCGTAATACTTTGGTTTACTGGGCTGTCCGGTGCTGGAAAATCTACGCTCGCACACGCCGTTGAACGAAAATTATTTGAGCTGAATTGCGCTACCTTTGTTTTTGATGGTGATAATGTGCGTCACGGCCTATGCGCTGATTTGGCATTTAGCCCACAAGATAGAGTTGAAAATATTCGGCGTGTGGGTGAAATGGCCAAGTTATTCACCGAAGCCGGTGTGATTGCATTAACGGCTTTCATTTCGCCTTACATTGCTGATAGAAATAGAGTGAGAGCGTTAGTTGCACCGGAGCGTTTTATAGAAATATATTGTTGCTGTGCTGTAGAAGTATGCGAGCAAAGAGATGTAAAAGGGCTTTATGCGAAGGCAAGAAAAGGGCTCATCACTGACTTTACCGGCATCTCTTCGCCCTATGAACCGCCAACTAAGCCAGAAATTTCACTTAATACAGAATTACTCAATCTAGCCGAATGTGTTGAACAAGTGATTGCTTATTTAAAAGTACATAAGGTGATTACTTAGTATTTAGCGATAATATAATTGAGCAACAGTGCGGCCACAGGGCTTTTTATTGGTAGCTTGATTGGTGTTGATGAAGGCAATGTTTCTTCATACAGCGCACAGCGCCATTACGATAACGCCTATATCCAATGCATGTATGCTAAGGGTCATCGCGTGCCAGTTTCTGGTCATATAGAGCAACAACCGACGATGCCTCAATCTTCGACTAATTATCCATACCCACCGCCTCCGCCTCAAAAAAAGCCGTAGCAGGCAGTAATAATGGCCTAGAAAACGATTACAGTGAATGGGTTAGTGGGCGCCTATATCAACATTATAATTGGTGTGTCTATTGGTGTGGCTCAGGCTGTTTTCTGAGTATTCTCCTATGTACTGAAACCCATTTTTCACCTTTGGCGTTTGTGAAATTTGATAGCCAATTCTATTAAATTTTTCCATATAATCAAACATCACATTGATCGTCTGCGGGTCTTCATTTAAAGCGATTGCTTTAAAAAATAACATCGCCATGGTTACGCCGTTGCAAGTGCCACAAGGTATGTCGTGACTCATTTCTTTATCAAAATCATCTTGGACTAAATGCTCTAAATAAGATAACCACTCACGTTGTTGAGTCGCCGATTTTTTCCAATTAGGCATATCACCGTATTTTGAATTGAAGAGTTTCCAGCATTTATAAACGGCTACGCTCATAGGCGCGACTTCTTTACCGACAATATCCGTGATGCAATGCTCGAAAGCCTTCATATTTTCAGATTTTTTAAAATCGAACATAAATCCTCCTATCGCCCAAACAATTTGCGTGCGGCAATTCACCCATACAAAATTCCAGCGCAAAATATCAGCATTAAATATCTACGCAAATTAACCATAGAACATCGTATAAGAAGAAAACGTTGGCGGATATCAGGGCGAACACGGATATGCGGTTTAGCGTAGATTTATAGCACTTATGCAGGAAGGCTACTCCTAGTGAGTAAGCCAAGAGACTAAGAAATGAGACTACGACATGAGACTTAATGACCAAACTCGATAAGAGAACATAGCTAAGAATAAGTAAATCTCATGTAAGTGTTTGTACGTATTGATAATTTCAATACCAACGGGCAGAATTTACTAGGCATTTAAAGGAAAATTTATCTCAAGGCAAACCATCAAGTGAATTCAAACCAACATAAACAACAAACTCACCATGCTAGCGCGCTACTTCAAGAGATAAGTAAGGCTGCGCCGGTTTATTTAACGCGCACACCAAAAGGTAAAAGATTATTGCAGTTGCCTCATCCCTCAACGATGGCGCAAACAATAGTAGCTATCCGCGAATGTGCTGATAGTTTAGTGATTGCGCCAAATGAATTTTCAAAAGCTAGTTAAACCGGCAAACTAATTACTTTAAGTTAAGTGTTTTTGCAGCATAATTTAGGATAATTAAAAATGAAGAAATTAAATATTAGCATCACGCTGGGTATGGAAGTGCCAGATCATTGGGTTCTCATTAAAGATGAAGATGGCATTGAGGTGATTGACCTTGGTGATGGCCGATATTTGGATTTAACCTTCACACCAATGATGACTGATGACAATTCCGAGACAGCGGAATGGACTAATGATTACATTTCCGACTATCAGTTTGCAGATTCTATCGTTGAGATGGTGACTGAATATAAAGCCATTCTTAATATGCTGACAGCACATTAAGGCTTGATTTTATAGTGCTGTGATTAATAATGCTGTGATTAATAGAGACTAATGGTGAAGAAATCTATTACTGCATTCCTTTTGCTTGGTTTCTGTAGCGCGGCGGCGGCAGATTATGTGGTAACGGGTAATTTTACTGCGGACAATTGCACTGGAGTTTTTAAAAAAGTTTGCACTATAGAAATAGTCGCGGCCTTTAAAAAACAAGGTCAGCTATACAAGATGCCGGAAAAATTTGCTACGGTATCAAGTTATGGCAACAATCACTGTATTATTCAAATTTCCGATCAAATTTCTAGTCCAAATTCCACCCAAATTTCAGGAAGCACTTCTAAAAAAACTTCAGCAGCGCTTTGGACGCCACTGGATACGCTAGTCAGTTTCACAGAATTCCCTGACTTTTATAAGAAAAACCAATCCAAACAATTTATTAAACTATCACCTAGTTATTTAGCCTTTAGTTGCACTAAAACTTTAGATTAGCGCTTAAAGATTAGTGTTTAATAAATCACCATTTATTCACTATAGTTTTGCCTATAGGCGCAACTGCAATTCCGGCTAATTTAAGATGCTGCAACCCAAAGGGGATGCCAATAATCGTAATAAAACAAACTAGGGCAGAAATAAGATGCCCGAGTGCAAGCCAAAATCCAGCAAAAACAAACCAAATTACATTGCCAATAGCACCCCAAACGCCCGTCCCAATATCATCTTTCTCATTAATGTACTTGCGATTTACCGCTTCTTTGCCAAAAGGCATAAACGCAAATTGCCCAATCACAAAACAAGCTTTACCCCACGGAATGCCGATGATGGAAATATAAGCCAGTGCCCCAGCAATCCACCAGCCTATGCCCATGAAAGCGCCGCCTAAAATAAACCAAAGAATATTACCGATAATGCTCATCTCTCACCTTTAAAAATTTTGCGCTAAACACCGCTGCAACAACCCTAGTTTATCCTTAATAAATCCCAAGTGTGAAAAGTTTACTGTGGCGGAAAATGTAGCTTTTGAGCTAAAAATACATCTAGATTGCTACATCTAGATTGCTAGCGATCGACTATGCTTAGTAGCTTTAGTTTAAAATGGCAACTTAGCTACAAGCTTGTGTACTTAAAGCATGCAAGCTTTCAACCATATCAGAACAAATAATTATGTTAATCGACTGGAATAACTTCTCGCCTTGGACTGCACTTGCTGGCGGCGCACTCATAGGCCTAGCCTCTGCAATATTTGTGCTATTCAATGGCCGTATCGCTGGCATTTGCGGCATATTGGGCGGCTTATTCAGACCCCAAAAAAATGATATTTACTGGCGATTAGCATTTATAGTCGGTTTGATTATTGCGCCGTTAATCTGGCAATTATTTGCCGCATTGCCCATCATAGACATTAGCGCCAGCAATAGTCTGCTGGCAATTACCGGCTTAGTGGTTGGCATAAGCACGCGCTATGGCTCGGGCTGCACCAGCGGTCATGGCGTATGTGGCATCTCGCGTTTGTCGCCACGCTCTTTTATTGCAACACTGGCCTTTATGTTCGCCGGCTTTGTTACGGTATATATCGTGCGCCACGTACTTGGGCTTAATTTCGGGTTAGGAGCATAAAGCATGCGAAAACATTTTAGCAATATCAGTGTTGTGTTATTTGCCTTGCTCTCCGGCACTATTTTCGGCTTAGGGCTTATACTTGCAGGCATGGCCAACCCAGCGAAGGTATTGGCTTTTCTGGATTTAGCTGGTTTATGGGATCCCTCTTTAGCGTTAGTGATGGGCGGCGCAATTAGCATAGGACTAATCGCATTTACACTGGCAAAAAAGCGAAACATCAGCTTTTTAGGCTTAAAAATGCACTTACCAACTACACGTATTATTGATAAGCGCTTAGTCATTGGTGGACTAGCATTTGGCATAGGCTGGGGCTTATCTGGCATTTGTCCTGCACCGGCCTTTGTATTACTGGGAGCCGGCAGTATAAAAGGCATTATTTTTGTTATCTTTATGCTTATTGGTATGGAAATTTATGAGCGAATTGAAAGTTATCGCAAAAAATAAAGTAAGATTAACTAACAGGCAATTAAGCCAAATCCAGACACGCCAAAGTGATTAGCAACACTATTAAGCAAAATAAAGGTCACTGTTATTAAAGTCGTAAAGCCAGAACATTTTAGCATCCTCATTATCGGCGCCGGGCCAAGCGGGTTGTCTGCGGCTGTGCGTGCGTCTGAGCAAAACATTTCCTATTTATTATTAGATGCCGCTGCGGAACCTGCCAGCACTATTCGCAGTTATCTACGCGGCAAGCTTGTGATGTCTGAGCCACGAGGCTTACCTTTACGCAGCCCGTTGCCTTTTACTGCTTCCCTACGTGAAACCGTACTTGAAACTTGGGAAAGAACCATAGACGAGCACCATATCAATGTGCGCTATGGCGCTAAAGTGATTGATATTAAGCGTAAGGAAAAATGGCTGGAAGTAGAACTAACTGACGGCACCAAACTCACTGCAGACAACGTGGTGTTGGCCATCGGTGTGCAGGGCAACCTGCGTAAACTAGATATTCCAGGCGGCGATTTACCGCAAGTACAATACCAATTAGATGACCCTCTGGCGTATCAGGATGAAACCATTGTGGTGGTGGGTGGTGGCGATAGTGGCGTAGAAAATGCGCTGGCGCTAATCGGCCGCAACCAACTGATTATCCTGAATCGTGCTGAAGATTTTAGCAATTGTAAGGAAAGCAACCTTAGCCAACTTACCGATGCCCGAAAAAGAGGCGCCTTAGACTGGTTGCTAGAAACTCGGCCGCAAGCCATAGAAATGAACGCCAGTGGTGAGTTTCCAATTACCATTTATGCTAAAACGCCCAACGGCGTAGAGCGTATTCCGTGTCACCGCGTTATTGCGCGACTAGGCGCTTTACCTTCACGCCCGTTGCTAGAAAGCTTTGGCGTGGCATTTCCAACACCAGATGTAGCTGCGCTACCGCTACTTTCTACGCATTATGAATCGAACGTGCCTGGCCTTTACATTATTGGCGCGCTTGCTGGTTATCCGCTGATTAAGCAAGGCATTAATCAAGGCTACGAAGTCATTGAGTACATCTTAGGCAATCCAGTAGAGCCAGCCGACACCGCATTGCTACGTGAAAAATTCGCCAATTTTTGCAATGATCGCGGTGTGGATGATGTGCTGGAAAAAATCCGCAAGAGCGTGCCGCTACTAAAAATGCTAAACACGCTGCAACTGCGTGAATTGGTGCTAGAAAGCAATATATTACTGCCAGAACCCGGCGAAATAATCTTTAAGCGTAATGATTACAGCACCACTTTCTTCTTTATTGTTGAAGGCGAGTTGGATGTTTTAATTGATGAAGACAATGTGCCAGATGCCACACTAAAGGCTGGCGAATTTTTTGGTGAAATGGCGCTCATTTCTGGTCGCCGACGCACCGGTACGGTACGCGCTAAAACGCGCTGCGTGCTAATAGAAACACCACGCCGCGTGATGCAAAAGTTGATTGGCTCTGTGCAATCAATGCGCCGCATGCTGGATGAAGTTGCCATTAAAACTGCCGTGCATATTACTATTGGGCTCTCGTTAAGCGAAAAAGATCTTAATGATATTGCCAGTAACGCCACGCTTAAAAACTTTGCCGCTGGCGAAGAGCTTTTTCATGAGGGCGATGAGGCCGACGGACTTTACCTAATCCAACGTGGCTCGGTCACGGTATCGCGCATGATAGGCGGCCGCGAAGTGGTGTTGTTCTACGTGGCGGCTGGGCATTATGTGGGTGAAATGTCCTTGGTTTCTGGCGAACCGCGCTACGGCACAGTGCGCGCAGCCATAGAAACACAAGCTGTGTTAATTGAAGCTGGCCGTATGCGTGACATTATTGCGCGCAATCCTGAAATTCGCGGCGTGCTTGATGCGCGCTATTTGCAACATTTGCAAGAGCAAGAAAATCGCCAGCAAATGGAAACCATGCAAGATAGTAGCAATGCTTTAGGTCAGCAATCTACACCCTCAAATCTGATTTCTTTTCTGATTCAACAAGGCGTGGGTGAAGCCACCGATGTATTGCTCATCGACGAATCGCTGTGCATACGTTGTAATCATTGCGAGCAAGCGTGCGCCGATACGCATGGCGGTGCAACAAGACTGGACAGAGATACTGGGCCGATTTTTGCTAATATTCGCGTACCTACTTCATGTCGTCATTGTGAACATCCGCATTGCATGAAAGACTGCCCGCCAGATGCTATTCACCGAGCGCCGCATGGCGAAGTTTATATCGATGACAGCTGTATAGGCTGCGGCAATTGTCAGGTTAATTGTCCTTACGATGTGATTCAGATGGCAGTAGTACATGAACAGCCAGAGCGTAGCCTATGGCAAGTCATGCTAGGTATTCAGCCAAAAGCCATCGCAAAAATCGATGGCCCAAAAGTAGCCGTTAAATGTGATATGTGTAAAGACATTGCCGATGGCCCAGTGTGTGTGCGTGCTTGCCCGGTAGGTGCCGCATTGCGGGTAAACCCAGAAGCGCTGCTAAGCTATGCCAGCGATGCCTCCGGCGAAGTAACCCTAATGGGTTCTGACGAAGTGAAATGAGAGTGATCTAAATGCAGCGCAGTAATATCTTTGACTATAAACAATACTTCTATTTCAAAATAGCGGTGGTGATTATTTTAGTCGCGTTTGTGGCTTATTTGATGTTTGAACCCACCGTTGGCCATTATGGCGGCAGTTGGATAGGCTATGTCTTAGGCACAATTTCAGCCATTTTAGTACTTTGGATGACTTGGTATGGCGTGCGCAAGCGTCGTTATCGCGGTTCTGGCGCAACACAAGGCTGGCTCTCTGCTCATATTTATTTAGGCACCGCGCTGACCGTATTGGTCACTTTGCATAGTGGTTTCAATTTTGGGCTAAACATTCATACGCTGGCCTATGGAATTTTGTTAATTGTGGTTATTAGTGGCTTTTTTGGTAATTACACTTATATGATTTACCCGCGCCAGATGACAGAAAACATGGGTGAAGATAACTTAGATGGCCTGCTATTGCGCATTGCCGAAGCTGACAAATTAGCCCGCCAAATTGCTTTAATCATGCCGGATAACATTAACAATATCGTCGCCCGCGCCTGTAGTGAAACGGCGATTGGTATTGGTTTACTAGAGCAATTAAGAGGTTATCAGCCCAATTGCCCAACCGCCATTGCCGTAGAGCAGTTGGCCTTAATGGGCAACGACCTGACAACCGAGCAGCGAAAACCTTATCGCGAGCTCTACTCCATTATGGTGCGCCGTCAGTCGCTGGTTAGGCGCGTGCGGCAAGACCTTATGTACCGCGCCAGATTGGGCTTCTGGCTATACTTTCACGTACCTTTCACTATCGCACTGTTAGTCGCAATGATGACACATATTATTGCCGTATTTCTTTATTGGTAATCATGATTCATTGTCTTTTAATTAAAGTATCAAACAATAAGCGCGGCCTGCCTGTGCGGAGTTACCGCACACTAACGGCAAGTGAAGT